>NZ_JAMYVF010000014.1:0-192214 GCF_040323735.1 Mesorhizobium sp. M0029
CCGCCCGCCCCACCCGGCGGAACAGCAGCGCCTATAGGCGCAAAACCCCGCCCGCCGCGGCGGCCTTCGGCCGCCGCGGCGGGGACAACCCGGCAGGCGGTGCTATTTCGCCGCGAAATCGCTTGCCGACGAGCGCGGTGAAGGCGATCCCTTGCCCTGCGCCATCATGGAGGACGGTGACGACGCCGATGCGCTCGAAGCTTCCTGATCGAAAACCTCGCCCGCCTCGATCCTGACGAAGTATGGCAATGGGAGACGTTTCGCGGCTTGTCAGGCAAGGCCGCACCGTTCTCGACATCGCTGTGACCTTCGGCATCACTGATCTCAAGGTCAAACGCATTCTGGCGCTTGGCGACCTCTTGCCCAAAATCCGCGAAGCCTATCGGCGCGAGGAGATCGACACCGAGCCGGTGCGCCATCTCACCATGTCTTCCAAGGCGCAGCAGAAGGACTGGCTGGCACTCTGTGCCGATCCCGATCAATACGCGCCGCGTGGCTATCAATTGAAGCAATGGCTGTTCGGCGGCCAGTCGATTTCCACCAAGGTGGCACTGTTTGCCATCGAGGAGTATCCCGGCCTGATCACCTCGGACCTGTTCGGCGACGACAGCTATTTCGCCGATGCCGACCTGTTCTGGCAAAAGCAGAACGAAGCGATTGCCACCAAACGCGACACCTATCTCAACGAGGGCTGGAGCGAGGTTGTGCGCTGGAACCGGGCCAGTATTTCCACGCATGGACCACGAGAAGACCCCGAAGAAGAAGGGCGGCAAGATCGTCATCACTGTCTCGCATCGCGGCGAGGTCGAGTGTCACGAGGGCTGGCTGTCACGCAAGGAAGCCCGCCGCGCCCGCGAGGGCGGCGAGCAAGAAGAAACAGCCGCCAAGCTGCCGCGCCCCGAAGTCACCGGCCCGATGCACAACTATATCGATCTGCATCGCCATGCCGCCGTGCGCGCAGCCATGCTCGACCATCCCGCCGTGGCGCTGCGCCTCGTGGTGGCGCACGCCATCACCGGTTCGGGCCTGTGGCAGGTGCGGCCTGAGCCGCAGCGCGCAGCCAACGAGACGGTGACTGCCAGCCTTGCCGGCTGCAAGGCTGAAGCCGCATTCGGCAAAAAGCGGCGCGAGGTATTGGCCCTGCTCGGATCACCGGATGAGGATAGCTTGGTCGCCGGCGGCAATGGCGACGCCGTTGCTATCGCCGGCGTGTTCGCGCGCCTCTTGGCGCTCTGCGACGACGATGTCATGCGCGTTCTCACCCTTTGTCGTGGCCGAGACGCTTGCAGCCGGCAGCGCCGTCGTCGAGGCGCTCGGCAACCACCTGAACGTCGACATGGGCATATGGTGGCAACCGGACGATGCCTTCTTCGACCTCTTGCGCGACAAGGAAATCGCCAATTCGATGCTGGCCGACGTCGGCGGCAAGCTGGTCGCGGACGGCAATGTCGCCGAGAAGGTCAAGACGCAAAAGAACATCATCCGCGACTTCCTGGCGGGCGAGAATGGCCGCCCCTGGGTCGAGACCTGGCTGCCGCGCTGGATGAAATTCCCGGCCGAAAGCTACACCAGCCGCAGCGGCTCCGCACCCCGATCAGTGGACACAAGTGCAGCCGCTGTTCGTGCGCGAATAGTCGATCAGGGCCCGAGCGGCGGTTCTCTCGATTACCGCCGCTCAGGTCGCGCGCGCCGCTACGGGCCACGCCGGCTGCCGATTGGGCGTCTTGTCGAGCCAGTGCCGCGCGCGAGAAATTCCGACGCCAGTTCGCCCCATTTCGGCAGCCCCGCACCTCGCCGGGTTGCTTGCTGAGGCGCCAAAGGCCCATGGGGCCAATTGTCCGATCCGGTTGCCGACAGAGCCCGCGCAGCCGGCGCTCTGCATTGCGGCCGGCTTCTTGTGTCACCGATCGCGCCACCTGTCTCCATTGTGTCTCGGGGACCATTCCCTGCGGCTGGCTTGTCGACCTATGGGCGGATCAGGCCCGCCCGAAACCCTCGCCGGCAGCTTTTTTCCCCGCCGCCTGCGGCGGCTTCCTCGCGCCGCTTCGCTTCAAAAAAGCTGCCCGCGCGGGTCCTCCGCTATCGCTGCGGCCGTCCCGGTTCCGGCGGTCCGGACGCGCCCATCACGGTCCGCCATCGCAGGGGAATGGTCCCTTGCGAGCACCAAGAGGAGACTGGAAATGACCGCGATCGGATACGTCACCAAACAGGAAAACGGCGGCTACAAAGGCCAGCTCAAGACGCTCAGCGTCCGCGCCGACATCGATATCGTGCCCAATCAGGCAAAGAGCGCCGACACCCATCCCGACTTCCGGGTGCTGACGCAAGGGGTCGAAGTGGGTGCGGGCTGGATCCGCACCGGCGAGACCTCCGGCAAGGACTATGTGAGCCTGTCGATTGCCGCCCCCGAGTTTGGCCCCCGCAAGCTCTACGCCAATCTCGGCCGCGCCGCCGGCCAGGATGACGACGACACTTACGCCATCATCTGGAACCCGGTCGACTAACCGGCCGATCCGGAAAGCCCCGCGCCGCCACCGGCGCGGGGTCCTCTCTCAGGACCCGTGAGGCCGCCGAAGGGGGCGGCGAAAACTCGCCCCCCACTCTTCGCCCGTCCCCAAAACGATCTCGCTCGCCGATCCTCGCCTCGCTTGCCCGTAACGAACCGAGGATCATCATGGACGACGAAAACGAACGCGCAGCCCGCGCCAAGAAGGGCAGTCCGTTTCTCAACACCGCGCAGGCGGCCTTCTATATCGGGCTGTCCCAGCGCACGCTGGAGAAGATGCGCCTCAAAGGCGGTGGCCCACAATTCCGCAAGCACGGCCGTTATGTCCGCTATCACATCGACGAACTCGACGACTGGTCGAAGGGGCACGCGCCGGAGACCGCGCCCGAGGATGGCGCGCACGAATCCGGCTCGGCCGGTGAGGGAGGCCGCTCATGAGCCGGCGTCCCACCATCCGTCTGATCGGCAGCCATCTGCGGCGCATTCGAGCCCGCAAGACGATCGTCGTTGCCACAATCGGCCTTGGCCTGATCGGCTTCGCCGCCTTCGGCAAACCATCGCCCTGGCTGGTCTGGAACGCCTCGGCGAGTGCGCCGGTCGGCCTCTATCGCGTCGCATCCAGATCGCCCGCTCGTGGTGATCTCGTACTCGTCCGCCCACCAAGACCGGTCGCCGATCTCGCCGCCGAACGCTTCTATCTGCCCAGCAACGTGCCGCTGATCAAGCGCCTTGCGGCGCTGCCCGGCGAGCATGTCTGCACCTTCGGCGACGCCATCATCATCGGCGGCGAGATAGCCGCGCGCCGGCTTGCAACCGACACGCAGCACCGTCCGCTGCCTTGGTGGAATGCATGCCGAAAACTCGCCGCCGACGAGGTTTTCCTGCTCGGCAGCGATAAAGATCGCTCGTTCGACAGCCGCTATTTCGGGCCGGTGCCGACCGAAAACATCATCGGGAGGCTCGTGCCGCTATGGACCGAGTGACCCTCCTTATGCTGAGCATGGCGTGTCTCGCACCATGCTCCTGTTCCGCCGCGACCAACACGAAGCCGGTCGTCATCTCCCATAGTCCGCAGCTTGCAAGATGGCAGCCCTTCGTAGCCGAAGCAAGCCGGCGTTTCAGCATTCCACAAACCTGGATTTATGCCGTCATGGATGCCGAAAGCCGGGGGCAGACGAAGCTCAATGGGCGGCCGGTCACGTCGAGCGCCGGCGCCATTGGCCTCATGCAGGTGATGCCAGGCACCTACGAGGAGTTGCGCGCAGAGCTTGGCCTGGGAGCCGCCCCGCACGACCCTCGCGACAACATTCTGGCAGGCACTGCCTATCTGCGCGCCATGTATGACCGCTTCGGATTTCCAGGCCTGTTTGCAGCCTATAACGCTGGGCCGGAGCGCTACGAACAGCATTTGCAGCGCGGGCGACCGCTGCCTAGCGAGACGGTTTCGTATCTGGAAGAGATCAAGGCGGCGGGCATTTCGGCCGGCGATATGGACGCGCTCACCGGCAAATCCCGTTCCAAAAGCGCGCCGGGAATCCCGTCCGGGCAGTCGCTGTTTTTTCTCCGAAACGGTGTTTCCGTGACCGGCCCGAATGGCCAACTCCTGGTGCCGCTCGGATCGGAGCGAGCAAGATCAGGCCGGCCGGATCGCAGGTGAGGGCAGCGGCTACCGTGGTTCGGGCGGGGGCAGGGAGGCAGGTCCGCGGAAGGCAAGATAAAGGCAGCGCCTCCTGGAGGCGGCGAAGTGTTTGTCTGCACATCGTTTTTCCAGGAGGTTGCCTCCGGGTCCAGGAGGGTCTGGCGGGCAAGCTTCTGATTTTGCTGCTGGTTCATCGGAGGCCGCTTGCAGGATGACGAATTCACGCCGAAGCTCGGCAAAATTGGCTCGCGCGGCTCGAAGGCGGGCAAACGCTACGCTGGCCAGGTGCAGGCCGCGATCAACCGAGCAGGCGGCAGGAGCGGACGCGGCAGCCGCTTCATCGGAAGCCGGGTGGGGCGCGGCGGGGCCGCTGCCGCCGTTCTTAGAGCGCGCGACCGCGACGCGGCGTTTCGGCAGCGGCGCGCAGTCGTCAAGGCACGCATCGTCAAGCTGGCCGGCAAGGGAGCCGACGGGGCTCGTGCGCACCTCCGCTACCTCCAGCGCGACGGCGTCACCCGGGAAGGCGAGCGTGGCGAGCTCTACGCTGCCGACAATGACCGCGCGGACGGCAGGGCCTTTCTCGATCGCGCGAACGGTGACCGTCATCAGTTCCGCTTCATCGTCGCCCCTGAAGACGGTATCGAGTATGATGACCTGAAGCCGCTCACCCGGCGCCTCATGGCGCAAATGGAAGAAGACCTCGGCACCACGCTAGACTGGGTGGCCGTCGACCATTTCAACACCGGCCATCCCCACACCCACATCATCGTGCGCGGCAGGGATGATCACGGCGAAAACCTCGTCATAGCGCGTGACTACATCTCCTCTGGCTTGCGCGAGCGCGCAGCCGAACTGGTTAGCCTCGACCTTGGCCCGCGCACCGACCGCGAGATCGAGCAGCGCTTGCGCCAGGAGATGGATCAGGAACGCTTCACCAGCATCGACCGGCAGCTGATGCGCATGCGCGACGATGAGGGGTGTGTCTCACTGGCCAGCCGACACACCTTTCGCCAGACGCTGCACCAGGGCCGCCTGCGCAAGCTCGAGCGGATGGGCCTCGCCGGGGAGATGCCTGCCGGTCGCTGGCGCCTGGAGGATGAGCTCGAAGCCACGCTACGCCGCATCGGCGCGCGCGGCGATATCGTCAAGACCATCCATCGCGAGCTGACCGGCAAGGGGCTCGTCCGCAGTGCCGCCGACCATCTTATCCACGATCGATCCGACGGGTCGGCTCAAACCGTGGTCGGACGTGTCGTCGGGCGCGGGCTGGCCGACGAAATCACTGACCGCCATTACCTCGTCGTCGACGGCGTGGACGGCAAAAGCCACTATTTTGATATCGGCAAAGGCGAGGCCACCCAACCGACACCAGAGGGCTGCATAGTGCGGGTCAGGCCGAGGGACACCGGGCCAAGAAAAGTCGACCGCACAATTGCCGGCATCGCCACGGTCAACGACGGGCGCTACAGCATCGATATCCATCTCAAGCATGACCCCTCGGCCACCGAACGCTTTGCCGAAACGCACGTGCGGCGACTGGAGGCGATCCGCCGTGCGACCGGTGGCGTCGAGCGCGAGCCGGACGGCACATGGACAGTCGCGCCCGACCATCTCAACCGCGTTGCGGATTACGAGCGTCAGCGAGCGAGGGCCCAGCCTGTTGTCGTCGACAAGCTCTCATCAATGCCGCTGGAGAGCCAAGTAGGCTTCGACGGCGCCACCTGGATCGACCAGGAGCTGGTATCAGCCCACCCTGAGTCCTTGCGCGACTCTGGCTTCGGTCGCGAAGTACGTCAGATCCAGGCCCGCCGACAGCAGTGGCTGATCGCGCAAGGTCTTGCCCATGATGCGCAGGATCGGGTCATCTATCGCGCCAACATGCTTTCAATGCTGCGCCAACGAGAGCTGAACCGTGTTGCCAGTCAGCTCTCGGACGAACTCGGGCTCTCGTATTCTGAAGCGCAGCATGGCAATCGAATAGACGGAACGCTGCGCTGCTGCGTCGAGCTCGCCGGCGGAAAATACGGTGTCATCGAGAAATCGCGCGAGTTCACGCTGGTGCCTTGGCGGCCGGTGCTTGAGCATCAAATCGGCAAGGAGGTGTCTGGCGTGGTGCGCGCCGAGGGGATTTCCTGGATGATCGGACGCCAGAGGAGCGGGCCCGGCGTTTCGTGAACTGGCTATAATTTATTTGTCTGCGTTGAAACACATACTCAGCCCAGACGGAGTTCCTCCGCCTGCTGCTTGCTCGCAGCATTCATTTGGCGGAGAGTCAGTGTTCTGCATTTTGTAGTTCGCTCTGTCAAAAAGCGCTGGGAATATGCACCATGTTCTGCGTTGACACGGAAGGCGCGCCGACAGGTGCTGCGGATCGGCTCCCGATGCGCTGCCAGCTAGAAAGGTGGGCTGACTCGTGACAGCGCAAGGGGCTCTGGCGGCCGCGGTACGGCGACGCGAGTTCTGGCATCGAGGATGAAGCCGCACTTCCCGATCTTATTCTACTCGCAGGACCGGCAGACGCGGCGGTCGCCCGTGCGAGCATGCTGTTGGCCCTGGCGTGAACTGGCAGTCCGTCCCGGGGGACTTTGTAACGGAGAAAACTAGGCGGAAAGAGGCGCGCGGCCGTCTCCCCAGCAACCCGCCTTGCGGATCCTCCTCTGCCCGCTTCACAGACGGGGATACCCTCCGCCCCCTCGCTATTCGTTGCCCGCCGCTATGCAAAGGACAGGCGACCTGAATCCGTGCTCAAGCCGATCTGGCGGCAGAGAGGGGGGTCTCGGGCTGAACATGGGACCCGTGATGGACATAATTGCCACGCGAATCCTCATGTTCGCCTAACCGGCCGGAACGATTTGCAATCCGGGCAGGCAAATTAAGGAGTAGCTCGTTCCGTTTGCAAGCCCAGACAAGTCTTGGTTTTCTCACGGGCGCGATACAAAAGGCACAGGCTGGACTTGGCTGCCGGGGGCGGGGCTTGTCGACCGCTCGATTGAAAGTGAGATGCGAGGCGGAGAATCACCCATGTGCAGAGCGGCAAGGCGCTCGCCTATGTCCCTGTCATTCACCGTTAGTCGATGGTTTAGACGAAGATAGTCCGTCCATGTCGGCGTGCGGAATGTCTCGGTCCAAAGCGTCGACTTCTGAAGGTCTCGCTGGAGGGTCCAGTCCCGCGCACCGGCGCGGCTCTGAACGCGCCGCCTTTCGCGCATGCAGCTCAGAAATTCATCGATACTCTCCTCGAGTATCGAGTACTCCACCTTGATCACGATCGGACCGCTCCTGGGCTTCAAAGGGAGGGCCAGTTCTGGTGGCCTGAAGTCGACGGCCGCTTGATCCGATTCCTCCCATAGCCGCACCGGCAATAGCTTTCCCACAGCCGCGCCCAGCAACAGTGCCGCTGCAGCACCTTCCAAAGCCCACGTCAGCGAATAGTACTGCGCGACAGCACCCCAGATCCAGCTACCCGCTGCCATGCCGCCGTAGGTCAGGGCGTAATAAATGGACAGGGTGCGACCAACGACCCACCTTGGGCTTGCCAACTGCACACACACGTCGGTTCCGGTCCAGGTGACAACCCAGCCAGCGCCACCGATTGCAAGCGCGATCGCCGCCACAGCCACCGACGATGTGAGGGCCATCAAAAGGCAGCACGTTGCGCAAGCAACGGATGCGAGCGTGATCAATCGGTTCTGGGACGTGATGCGTCTCAAGTAGCTGCTGCCAATGCCGGCGATGAAGGCGCCTGTGCCGAAGCCGGCCAATAGCACGCCGTACACAATTGGCCCTCCCGCCAGTTGGTCGCGAACCAGGAGGGGGAGCAAAGCAAGGATCGAGATGCTTGATAGCCCGAACAGGGTTGCACGCACGATCGCCACTCTGATCTCTGAGGATATCGCCGTGAATCGCATGCCATCATGAATGGCCGTAGTCATCCGCTCGCGCGGAAGAGGCGAAGAGCGAACTTGCCACTGTGAGCGCAAAACAGCGCTCAACGGGACCAGGTCACTTAGCGCAGCGAGGGCGAAAGCCGTAAGGGGGCCCAGCAAAGCTAAGATTACACCGCCCAGCGCCGGTCCTATGCTCCGAACCACGTTGTACCCCACCGACATCAGCGTCACTGCAGCGGGTATGTCGCGCTTTTCCAGGATATCGCCGACCGAGGCGTGCCAGGCTGGATCGTTCAAGGCAAAGCCGCATCCGGCCAAGAAACTCAGTCCCAGGATCAGCCATGGACTAGCAAAGCCCAGTCCCACAGAGAGTGCCAGCGCCGTGGATGCCAGTGCGATCAGGCAGTGTCCGGCAAGCATCACGCCACGGCGGCTGAAGCTGTCTGCAATGGCTCCAGCAAGGATCGACAGGAAGAACGCGGGCAGTGTCGATGCAGCCTGTACGAGCGCAACCATCAGATCGGAGGCTGAAATCGTGGCCATGAGCCAGCTTATAGCCACGCTCTGCACCAGCCAGCCAAGGCTGGATATCTGCGTGGCTGTCCAGATAGAACGAAAGACCGGGTTGTGAAGAGGGATCAGTGTGTTTGCCGCAAAGCGCGGAGGATCTTGACGCCGCATCACTTCTCGCCTCCACTGGGTGTCGTTCTTCCGCTCATTTGCTTGCAGCGGTGCGGCTCTGTGCACTGACTGCGTCACAACGAAGTTCCGAGATCGCGCTCGCAACAAGGACAATGTGGCATCCACGGTGCTGATGCGCGTTGAGGTACCAACCTGGCCGTTAGCTGATGGGTCCCGCAGCCCGCTTGGTGCGGTCAGTTCTGCCCTGCGACTCTTGGCTTTGGACGGTGCTAGCGCCCCGATGGCCGGCTTGTCAAACTGCCGTAGTGCCAGCACATCCATCCCATCTGTTGAACGCGATCTCCGACGAGGTCGAGCAGCAGTAGGTCAACGGCAAATCTGGGTATTTCCGCTTCCGGTCGAGCGCGTGGCCATCGTCCAGAAACCCGAAGACGTTCATCACCCATGCGACCACGCGCCCGAGACGATGCGACACGGCGATAGCGGTTCACCAGAGGACGTGCGTTCTACTCAGCAGGAACATTGTTCTGCCGATCGTCGGCTGCGCCAGCCGCCACATAAAGCGGCGCCAGAGTCTTGCACCCGTCATTGGACTCCCGCTTTGCAGGTTTCGCCTAGGGCCTGCATCAGGTCATCGATAATGTCCTGAGGATGTTCAAGCCCTACAGAAATTCGCAGCAATCCACCTGGCGCTTTGGACTTCGCACCTTCAACGGATGCGCGATGCTCAATCAGAGAATGCGTCCCGCCAAGGCTTGTCGCCCGGACAACAACCTTCAGGCGGCCGGCCACGGCCATTGCAGCATCGGCTCCGCCCTCGACGATAAAAGATAGCATCGCTCCGTAATGGCTCATTTGCCGCGTAGCAAGATCGTGTCCCGGATCAGTTTGCAGACCAGGAAAGAGCACTTTTTCGACGCGGGGATGAGACGCCAGGGCCTCGGCCACTTTCTGGGCGCCTTCGCAATGGGCGCGCATGCGGACCGGCAATGTCTGCAGACCCCGCAACGCCAGCCAACAGTCGAAGGGCGCTGCGACGCTGCCCTTGTGTTTCTGGACCATCCGCAATGGGCGACCGAGGGGTGACGCGTTTGGGACAATGACGACACCGGCCATCAAATCCGAGTGGCCGCCAATGTACTTTGTCGCCGAGTGCATCACCGCGTCTGCCCCGATTTCGAGTGGCAGTTGAAGCACTGGGGTGGCCCACGTATTGTCCACCACCGCCAAGGCGTTTGCCTCGTGCGCGATTGCGCAGATGGCCGCAATGTCGACAACGCGGATCATCGGGTTTGACGGCGTCTCGATCCAGACGAGGCCAGTCCGCTTCGATGTCACCGCGGCGCGCAAAGCGTCCAAATCGCGCATGTCGACTGGGGCAAAGTCGAAGCGAGACCCAATGTCGGTCTCTTCGATCAGCGAACGAATGCCGAAATACATGTCATCCGGCAGAACGATCCGACCCGCCGACGGATGGCTCTCGAATACTGCAGCGATTGCGGCCATGCCCGAAGCGAAGGCGATGCCGTCTTCCCCTCCCTCAAGCGTCGCCATGGCCGCCTCGAACGCATTGCGTGTAGGATTTCCATCCCTTGTGTATTCGAAGCCGGACGGAAATGACCCGTTGACACCGCGTTCGAACGTCGTGCTGGTGTGCAGCGGCATGGATACGGCCCCCGTGGACGCGTCGACCCCTCGGCCGCAGTGGATCGCCTTCGTCTCAAAACGCATCGGTCATTTCCTTCCTAACGGGCAGTTGCAATTTCGGCCTGGTCATTATACTGACCACAATAGGTGAGCCGAGGTCCTAAGTCAATATAATGACCGATGTTACGACAGCGATGGGTTCCGAGCAGGTGCTTGGCAAAGCTATAGCGGTTCGAATCCGAGACTTGAGGCGCGACCAAAATCTGACCCTGGATCGACTGGCAAAACTGAGCGGCTTGTCCAAAGGAACCGTCGTCTCGCTGGAGCAAGGCAAGGCGAACCCTAGTATCGGCATACTTTGCCGACTGGCGGCGGCGTTTTCGCTCTCCGTGGCCGATTTGCTGAATGACGAGGCTTCCACAGTTCGCCTTCCTATTGAGCGGACAGAGACAAGGACACTTTGGACAAGCGCCAAGGGAAGCTTTGCACAACTTCATTCATCGACCTCGGGGCGCACGATGTTCGAATTGTGGAGCTGGGTCATTATGCCGGGCGACGTGTTTTCCGCGGACGCTCATAGTCCGGATACGCGCGAGCTGATCTCGGTCAGTCAGGGTGCCCTGAGCGTTGTGGTAGGTGCCCATGTGGTAATATTAAGCGAAGGCGAGAGTGCGCGGCTTGTCACTGATCAACCGCACGCATACGCGGCGGCATCTGATGTGCCCGCCCACTTCACGATGGCGGTGCTTGAGCGTAGTGGACACCGAGATCCGGGGCACTCGTCGACGGCAGCGAAGATTCAGGGGCCCGTTCCGTAAGATTTCGCCGATCACTAACAGCCGCCATTCACGACAGGAGATTTAGCGTTGTACGTTCCGCCACATTTTGCCGTCCCCGATCAGAACGCCCTGTTCGAGCTTATCGAGAGACACCCGCTCGGTATCCTGGTCACCCACAGCAAAGGCATCCTCGACGCGAACCACGTCCCCTTTGAGCTCGACCGCTCGAAGGGAGACAAGGGCGTCCTCAATTGCCATGTTGCCCGCAAGAATCCAGTCTGGGAGGAAGTCGCCAATGGCGATGAGGTTCTCGTAATCTTCCGTGCGGCCGACGCTTACATCTCGCCGAACTGGTATCCAAGCAAGCATGAATTCCACAAGCAGGTGCCGACGTGGAACTATCTCGTCGTCCATGCCCACGGACGCATCACTGTCCGGGATGATGAGCGGTATGTGCGCCGCAACGTGGCGAAGCTCACTCATATGCAAGAAACCTCCCAGCCGGTCCCATGGAAGATGGGCGACGCGCCGAGGGACTTCATCGACACGATGGTCAAGGCAATCGTCGCCCTGGAGATCGAGATCACCGGCCTGGTTGGAAAATCAAAACTCAGCCAGAACAAAGAGGTGCGCGACATTCAGAACCCTGGTGAAATGCTGCGTGCCCAAGGGGCCATTGCGATGGGAGAAGCGATGCTCGCGGCTGCGGCGGCCAAATCCCAATAGCATGGTCTTGTCCCGACAAAGCCGCTGGTGCCGGCCTCCGACGGGTCACCTAGCCCGCCTTGACGCACGGCAATAGCTTTTGACGGCCTGAAGCGACGCTGTGGTCACCGTTGTGATACTTTTCCACGCGCCTGGTCAGGCGGCAGGATTGCTCCGTCGTGGCCGACGGGTTCGTTTCAGTCGCCGGCGCCCCGTTGTATGTCGGCGACCACCCGCTACCGGTCTTGAATGAGGCGCAATCGCACGCATTTCGAAGCCACGTACCTTGGGCGGCAAGCTCGACCATGCACTCGACGCAGCTCCCAAGTGGCGGCGCCGTCAACGATCTCCTTGAACCTGCGGAACTTGCCCGAAAGCACTTCTCTTACGGGAGATGATTGGCTTTGTCGCCGAACCGACTGATGGTGGCGGCGCCGCCGTAGCGATCAGACCCGCCTTGCAGCGCAATGGCTACCCGGGCGCGACCGGGAGATGCGGGCGGGACTGTGGAGCTGCGGAGACGGAGCGGATCGGCATGGAGCCGTGACCGCTTGCGATCTGGCTCTGGAACGAGTTAACGAAGCGCGGACTTCCGATCGTGTCAAGCGCCGCCCTCTCGATGATGCCGGACAAATCGGGCCGCCGCGAGCGGCGGGCCTTGCTCAGATCGGACGGACCGGATGGTTTAAGCAGGTTCGCATCAAGAGCCACGGCACCTGTGTCGTGCGGGTGCTGCTGTCGGCACGCGACCTTCTCGTCAGCCTAGTAGGCAAAATCGAGAACAGATGCCTGGGCTTCCTTCGGCCTTCGGCGTCATATTCGGCAAGAAGATCGATGCCCAGGTGATCCTACACATGCTCAGGATACAGGCGACGCAGGTCTACCATGATCCGCTGCGAGCCGGCATCAACGAAGTGCATGAACTGTCGAAGACACATGAAGCGATCGCCAGGGCCTAGACCGAGATCCAGCACCGCATGCTGACACACTACCAGCCGCTGTATTTTCCCGAGATCGATCGCTTCCGGGGGAACAGCCGCAGCAATCGGTTCTTTGCCTTCCTCCATGCCTTTCCGACCCCAGCAAGCTTCACGGCGCTGACGAAGGAGGAGTTTGTGGCAGCAGCTTGGGATGCCGTCGGCCGCAAGGTCAGCAAGACACAGATTCTGACGATGTTTTCGAGACGGCGCGCCCATCGATCGGATTGCCGCTGCCACTGGATGACTTGATGCGCCTGCCATTCGCATGTTCCAGATGGTCATTGACGAAGCACGCAGCCTGATCCGGCACCGCAATGAGATCGAAGCACAGGCCGACGATCTGCTGCGGCACAGCCAGGATTATCAGCTCCTGCGATCGGACCGATCGAGGCATTGACCGTCGTTGCCGAAGCCGGCGATCTTCGCCGCTTAGGTCATCATCGCCAGTTTCTAAAGTTTTGCGGGCTGGACCTCTCGACACAGAAGTCCGGTGAGGCCAGACCCGCCTTTCCAACCCAGGCACACGACCCATTCAATAGCATTCCTAAGCATACTGACCAGGGCGACCTCGACCCCCCTAATCACAGCGGTGAGCTCGCAGGCGGGGTCGATGAACACTATTGATTGGCCGAGCTTGAGCGGCATCTCTATCACATTGATAGCCTGTTAGGCTGGTCCGGCGTTTTATCGGACCCATGATCCATCCGAGCAGCTTGTGAGGGATGCAGCCGAACCAGGCGCTGCTCCCACAGTCTTCGCAGGTCCTCCAGCAGAGCTTCATGCTTAGCCTTATCCGGCGCAATTATATTGAGGTGATCGCTTAACACGGCTTCGCCCTCAATCCGCATCAGCAGATTAAACAGGTCGTTTGAAATTCGCACACTGTCAATGCTGGAGTGGTTCGGAATAATCTCGCAGACAGTCTCCTGATGATCTCGCGCTGTGTAAGCACGGGTTTGATGGAGGGAGACTGAGGGAGGCAATGAAATCGCAAGCGCAGTCCAATCCTGCAGCGTTGCAGCCCGTTTTTTTACCAGGAAGGGCCCGACCACAAGTCCATCCAGCTCTGTCGTCAAAAATGTGGCAATCGCGTCTGCAACCGTATCCACGATCGGTTCAGCATTGTTGTTAAAGGACGTATTGAGCAGAATTGGAGTGCCTGTCCGCTTCTTGAACGCATTGATGACCTCCCAGTAAGCGGGGTTGGCATCGCGCGATACTGTTTGCAGCCGAGCCGTACCGTCGACGTGCGTAATGGCACCCAACAAGGCGCGCTTTGAGTCACGCACGCGAACGACGAAATTCATGAATGGAAATTCGTGCTTACCGTCCGGGAGGTCGAAAAATTCGCTCGCATCCTCTTCCAGCACAGATGGTGCGAAAGGCCTATAGCCTTCGCGCTTCTTGACCATGGCATTGATCCGGTCCTTGTTTGCAGCGGGCCGAGGGTCGGCAAGAATGCTGCGGTTGCCCAGCGCACGTGGCCCAAACTCCGAACGACCCTGCACCCAGCCGATCACGGCGCCGTTGGTGATCCAGTGGGCTGCACTGCTCGCTACGTCATAAGAGCGTTCAACCTCGAGATGTCCGGACCATGCATTCAGTTCCTGTTCCACGGCGCGGTCGCTCCCGAGATCAGGACCCCAATAGACCTCCTGCAGTCGCTCACGCGGCGCGGGGCGGCCCATCTCGTTAGAGACTATCAGCGCAGCTCCCAATGCGCAGCCAGCGTCGTGAGACGCGGGTTGCACGAAGATGTCTTCGAAAAGCCCTGAATACAGCAGCTTGCCGTTCATCGTGCAGTTGTGGGCTACCCCTCCCGCCAGACACAACCGCTTCATGCCGGTGGCCTCACGGTGGTGCCGGAGAATGTGGAACACGATCCGCTCAAGCGCTTCCTGCAGTGACGCACTCACATCTCGATGCTGCTGGGTGAAAGGCATTCCCTTTCGCCTGATCTCGATGTTGCGGAGCAACGCCGGACCGATGCGGTCGAGGTGAACACGGTAGCCACCGTTGGCGGAGAGCTCGTAGAACTGCTCGAAGAGCTCGCGATAGGGAGCGGGGTCGCCATAGGGCGCGAGTCCCATTACCTTATACTCGTCGAACATGCCGTAGCCGAGACAGCGGATCGTCTCGAGATAAAACAGCCCAAGAGAATTGTCCTCCGGGAAAGCCTCGATTTGCGTAATTTCTGTGCCAGACCCTACCGCCACAAGGCCCGACAGGAAATCACCACAGCCATCAATCGCTAGAATGAGACTTTGTTCGAAGCCCGACATTGCAAAGGCGCTCACGGCGTGCGCCTGATGATGACCTACGAATGAAATACGCGAACTGTCCAACTTAGTGCCGAACTCACGCGCTAACAGGTTCTGCACCAACATTTTAGCATCCAACGGAGTGGAGAGAATGTCCGGTTGGGAAGCGGACATACCTTCAAGCATGGCGTTGGCATAGGGCTCGCTGGCGTAGACCGCGACACGATCAATGTCGCTGAGCTGAACCCCGGCCGTCGAGAGACAGTATTGAATCGAACCACTTGGCAGCTTGTTCGAGTGCTTGATTCGATTGAGGCGTTCCTCTTCTACGGCGGCTATCACCTTTCCGTCTCGGACGAGCACCGCGGCGCCGTCGTGCATAAAGGCGTTCGGACGTTCGAATCGGTTTTCATGGACTTGGTCAAGTCCGCCGCTGATTCCTAGGCACAGCATTTCTTTCTCCAGATAGTAACGGGAAGCCAAATTGGCTTACCTCGACTGTTTCCAACTAAATAGGCCGTGTTGTCGCCTGCAGCTGCGACCGCCCGTCAGGCATCAGCGGCATCGAAGAAAGCCTCATAAACGATCAATGAGATGCTTCGACTGTGACGCCTACAGTGCCATCACGCCGAGAGCTTGGCTGGATCATCCAATCCTGAGCGGCTGCTGACATGTATCCGGCGATGTCGTTTTCATCGGCAGAACCAACTTGCGATGCCGCCTGTTCTTGGGAAGGGCGGCCGTCGACGAATAACAGTACCGCCCCCGTGAACTGGCCCGATTTCATTCTCCGAAGCGACCATGGTCGCACCGCCCGACTTTGTCGGCCAGTTGCAACTCACTTTCTCGGCACGACCTCCACTGCACGTCAGGGCGCATCGAAGATTTTCTCCTTTGGATTATTCCTAAGGCAGCTTTCGTCACGCGATAGAGCAGCGTGTGATTGGTGCGTGAGGCTCTTTTTTGTCCATGCACGATTCCGGAAGAGTGATGAAATCGATTGTTTTGATCAAAGTCATCCACGCTATAAATAACAGCCGCAGCACATGCGTTTTCAAAGCGCTTCAGGCTTCCCGGATGGCTACTCCGATGTGAAGCGCATGGCATTCCAAGCGCTCTGTCAACCAAACGACGAGTATCGGCGTCGACCCTCATTGCCTTCGTCTTCGCGACTCCGTGACAGCGGCTGGCATTGTGTTTGTAGGGCATCGGGCGAAGATCATGTCGATCGGCCATCTCGCCTGCCTATCGGCAAACCCTTGAACAATGATCCACGCACCAGCGCGATTGTGATCACGAGCGCCTCTGAGCTCGGGAGGTTCGGTTTTCTGAGGGTTCCTGGGTCTCCGAAGCGATGGAGGTAGCTAGCCTTCCTGGTGCTATACGGTTGTGCTCTTCAATGGAGTGGACGCATTTGCGTCTCGAAAGCGGTTCTTCAGTGGAACCGGCGCCAAGGCCCGTCTGTGGTCGTTCAGAACACGGGGTGCCGTCTCCAAACCGGCTATTGGAGCGGGCAGCCGCCGGAATTTGACCCATGGAAATGAGCGCCTGTCAGGAGGCGTTCGAAAACGGCGCGATCTTCATCGCGGCTGTTTCATGGTGTCATTCCTGACATGTTCTTTATAATCGGCAGCTTGCGGATAGTCTTGCCCGTCGCCGCCCGTAGCGCGTTGGCGACGGCCGGGCCGATCGGCGGCACACCTGGCTCACCAACTCCCGTGGGCGGCTCCTCGGACGGCACAATGTGCACCTCGACTCGCGGCATCTGCTCGATCCTGAGCGGTGTATAGGTATCGTAGTTCTCTTGGTCTACGACACCGCCCTTCAGGGTCAGCTCCTCCTGGAGGATCGCGCCTAGCCCGAATCCGATACCGCCCTCCATCTGAGCGCGAATCTGGTCAGGATTTATCGCGGTGCCGCAATCTACCGCGCAGACGACGCGGTCGACCTTGAAACCATTTTCATCGTTGAGGGTGATCTCCACCACATCGGCGACATAGGTCGAGAGGCTTTCATGCATGGCCACGCCGCGGAAACGGCCTTCCGGCAGAGGCTTGTCCCAGCCTGCCTTCTCAGCAGCCACTTTAAGCACGGCGGCATGCCGTGGATGGTGACCGAGCATTGACAAGCGGAAGTCGACCGGATCACGGTTCGCAGCGGCGGCGAGCTCATCGATCAGGGTTTCCACCGCGTAAGCGGTGTGGGTGGAGCCTACCGAACGCCACCACAGCACCGGGATGTTCACGTCCGTGGTGGTCAGCTCGACCTTCAGGTTCGGGATCGCATAGGGCAGGTTGGTGGCGCCCTCTACGGAGGTTGGATCGATGCCGTTCTTGATCATCGCCGCAGAGGTCGAACCGCCCAAGACCGATTGGCCCACGATGTGGTCATGGAGAGCGACGACATTGCCTTTCTTGTCGAGCCCCGCCTTGACTGCGTGCACATAGGCCGGCCGGTACCGCCCACCCCGCATGTCATTCTCGCGGGTCCACTGCACCTTCACTGGCTTGCCGCGTCCCAGTGCACGCGCTGTGGAAACAGCTTCGATGATGACATCTGCATCCAAGACCGCGCGGCGGCCGAAACTGCCGCCGGTCTTCATCACGTGCAGCCTCACCTTGTCCGGCGTGGTGCCGCCTACCTGAGCGGCAGCCGCCTGATAAAGGTCGGGCATCTGGTGTCCGCCCCAGACGTCGATGGTGCCGTCTTCGTTGATTCGGGCGGCCGCGTTGAGTGGCTCGATCGAAGCATGAACAAGATAGGGGAATTCGTAGTGCCCCTCGATGATTTTCTCAGCACTGGCGAACGCTGCGGGAGTGTTACCGTCGTCGCGCGCGGTGGCCGCGCCCAGATCGTCTGCTGCCTTGTTGTATTCGGCCATGATCTCGGCCGTGCCGCGCTCTTCGGCCTTCTCCTCGTTCCAGGTCACCTCCACGAGGTCGCGGCCCTTCAGCGCCGTCCAGGTGTCCCTGCCAACCACGGCAATGCCTCGCGGCGTCTGGACGACATCGACAATGCCGTCGAGTGCCTTGGCCTTGGTTGCGTCGAAGCTCTCGATCTCGGCGCCGAACTTCGGCGGATGGATCATAACGGCCGTCTGGAGTCCCTCCATCATGAGGTCGATCGTGTAGGTCTGCGCGCCGTTGGTCTTGCCGGCGGAATCGTAGCGCTTGAGGCTGTCCGATCCGATCTGGGCCCACTTGTCGCGCGGCTTTAGCGGCACGTCGTCGGGAACCGGCATTCCCGCTGCGGCTTCAGCCAGGTCACCGTAGCGCGCCTGCATCCCTGAGGCGTGCGACACGACCCCGGAAGCGACTTTGATCTCGCCGGCTGGCACATCCCACCGCTGCGCCGCGGCCGCCACCAGCAAGGCCCGTGCGGCAGCACCCGCCTTGCGGTAGCGTTCCCACGACGAACTCATCGACGTGGAGCCACCAGTTACCTGTGCGGCCCCGCCCCAGGCGACATTGCCGTAGAGCGCGGTATTGCCATATCCGCCGACCACGTCCACCTGCGCCCAGTCGCCGTCGAGCTCTTCCATAACCAGGGTGGCGATGCCGAAATAGGAGCCTTGTCCCATCTCGAACTGCGAGGAGTAGATGATGATTCGGTTCTCCTTTGTGATCTCGACATAGGTCTGGAAGGGGTTCGCCTGAACCTTTGCAGTAGTCGTTTGTGCGATGTCGGACGCCGCCAGCACTGGCCGGTAGCCCACGGCGAGGCCAGCGGTGGTGACGCCCGCGCCGACGAGGAACCGGCGGCGCGTGGGCCGCACGGAGTTATGCTTCGAGAGAAACTGCGACATGCCTCAAGTCTCCAGCCGGTTGGCGGTCTCGTGGATGGCCGCGCGGATGCGATGATAGGTGGCGCAGCGGCAGAGATTGCCGCTCATCGCCGAATCAATATCATCGTCCGTCGGCTTAGGCGTTTCTGTAAGGAGGGCCACGGCCGACATGATCTGGCCAGACTGGCAATAGCCGCATTGAGGTACGTCGAACTCGGCCCACACGGCCTGGACCGTTTCGCCTATCTTGCCCGACACACCCTCAATGGTGGTGATCGAGGCTCCTTCGATGTCGCCGACTGCGGTCTGGCACGAGCGCGTCGGCATGCCGTTAACGTGAACCGTGCAAGCGCCGCACTGGGCAAGCCCGCAACCGAATTTCGTTCCCGTGAGTCCGATGACGTCACGGACCGCCCAGAGCAGCGGCATCTCTGGATCGACGTCGAGTGTTCGCGCCTCGCCATTGAGGGTAAAAGCGACCATTGCTTGCTCTCCTTGTCCTGAGCTGGCTATCTCGTTGAGCCTCCGCCCGCCTGGCAACCGAGCTCTTGTTGCTGAGGCCTAGCGACCACACCCTAGGAACGCGCAGCTCAAGCAACAAGCCGCTAGGTTGGCGAGTTACGAGATCGTGAAGTGGGTCGTGTCGAAAGGCTGGAGGCAACTGAATGTCATTTTTTGGGCGGACAGGCCGCTTTAGGCTGAGTTACACGAGACTGGACATTCGGGTCGTCGCGAACATCGACCGCTGGTCGGCCGCGTCCGGCAGGGCCCTGATTGGCTACACGAAATGAAATGGGACGACTATCGATGGGGGCCTACCTCGACCCGCAACCTCCACGACTGGACCCTCAGGTTTCCGACTATCGTCCCGGGCGGTGGCCGAGCTCGGCGCCTCGGACGCGATAATAGACGGTGAGGCGTTCGTCGTTGACCAGAAGGCTTGTCGCGCATTCCCAGTCTTCAGCGGGTTCTTGGCCGCGGCGGGAGACGTCAGGACCATGCTTGCCGGCTTCGACCTGCTCAAGATCGACGGCGAGGGTCTTCGCGATCGGCCACTCGTCGATCGGCGCAAAGCGCTAGTTAGACCTGCTGAGACGCCGCCCAAACGGCATCGTTCTGAGCGACGAGATCAGCGGCGGCAGCGACATTCTCGCGCAAGTCTGCCAGTTCGGCCTCGACGGCATCGTCTCCAAGCTGCGTGTCAGTCCATATCGATCCGGCCGGCGCCAAGACTGGGTGAGACAAAATGCGTGCTGAGTGATGAGTTCATCGTCATCGGCTGCGAACCCGGCAACAGTTACGGCGGTCGGGAAGCGTGCTCTGGCGAATGTCGAGGACGGAAATCTGGTGTTCGCCGGCGGCATTGGCACCGGCTTCAATGCGCGCACCGGGCCGGAGTAAAGCGCCGGCTCGATGCCATTCAAATGGACAAACCACCGATTCCTAGTTTGAAGGCGAACGGTGCGGCATGGGCGGAGTGCCCTGCGCAGTCTGTACCTCCGCAGTCGATTGTCGAGTTCGAAGGGGTGTGATTGGCGTCGAGACCGCTCCAGCCATGGCTATCAGCACGCCGAGTGCGTTGTTTTCGATCAATTCTCGAAATGAGCGGGTAAATACATGCACTTCCTTTCACTTGCCGAACGGGGTTTGCTGTTCACCGGCTGGCATCCGATGGCAAACCTTTCAACGCGGCGGCGATCTGGCGCTTCGCTGCTGGGGGCAGAGGCAGGATGGGACGCGGGGGTTCGGCACTGCAAACGTCGAGCAATTCAGCGAGTGCATAGACGACGCGAAGGCTCGAGAACTCCTTGAAGAGGCTCCAGATCGGGACCAGCGCGGCATTGATCCGTCGCGCTTCGGCCGCATCGCCCTGTTGCGCCGCTGTGACGATCGTCATGCAGACCTCGGGCAGGATGCCCGCAAGGACGCTGTACCATGTGTCGGCGCCGGCGATCATGGCCTCGGCGGCGTTCCAGTCGCCGCTGTAGCCAATCGAGAACCCTTCCGGCAGTGTGCGCCTCTGGGCGGTCAGGTGGTTCTTGATCGCATCGCTTTTGTCTGTCGGATTCTTGATGGCGACAATCCCAGCCACCTTTGCCAGGCGGCTGACAAGGGGTGGACTGAAATGGAAATGCGTCGTTCCTGGATTGTCGTAGACGACGATCGGCAGGCCACTTTCGCGCGCCACAGTGGAGAAATGTTCGAACACCTCGTCATCAGTAAGCGGGGTGTAGGAGGCGGCGGCAAGCAAACCCGCAGCTGCTCCAAGGGCCTTGGCGTCTTGCGCGAGCCCCACGGCTTCATCGGTGCGCAGCGCGCCCACACCCACCACGACCGGCATTTGCCCCGCCGTTTGGTCCAAGGTCTCGGAGAGCGCCCGCCGCCGTTGCTCGCGCGACAGATAGATGTATGTGCCGGTGCTGCCGAGAAGACCGATGGAATCGACCTGAGCAATGCCAAGCCGAGCAATCAGCCTGCGCAGGGCAACGCTATCGACGCGGCCGTCACGATTGGTCGGGGTGATGGGGAACGCGGAAAGACCGCTCAGGAATGCCATGGCAAGGCTCCAGATCTTTGTGTGAGCGCAGAGGTGGCCGCACGCCAGGTCATTACAAGACGTCCAAAGCCCGCCGCAGATCGGCGATCAGGTCATCAGCGTCTTCAAGCCCCACCGAGAGACGCATGAGATCCTCGCCGACTCCATCGGCCAAATGGGCATCCTTGCGGATCGGCTGCCGAGCACGGGTGAGGCTTGCTGGATGATAGATGAGGCTGTCGGCATCGCCGAGGCTGACGGCGCGAATGATCAGGTTGAGCCGGTCCATCATCCGGCGCGCTCCTTCGTATCCAGCGTGGAGGCCAAAGGCCAACATGCCCGATCCGTTGGACATCTGTTTTCGCGCCGTCACCTGATCAGGGTGCGAGTCGAGGAACGGATAACTCACAAATGCCACCGCCGGGTGCGCTTCCAGCGCCCGAGCCACCGCAAGGGCCGTGGCGCTGTGCCGTTCCATACGCAGCGTCAGCGTCTTTAGACCGCGCAGGATTAGGAAAGCTGACAGGGGCGAGAGCGCTGCGCCGGTGATGTAGCGCAGGCCCGTTTCATGCAGCGTACGGAGCGTTTGGGCGTCGCCGAGAAGCGCCCCGCCAAGGGCATCGCCATGACCATTGATGTACTTGGTCATCGAATGGAGCACGATGTCCGCCCCGTGCTCAAGCGGTCGCTGGAGCGCGGGCGAGGCGAAGGTGCTGTCCACGGCAACCTTCACACCGCGCGCGTGAGCGCGCTCGGCAATTGCCGCTATGTCGAGGATGCGGCTCAGCGGATTCACCGGCGTCTCGAAGAAAACCAGCCGCGTCCGCTCGGTGATCGCAGCATCGAGATTGTGGGGATTTGACAGATCGACCGCGACGACCTTGATGCCGAAGCGGGGGACCGCCTGTTCGACCATGGCAAGCGTGTTCGCATAAAGCGTCTTGTGGACGATGAGTTCATCGCCCTGGGACAGGAGCGACAGGATCAGAGTGCCGAAGGCCGCCATCCCCGAGGCAACAACCAGCCCCGCCTCGGCTCCTTCCAGATTCGCGAGCCGCTGCTCGAGGATCTCGGTCGTGGGATTGTATTCGCGCGCATAGAGCCGTCCACCAAGGGCGGCGGCGGCATCGTTTGCTGCCACGCTTTCGAACCCATAGGTTGACGTCAGGAACACTGGCGGCTGGACGGCATTGGAAAAGCCGGCCGGATCGTAGCCATGATGGATCGCCCGGGTGGCAAATCCGGGGCTGGTGCGGTTGAGCGACCCCGTGGGAGCATCGGTTTCGGATTGATGGGAGCTGGTCATTCGGCCTCTGCGATCTCTCTTGGGGTTCCGAAAGATTGACGGCAACCTGGCCAATGTGAAATATCCAGTTGGCGATGAAAGAGATGGTCCAGTCTTCAAGTGCCGGGTCTGCAGCGCGCTCGCACGCGATGGGTGCACGCCAGATATACGAAGCCCTTCGCGAGCAAATCCTCGGCGGCGTCTACGAAACCGGCAGTCAGTTGCCATCCTCCCGAGCCCTGGCAAATGACCTCGGCGTTTCGCGAACCACGGTGACGGTCGCCTATGAGCAACTGGCTGCGGAGGGTTTCATCGAAGTCCGTCAAGGCGCACGACCTCGCGTTGCGTCTTCGTTGATGGGCCCTGGGACGGGGCGCACTCACGCGCAACGGGTCGGCCCGATCCACCTGTCCGCATTTGGCGAGCGGCTGCGCGCGACGTCACCCTGGCCAGATTATCTGCCGACTGGGCTGAAGGTCGAGTTCCGCTATGGCGACCTCGCGCCGTCGGATTTCCCTTCATTGGTCTGGAAACGCGCGATGAACGAGGCGATGGGGCAGCGCCCGCTGCGTCTTGCCTATGACGATCCTCGCGGCTCGCGCCGGCTTCGCCAGGCGCTTCAGGGCTATCTCTGGCGCGCCCGGACCCTGAGCTGCGACCTCGACCAGATCATAGTTGTGAACGGTTCGCAGCAGGGCCTTGATCTGTGCGCGCGCCTGCTTCTCGATCCCGCCGACCGTTTCGTCATCGAGGATCCGTGCTACAGGATGGCGCGTCAGGTCTTTGCCAGTACGGGTGCCTCACCCATCCCGGTCATCGTCGACGAAGACGGGATGAGGACCGAGTTGCTGGCGGGGATCGGAGCACGACTGGCGTATGTGACGCCATCGCATCAGTTTCCGCTTGGCGGCGTCATGCCGATCGCGCGCCGCCATCAGCTTCTGAAATGGGCGCGGCACAACAACGCCTATGTGATCGAGGACGACTACGACAGCGAATATCGCTACGACATCAATCCGGTCCCTCCGCTGCACAGTCTCGAGGACCACGGGGCTGTCATCTACCTCGGCACGATCTCCAAAACGCTCTCGCCGATGCTGCGCATCGGCTACCTCGTCCTCCCGCCCGAATTGCAGGAGGTCTTCGCAACCGCCAAACAATTCGCAGACCGGCATTCGCCGGTCGCTGAACAGGAAGCGCTGGCATCGTTGATCGAGAGCGGCGGCTACGAAAGCCATGTGCGCCGTGTGCGCAGGCTGAACGGCGAGCGTCGGGAAACGTTGTTGGGTGCCTTGCAGCACAGCTTCGGGGATCGCATCACTGTCCAGGGAGCAGATGCGGGACTGCACGTCGCGGTTTGGTTCAATGACCTGCCACGATCGCGGGAAACGGCCTTGGTCGAATCCGCCCGCGACGCTGGCCTGGGGCTACACCTGATCTCGCCGCTCTACGAACGGCCATCGGACCAAGGCCGCACCGATCGCGTCGGACTTGTCATGGGCTATGCCGCCTTGAGCATTCGGCAGATCGGGAAGGGCGTTGAGGTCCTGCGAGAGGTTGTCAAGCAGGTGCAAGACGCGATGCCGGCGCGGAACAACTGAGACGGGGCGACGCCGAAAGCTGGCGCTGAAAACGGTCCGAGGGCCCGCCGTATTTCTTTCCAAACAGCCAACTGGACCGGGAAAATGCCATGCAACTGGCGCTGTTGATCAGGCCAGTTTTGCAGCAGGTTTCCACGAGACGAATTTCCGAGAGCGATGATGACCTGGCGAGGAAAGCTGCTTCACGTCCATATCGCGCCTGCCGGCTCCTATGAAATGGAGGAGCTGGCGCAGGCGCAGCTTATTGCCGGCCAAGGCATTGTCGGAGACCGCTACTACCTGGGGACGGGGACCTATTCGGCGCGTCCCGACGTTCGGGAGGTGACATTGATCGAAGCTGAAGTTCTGGACGCCATCGCGAAGGGCGAGCCCAGGATTCCGGGCTTCAAGGCCAAGCTCGGACCCGAAGATCACCGGCGCAATCTGACGACACGAGGCGTTCCGCTTAGCCATCTTGTCGGCAAACGCTTCCGGGTCGGGGAAACGATTCTCAGGGCCGCCCGGATGAATGTGCCGTGCAAGTATATCGAGGAGTTGCTCGGGCTTCCGGGTCTCTACGAGGGGCTTCTGAACCGCTCCGGCCTGAACTGCACAATCGAGGTCGGGGGCGTGATCCGCCCCGGTGATCTGATCTTGCCCATCGACGAGTGAAACGCCATGGCGTCGCCGCGCATCATCATGAAGCTGACCGTGACCGCCGCCCGCAAGGAGCCGGGCGACGTGCTGGTCATCGACCTGAAACACCCACGTAAACCTGTGCTGCCGGCGTTCGAAGCGGGTTCTCACGTCGACGTCCATCTGCCTGAAGGGAAGGTGCGTCAGTATTCACTTTGCGGCGACCCGACCGAGCTTGGCCGCTACACCATCGCGGTGAAGCGCGAGAATGACGGCCGTGGCGGCTCGGCGTGGATCCACGAAACCATTGCCGTCGGCTCCACACTGCCTGTCTCCGCGCCACGCAACCATTTTGCGCTCAAGCCAGGCGAGGGGCCGACTTTGCTGCTGGCAGGGGGAATCGGGATCACCCCGATTCTGGCCATGGCGCGCGCGCTGACCCGGCAGGCCAAGCCCTTCGAGTTGCACTATTTCACCCGCAGCCGGGCGCTCACGCCACTCTTGGCGGCGATCGGGAGCGATCTTCCTGGCGGCAATGTGCGGATCCATTTCGACAACGAGCCTCAGACCCGGCAGAACATCGCCGCGCTGCTGGCGAACCGTTCGGACGACGCGCAGACATACTACTGCGGACCGCCTGGCTTCATGGCGGTTGTGGGGCGCGCGGCTCAACACTGGCCCGAGGGTACTGTTCATTTCGAAACTTTCCAGCCTCCCGAGTTTGATGGCGCGCCACCGGAACCATTCGTCATAGAACTGGCTGAGGGCAGGGTGGTTGAGGTTTCGGCTGAGACCACGGCACTGGCCGCCTTGCGTGCGGCCGGTGTGCCGTTGATGGCCTCGTGTGAGAACGGGGTGTGCGGGACCTGCGAATGCGCAATGCTGGCGGGACAGCCGATCCATCGGGATGCCGTCCTGTCGAAGGAGGCACGCGGCCACCGCTTCATCCCCTGCGTATCGCGCGCGACAGGTGTGTTGAAACTCGATCTTTGACCATTTGGGCGGGGGTCCTGTGAGACCGGCAGCTGATTTGCGGGAAACTGAATGACGAGGAAACTGGAATATCTGCACGAGATCGAGCGCTGCGTCTCCTGGCTCGCAGCCTGGACGATCCACCACGCCAACCACGTCCGCGAGGGCGATGAGATCAAGGTCGGGGGGCATCAGGCCTCGTCCGCGTCGCTGAGTACCATCATGACCGCGCTCTACGGTTCGGTCCTGCGCCCGCAGGATCGGGTGGCGGTCAAACCCCATGCGGCGCCGATCTTCCATGCACTTCAGTATCTGGCGGGCAACCAGACCCACGAAAAGCTCATGAACTTCCGCGGCTACAAGGGCGCGCAGAGCTACCCTTCGCGGACGAAGGATGTCGACGATGTCGACTTCTCGACCGGGTCGGTGGGTCTCGGCGTTGCTCAGACGCTGTTCTCGTCGCTGGTGCAGGACTACGTCTCGGGTCACGGCTGGATGAAGGAGCGTGCCGAGGGCCGAATGGTCAGCCTGATCGGCGACGCCGAGATGGATGAGGGCAACATCTACGAGGCCCTGATCGAAGGCTGGAAGCACGGGCTCAGGAACTGCTGGTGGGTGGTCGACTACAATCGCCAGTCGCTCGACGCCGTGATCCGGGAGGGCCTCTGGCAGCGTTTCGAGCAGATTTTTCGCAACTTCGGCTGGGACGTGATGGTCCTGCGCCACGGGGCTCTGCAAGAGGCTGCCTTTGCCGAGCCGGGGGGCGAGAAGCTGCTCGAGTGGATAGAGCGCTGTCCGAACCAGCTCTATTCGGCGCTGACCTTCCAAGGGGGTGCTGCCTGGCGCAAGCGGCTGCTCGACGAGATCGGAGACCAAGGGCCGGTCACCACTCTGATCGAACGCCGCTCCGACGACGAGTTGCAGGCGTTGATGACGAACCTTGGCGGGCATGACATGCCGAGCCTCCTCGAAGCCTTCGAGGCGGCGTCCAGGCATGACCGTCCCGTCTGCTTCATCTGTTACACCATCAAGGGCTACGGTCTGCCGCTTGCCGGACACAAGGACAACCACGCGGGGCAGATGACGCCCACGCAGATGGAAGACTACCGCCTGCAAATGGGCGTAAAGCGGGGTGAGGAGTGGAACAAATGGGCGGCCGCCACCTTGCCGGAAGCGGAACTTGACGCCTTCTTCGCAAAGGCGCCGTTCTTCAGTGAGGGGCGTAGGAGGCTGTCTGCGCCGTCGGTGCCGGTGCCTGAAACCCTTCCGTCACCGGGGCAGCCCGGCAAGCCGCTCTCGACCCAGATGGGGTTCGGCCAGATCCTGAACGACATCGCACGCGAGCGCAGTCTGCTTGCCGACCGCATTGTCACCACCTCGCCCGATGTGACGGTCTCGACCAATCTCGGTGGCTGGGTCAACCGGCGCGGCCTTTTCGCCCGGGAGACCATGGCGGACACCTTCAAGGCCGAACGCATTCCGTCGACCTTTACCTGGGAATTTGGGCCGAAGGGGCAGCACCTCGAGCTCGGGATCGCCGAGTCGAACCTGATGATCATGCTCGGGGCGCTCGGTCTCTCGCACTCGATCAATGGCGTGCGCCTGCTGCCGATCGGGACAGTCTATGATCCCTTCATCTACCGATCGGCCGACCAGCTAAACTACGCCTGCTATCAGGATGCGCGCTTCATGCTGGTCGCAACGCCCTCGGGCGTGACGCTAGCGCCCGAGGGCGGAGCACACCAGTCGATCGGCACCCCATTGATCGGCATGGCGCAGGATGGGCTTTGCGCCTTCGAACCGGCCTTCGTCGACGAACTGTCCGTGATCATGCGCTTTGCCTTCGATTACATGCAACGTAATGGCGAGGGGGATCCGGATGAGACGACGTGGCTGCGTGATCAGACCGGAGGATCGGTCTATCTTCGCCTGTCAACCCGGCCGCTCGAGCAGCCGCCGCGCGACATGAACCCGGCGCTCGCGCGGGACATCGTCAATGGCGCCTATTGGCTGCGTCCGCCTGGGCCCAACGCGAGTGTCGTCATTGCTTATCAAGGCGTCGTCGCGCCGGAGGCGATTGCCGCGACGGGTCTTCTGGCGGAGGACCGGCGCGATGTCGGGCTGCTCGCGATCACCTCCGCGGACCGGCTTAATGCGGGCTGGCAGGCGGCGGAACGTGCCCGGCAGCGTGGCGCGATTGGCGCCCTGAGTCATATCGAGCGGCTGCTCGCGCCGCTATCGCGTGACTGCGGCATCGTCACCGTGATCGACGGCCACCCGGCGACGCTCGCGTGGCTCGGTGGGGTTAACGGGCATCGCGTGAAGGCGCTCGGGGTCGAGCAGTTCGGCCAGACGGGGACTATTGCGGACCTATACCGTCACCACGGCCTGGACACCAACGCCATCGTACATGCGGCGCAGGCGGTCAGTGCGGGACCGGCTGTTCGCTACCGGAAGGCGCTGCCTTGACCATGAGCGACCGGATGCTCCGTGGCTGGTACGGATCGGCTGTTTCCACGGGCGTTCCGGTTCGCTTCAAAGCGGACAGGGCCGGGACACTGTGGACGTTCTGATCGCGCTTGAGTAGCTTGTGCGACCCCAGGGTCACCTGGGAATACGCAGGGAGGCGGCTTTTATTCAGCCTTGCGTCCAATTACGAATTCGATCCAATCCAGTCCGGAGCAAAAGCTCCGCGTCCTCCCGATTTTCGGCTTCGACGTAGCACCGCATTTCCGGGGCATTTCCGGATGGACGCAAATGCAAGACACGCTTATCCGCGAGAGTGATACGAAGTCCGTCAACATCGCTAACCTTGCTTACCACTCCAATCGACCCGACGAAGGCGGCGATGTTAGTTTCCGCTGAACGAAGGTATGTCATGAGGCGAGTGCTGCTTTCGACGGAAAAATTTTCCAAGCGATCCGCCGCCGCCGCCGGCAATTGAAAGGAACTGCCAATCTCCGACAGTGGCTGCCCACTTGTACTGACAAGGGAAAGTGCCGCCAGGATGGGGAGAAAACTGTCGCGTGTAGGTAGCGCTGGCAGTTTAGTTCCGTTCGGGTCAAAGTCCGTGCCGGTCAACAAACCACCGTTTGCTTCGAAACCAACCACGCGCTCGTGACCCGACGCAACCAAATCGAGCATGGCAGCAATAACAAATGGCGATCCAACCTTGGTACGCACGACTTTAAAAGAACCTGCGGTCTCGATACCAGAGTTTGATGTGACCGGCGTGACGACTGCCTTCGCTTGCAGGAAGTTCGCCGTAATCAGGCCTAACAAATCACCGCGAAGGGGGTCTCCATGGTCGTCAGCTACCAGTGGGCGGTCACCATCGCCATCTGCCGAGACGACCGCATCAAGCCGATGCTCTTTGGCCCAGAGCTTGAACTGTTGAGCAGTCTCGTCAGAGACCGCTTCAGTGTCGACAGGAATGAAAACTTCCGAACGTCCCAGGGTTACGACCGTCGCACAGTGATATGAGAGAATGTCAACCAAGAGATCGCGCGCGACTGTGCTGTGCTGATATACGCCCACCGTTAAGCCCTTTAGAGCATTAATCTCCATAAGCTTTCGATTGCGCGCCATGAACAAGGCCTTGCATTCGGCCTCCCGGTGCTGCCGACGTGCAACAGCACCTTCAAGGACGTATCCGCGCTTCTCCAGCTGCAAGGCGATGCGCGTTATCTCCCGCTCATCATCCTTGTCGATCTCACCGTCGGGTCGATAGAATTTTATTCCATTACGGTCGGCCGGAATGTGCGAGCCTGTGATCATCAAACAACCACTCTTACGCGCTTGAGCATACAGTGCCAGGGCAGGGGTGGGGACTGCGCCGCAATCGACTACGATGAAGCCGAGCGCGGACAGTGCCGCCGCACAGACGGCGGCGATGGCCGGACTCGAGGCGCGAAAGTCGCGCCCTATGAGTATCTCGTCGCCAATTCTGGCCAGGCCGGATTCCAGCAGGAATGTCGCGAATGCCGTTGCATATAGGGCAGAGGCGGCTCCTGCCAATTCTGTCGCCAGGCCCCGTAATCCACTTGTTCCGAATTTCATACCAAATCCGACGTTGCTAACCGGGTTTTGAAGGTAACATGCTCAAACTTTGGCTCGTCCGGAATGCCCATCGACAGATCCCTCGGACGAGAACAAGAAGTACATTCGGTTACCGTAGACGCGTTCGGTTATCGACGGTTACCCTTGTGAGGATTGACGCAGTCGGCGTCGGCGTGGGCAGCGCACCGTGACCTTCACGGCGACGAGGTTGGAGCGGATGGGGTCCGGGTCCGGCGGGGCTCCTCGCGGCTGGCTCACATGAGCGCTATCGCCATCGAGTGATTGTCTCAGTCTACATTAGCTCTGGGTCCCGAAAGCGCGTACAGGCCTGAGACGCAGCAAATCCTCTTATCTACCGCCGTTCGGTGTAGCTCCCGTTTAGAAATGCATGATAGACACTCTCGATGCCTTCCATGAGAGTGATCTTTGCCGCCCATCCCAAAGTGCGCAGCTTGTCGACGCTCATCAGCTTTCGCGGTGTACCGTCAGGTCTAGAGTGATCATGCGCGATCTCCCCAGTAAATCCGACTACACGGCAGATCATTCTAGTCAGCTCTAGGATCGTGATGTCCTGTCCGCAGCCGAGATTGACGTGATCATGGTCAGAGTAGTTCTTCAGAAGGAAGACTAATGCGTCGGCGCAGTCGTCGACGTGCATGAATTCCCGACGTGGTGTGCCCGTGCCCCAGATGGTGATTTGCTTATCACTTATGAGCTTAGCTTCATGCGCTTTCCGGATCAGCGCTGGGATGACGTGGCTTGACTGCAAGTCATAATTGTCGCCTGGCCCGTAGAGATTCGTCGGCATAGCGGAGATGTAGTCGCGGCCGTATTGCTGGCGATAGGCTTGAGCCATTTTGATGCCGGTGATCTTGGCGACGGCGTAGCATTCGTTGGTGCGCTCTAGTGGCCCGGTCAAAAGCGCGCTTTCAGGAATGGGCTGTGGTGCCATCTTCGGATAGATGCAAGACGAGCCGAGGAAGAGGACGCGGTCGACATTGTTTTCGTGGGCTGCCGCGAAGATATTGGCCTCGATCATCAGATTGTCGTAAAGAAAGTCGACCGGATAGGTGGCGTTCGCGAGAATACCACCTACCTTTGCCGCCGCCATAATGATAGCGTCCGGTTTCATCACTGCCACGAAGTTTTCAACCTCGGTCTGTCGCTTGAGGTCTAGCTCTCCCCGAGGGGCGGCCACAACTTTGCAGTCTTCAGACGCGAGTCGGCGTACAACAGCGCTGCCCACCATACCTTTGTGGCCAGCGACCCACACGGTTTTTCCGTTCAGATCATACATTACGCTTCCTTCATGACTACAGATGTCTGCATGACCTTCAGGTCTTCGCGCACCATTTCCGCAGCAAGCTCGCGCACGGATGTCTCATGCACCCAGCCGAGCTTCTCCTTCGCCTTGGTAGCGTCACCCAGGAGAAGATCGACTTCCGTGGGGCGGAAGTAGCGTGGGTCCACTTGGACTAGGCATCTGCCGCTCGCTACATCATAGCCCTTTTCGCCGACACCCTTGCCACGCCATTCGATCTCGACGCCGATATCTTCGAAAGCCCACTCGACGAATTGGCGGACAGGAGTCGTTTTGCCCGTAGCCAGCACGTAATCATCCGGTTGATCCTGCTGTATCATCATCCACATACCTCGCACGTACTCACGCGCATGGCCCCAATCGCGTTGAGCATCGAGATTGCCGAGATAAAGCTTGTCCTGCTTGCCCAGATAGATAGCAGCGGCAGCGCGGCTGATCTTGCGCGTCACAAAAGTTTCGCCACGAAGGGGGCTTTCGTGATTAAAAAGAATGCCGTTGGAAGCGTGCATACCATAGCCCTCGCGATAATTGACGACCATCCAGTAGGCGTAGAGCTTGGCGGCGGCGTAAGGGCTGCGCGGATAAAAGGGCGTCGTTTCGTTCTGCGGTACGGACTGCACGAGGCCGTATAGCTCCGAAGTCGAGGCTTGATAGAAGCGGGTCTTGTCCGTCAGACCGAGGAGGCGAATCGCCTCAAGAAGTCGCAATGTACCGATACCGTCCGCGTTTGCTGTGTATTCAGGTGTTTCGAACGACACCTGCACATGGCTCTGAGCAGCCAAGTTGTAAATTTCGTCTGGCTGAGATTCCTGAACCACGCGGATGAGGTTAGTCGAATCAGTGAGGTCACCGTAATGCAAGATCAGGCGCGGATCGGATTCGTGCGGGTCTTGGTAGAGGTCTTCGATACGACCCGTGTTGAAGGAAGAGGAACGTCGCTTAATCCCATGAACGATGTAGCCTTTTTTGAGAAGAAGACGGGCAAGATAGGCACCATCCTGTCCAGTTATGCCCGTAATAAGAGCAACTTTTCTGCTATCGCCCATTCTATTCCTGCTCTATCTAAAGTTTAAAGTTTCGGCTCCGGCTCGCCACGCCGACACAATGTGCGGCCCGCCCCGTGCCCTATGGAGCACTTCGACAGATGCGGCGCGAAGCTCGTCATTGACAGTCTGCCAGCCGAGCACACCTGCTCTTGCTTGGAGTCACAGCAAAATAGAGTTGCGCCGCTAACTGGGATTCGTACATGCGGTTAGAGTGCCGATCAGCTCACGCCGCGAGCGACTGTACTCCGAGCACCTTGCAGCTGATTTGCTCATCTATCAGCGAGTGAGGACGCCCTTCTTTCTTGCTTCAGCGTCTTCTAATGGGAATTGTTTGGATCAGTGAAATCGATTGTTTGGATAAAGTGCATCCACAGAATGGATGGTCTGACCGAGCAGCCGGGGCGCATCGCCGGCCCGGAGTCGTAGGTCCCGAGCTTCCGTTCGGGGCGAGGACAAAGTTCGTGGCCGCGAGCCCTCACCACAGCATCCGGCACAGGTCGTGCAGAACTTTGGGAGCAGACTGCAGATTCTGTCGATCAGCTGGTTCCAGGCGCGTCGAGCCGTCGACCTCATCTCGCCCGGTACCGGTTGCTGTATGCAGCCTTGCACCTTGGCGTACGGCGTCGACGGAATGATTTGCTTCGGCAGGCAGTGTCGCAGCGTTTCCCGGCTGTTTCGGCTCTATTGGCCGGGCCCGCGTCAGCCGAGCCCTTCATCATGGCATCCAACACATGGATGGCCGGCATCCACTCAATAGATTTTACATATGCCGCGGAAGCCCAGTAGAGAAGGCTGAACCGGAAGCGAGGGCATCGGCTTCAAGCTGTGCGAGCGTCACGGGATTAGTGGGCAGTGCTGAGTGAGCTCTTCTGCCCTATGGCCCGGCCTCTGCCAAGCGCCCGGCGTCAGAGTCTACGTGTCGACTAAGGATACCAAACCGGGCAACCTCCTCTCTGAACGAGATTTCCGAAAATGCATGTTAGTGGATTGGAAAAGCGCCGGTTCGTCGTCTCTCGGAGGCGTACGGGGTTCGGTGATTGTCTGTGGTCATTGGCGGCCGCTTGGCGCTACGCGCAGCGGTCGGGACGAACTCTAGTCATCGACTGGCGGGGGGCCTGCTACCTCGACCAACCCTTCACAAATGCGTTTCCGGTGTTCTTCCAGCCGATCAATGACATCGCTGGCGTGCCGGCTATTTCCGACGACCGGATCAACGACGTTTCCTTCCCTGGTCCATTCTTCCCGGAGTGGTGGAACAGGCCGGCGATCGAGTGCCTTTACCGGCCAGATGAGCAGATTTTCCAAGAGCGCGATGAGTTGGGCGAGCTCTTTCAGGCCGAACACGATGTCGAAGCGAACACAGTAGTGTGTGACGCTTGTCTGATGTGGCGGTGCGATGAGGATGCAGAGCGGCAGGTGTTCCAGAGTGTCCAGCCTCGGCCAGAAATTCAAGCCCGCATAGATGCCATTTATCAGGAATGTTTTGAGGGGCACAGCATCATCGGGATTCATGTTCGGCACGGTAACGGTGAAGACATCATGGAGCATGCGCCCTACTGGGCCGATCCGGAGCTCGCCGTTCGGCAAGTGTGCGCTGCAATTGACAAGGCTAAGGCGTTACCGCACCCCAGGCCTGTGCGGCTGTTCTTATGCACGGACAGCGCGCGGATACTGGATCTTCTGTCGGCCAGGTTTCCCGATCTGCTCACTGTCCCGAAGCACTTCGGATCCAATCAAGGTGGCCCTTTACACACTGCAGCACTCGGGATTGACGGCGGAATTTCCGCCCTCGTTGAGATGTATCTTCTCGGGCGCTGCGATACCGTAATTCGGTTTCCCCCGACGAGCGCCTTTACACGATATGCACGCCTTTTCGCACCACGGGTAATTGAATTCGATCTGAAAGAGCCAAGTCGTTTGACTTTGATAGAAGGCAGCCAAGTCTCTGATCTCAGTTAAGACCCGCCACCTGCGCAATTCGGCAGACGCAACCAACAGGCATAGTTGAATGCGCATTTCTCACCGACGCCAGTGGAGGCGTCGTACATTACCGATACCGTCGTCATCTGACGCCGCCTGCAACGTGCCAGAACTTCGCTGTTACGCGGGGGCCGCAGACAAGCCAGAGCGACGGCGACCGTGACGCTGACGTCGAAAGAACGCGGGCGATCACTCCAGAGACGAAATTGAGGTTGGTTATGAAAGTCATTCCCGTGATCATCAGCGGCGGAGCCGGATCGCGGCTATGGCCCGCCTCAAGGCAATCGCACCCCAAACCTTTCCTCAAAATGGCGGATGGATATTCTCTCATTCAGCACACTGTGCTGCGCGCCGCTTCGATAGAAGGTGTCGTGGAACTCGTCGCTGTGACATCCGGGGACCACCTCTTCCTGACCAAGGACGAATTTGACGAACTGGATTCCGTGGTCCTGCCACGCACCTTTCTGCTCGAGCCCGAAGGCCGGGATACGGCCGCCGCCGTGGCTGCAGCCGCGATCCATGCGAGGGCAACGCAAGGCCCTGACGCGATCCTGTGCGTCTTCCCGGCCGATCACCTGATTGGCAACCTGCCTGCGTTTCTAGACGTCATGGGCCTAGCCATGAAACATGCGAAGCTCGGGCGGATCGCCACATTGGGCATCACCCCAACCAGACCGGACACAGCATTCGGCTACATCGAAGCAGATGGTGAGAACGTCGTCCGTTTCGTCGAAAAACCGGATCTGGAGACAGCCAAAGCCTATGTCGCGTCCGAATGCTTCTTCTGGAACGCCGGCATCTTCTGCTTCAGTGCGCAAACCATGCTCGACGAGATGGTTTTGCATTGTCCCGAGGTGCTCCAGGCCGTCGCCGACAGCTACGAGAACGGCCGCGCCAGTCAATGCCAAGGCTTTGCCAAAATCGAACTCGCGCCTGAGCATTTCGGTTCCGCGCCGCGAATCTCGCTCGACCACGCTATCATGGAGAAGACTAACAGACTTGCCGTGGTTCCCTGCGACATGGATTGGAACGACATCGGATCCTGGAACGCAATGGCCGATTTGATCGCCCCCGACGAAAGCGGGAACAGGATACGCGGCGATGTGCATATGGTCGACACGACCGGCACCTATGTGAGCTCCGACAAGCGCGTCATCGGCACGGTGGGCGTAAGCGATCTGGTGATCGTGGATTCCCCGGACGCTTTGCTTGTCACATCCCGCGACCGCGTTCAGGACGTTAAGAAGCTCTTCGAGGGCCTCAAGGCTTCGGGACATGAAGCTCATCTGGTCCATAGCACGGTACACCGGCCCTGGGGTACCTATACGGTTCTGGAGGAAGGCGAGCGCTTCAAGATCAAACGCATCGAGGTAAAGCCCGGTCGCCAGTTGAGCCTGCAGATGCACTATCATCGTTCGGAGCACTGGGTCGTGGTCAGCGGCTCCGCCAAAATCGTCAATGGCGAGCAGGAGTTGTTCCTGGGGACAAACGAATCTACTTACATCCCCTGCGGCCATAAGCATCGGCTCGAGAACCCAGGCAGAATTGACCTGGTTATCATTGAAGTGCAGAGCGGCGATTATCTCGCCGAGGATGATATCGTTCGCTTCGACGACGAATATGGTCGAACGTAGATAACAGTACAAAAAACGTTAAACGGCGAGCCGTCGCTCAAGGATCTCTGTCGTGGGTTCTGGGCCTGACATTGGCAAGCAGCGGGCCGAGCGTGTCATAGTATCCGCCCCGCACTCTCATCAGGCACTCGATCGTGGTCGAAAACATCGGTGAGCGCTTGACAGCTCGCCGTCCGCGGGAACGAAGACTTCAGATATTTCTTAGGCGGACCCGTTGCTCAGCTGTCCAACGGCACAGCCGTATTTCAGCCTGTAGGCGGCAATGAAATCCTCATCGCTGCAGATGCAGCGGCCGCTGGAATCTTTGGCTTTCGGATCATGGAGGTAAGAACCAAGGGGGCGCAGTAGATTCACGCGAGTGCTGGTCGTCGGACTCATCGGAAAACCCGCACTAGACCAGGTCTGCGGCAAGCATGATCCCGGCAATCGCTGATTGAAAGGCCATCGGAACCACGGTTCGAAGGAGACGACTTCCATCGCTAAGCTGGAACACCAGGCCGCCGCAGATAACCTGCTGATAAAAGGAACGGAGGGGCTGGCCAACAAACGCGGCGAGCGGCTCAAACGGGCCATCGCCGTAGCCACCCGAGCTACGAACTCATTGGGGACTCCGGTATTGGTCTGCAGGAGCGTTTTTACCTCCTCGTGTGCTTCCGGCATTCCGAGTTCCTCCGCGACCAATTGGTGTTCGTCCTTGGATTTCCCGGTCGGCATGTACATGCAGCAAAGGCAAGCCTGGCCGTCATCGAAACCATGCCGCGAGATGCCTAGATCTTGCTCCTGAGTCCAGGCGTTCGCGATCCATCTGGGCAGAGCACCTTGGACAGCTAGACGGTCGGCGGCGGTGTCAAGCGCCACACCCACTCGGTCGAATACCCGGTCGCCCCGGCGCGCAACATATTCTGCCCACTTCATAGGGTGCGCCTCGACCTCAAGGGCGGTGGACCGAAGGGCGTGGGTTGCTAGGGGCCGCCTTAGAGAGGCCGACCTCCGCCTGACCTGCCAACACGTAGCGCTGCAGGTTTGAGAGTTCGATAGCTTCGTGATCAACTACATGCAGGCGCCCGGACAGACCGGATTGCCTCGCCAGCGCCCAGAGCGAGCTATGGCCCATCGCGCCGAGCCCAACGAGGTGCGTTTCACCGAGGTCGACAGGGAAGTCTAAGGGGATGGAATCGCCGGCGTTGCTCTTGTTGTAGGTATATAAACAGAGGTCGATGTTCTCGTCCAGCTCCGCGCCGGTCAGCTGGGAAGCAAAGACGGTTCGAAAGACGTTGGCGGCGGCAAAGCAGCTTGCGGCGCCGGCTCCATACGCCAGGCAATTCGCGGAGGTTGAGAATGGCGCGATCGGCGAAGCTGTCGCCGATCGCGAAATTGAAGCTCAGGATCTGTCGGTCCTCGTCGAGTTCCAGTTGTTGGTAGGTCGCCTCGGCTCGCCCCGCGATCATATAAAAGTCGCTCTGGCGAAATTGCTCGACGGCTTCCGACTCGTTCTGAAGCCATACCACCTCCTGATTGGAAATCGGCGGATAGACGGTCTCCAGAATGGTAAGCTTAGATTTGGTGCTGGTCGCGCTGATAGCCCAGGCCTATTTCCTTTGTGGACGCGCCGCAGAAACGTCCTTGATCGATTGCAGACATAATGTCATCCGCGATGCTTTGACAGGTGCGTGAAATCTTAGTCTGCGAATGCGTACGCATTCCAGCACGCGACGAGGAAATCGGCCACTCGGCGCGCCCGTACGGTGTCACTGTGTGCAATGGCGACAAGGCGTTCCAGCGCCTCAATCACGTTGGTGATACTGACCGTGCCGCCTTCAGTCAATTTGTCCCTCCTGAAAATCCGGCGGGCGCAACGCAAACAAGTCGATCACCACACTCCTCGCGGGTGCGACAGGAGTGGCGCTGGCTGTCTCATGGCAATTCCGAGACACACACGCCCAGCATGGCGCTTGAGGTCGTGGCCGCCTGCGCGCGCGATGGATCGACCATATGTTCCCCACGCAGCCCTGATTGGCATTGGCATGGCGATCGTTCCTCGGAGGCTGCTCGCTGCATCCTCCCAGCATAACGCGCGCAGAAACTCCTCGTGGGTCAAGCTGCTAGGGCAAACTCTCACCGTTGAGAAAGGGGCCGCACGAACGCCGGGAGGTCCTTCGCCCGCCGGATAGAGAATGCCGCCACCCCAATTAAGGATGACGCACGCCTTCGCGCGCTTCCACTTCTCGACGAACTGCGATGCGCCGGCGATAGAAGGTGCCCCGAGCCCGCCACATTTTCGGTGGTCGATGCCACTAGCTTATGAGAACCTATTTTTATCATAAGCTTGTGGGAGCCGCCAATGGGGGTGCTTTTTTCTCGTCGAACCGTCCTTGCGGCGATCGACGTTCTGGAATCGGTTTCGAGCCAGGCCGAAACCAGCGCACTGTTCATCGAATTCGGACCGGACATATATCGGCATCTTCGTAGCGACGGCTTCAGCGTCAAAAAACGCATGAATGACCTCAAGGCGTTTGTGGATGCGAACCCCGAGCAGCCGGTTGACGGTGGTCTGCTGGAAAATGTTTTGGTTGAACTGGCTGTCCAGCACATGCCGTCCGAGGAGCCGGAATACCCTTGGTCTGAGCCTGTCACTCTTCACCCGGTGTATGTGCCGCTCAAGCATGCCTTAGCGCAGGACGACTACGCAGTTGTGGCAGGCAAGCTGTGCCGCACGTTGCCAGAGGATATAGGCATGCCACAGGTTCAGTCCGAGATGACGGTGCTGCTCGACCGACATGGTTTCACTACCGCGCAGGGACATCTAGACCAGGCGCTCGACGCTCACGCGCGAGGCCAATGGGCCAGCGCCAATGGGCAGCTTCGCAATTTTCTCGATTCGGTGCTCGACGGGATGTCGGAGAAGATCGATTCATCTGCAGCGGGACTCGCTAGCGGCCAGCCACGACGGACCAAGCTCGCAGCCGCAGGTTTTCTGAGCATACCGCTTAACGAATGGACAATGACGGCCGAGGGTTCCTCAATGGCCTTTTCAAGCGGCTGGCTCCGGCGGGGTCGCATCCGGGGCTTTCGGAACCCGACGACAGCACATTTCGGCTACACGTCGTGCTCTTGACCGCCGCCCTCCTGCTTCGACGATTTGACGCGTGGGGTAAGCCATGAACCAGCTCGTCGGGTTTTCTGCTCTTCTGCTCCATCAGTTCCCGTGGTCGACGCCGCCGGCGAGCGCGCCCGCTGGCGGTTTCTGTAATTCTTCACCGCGCATATCCGCAATCCGAACACCCGCCGCGCTTACAGCAGGGATGTCGGCCAGTTCCTCGAGTGGTGCCAGGCGCAGGGCGTGCGCGACATTCCTGACGGACCGCAAAGCGCCCAATCTAAGCCGCTCCGGATCGAATCCGCTGATCTCGAAACCTGCCGTAAGTTCATAATTAGCATGGCCGCATATTTTGGCTGCGGCACGTATGTGTTTGAGCAGCTTTTTGCTCGTCGCCTCTCTCGAACTTAGCAACGGGAGAATTTTCACCCCAACGTACTTCCCGCGTGAGTCGCGTGCGCCACTAGCAAGACCGCTTTTTAAATAGGTCGTCAAAAATGCGATCGGCACCCCATGCCTGGGCGGATGTGAAGGCAAGCAAGCGTTCATCCTCAGGGTTAAGCGGTTGCTCTCCTGGCTTATAGCCGAGATCGTGCTCTGCTTCGGACCATGCGTGCTGAAAAAGGGTCTTGATCTGCAACTCAAAGACATCCGGGACGAGTGCCTTGTCCTCAGCAGCGCCATACAGGTCGCTCGGCATTAGGAGGATGTGGTGCCTACCAAAGTATCCAAACTCCCATTGGTGCTGAGGAACGACGTGTTTCGATTCGATTGGTCGAAACTCCCGAAGGATGACCTCTTCGATCACCGGAACGTCGCTCGAATAGAAGGCAACTATCCTCGCGCCGATCTGATCTTGAATCTGGTTGAGCGGATCATCGTATTTCAGCTTATCACCGTCCGCCTTCTCCGCCTTGCTCATGAAGCGATCGATTGACTTTGGACGTGCGGTCACGCGGTCAACGCGAGGGGTGCCCGCAATGATTTCGGTCAGATTGCCGATCAACGCTGTCGCTACCGGTGTCAGCGCTTTGGTGTACCGGTTCGTATAGTCAGTTCGAAGGTCCGTCATTTTGACCTCGCTATCTTCTCGGTCACGACAGAACCTATAGTGGAGTACTTGTATTCTCCGTCAACTTCAGCGTGGACCGGCTCCTTCGTGAAGACCTCATCAAAGTCGGCCGACGGCGCGGTAAGCACCGCTCCGGAGCTCAGCTCCACGGTGCGGTACGGCACCTGCTCAGTGAAGACAGGAGCGTCGAAAACGAAATTCTCAGCCTGGATTGTCGGATCCTTTATCTCGGCGAGGATTGCGTTGCGGGTGGGCTCAGAGAAGTGGAAGTGGTCAAGAAAGCCGTTCACGCTCGTGGTCTGTCCCTGCATACCTGGGCCGAGAGTGACCGCCGACGCGATCTCACTTTTGACGGTTACGTCCTTGGCTTTGCTGACCGCTGCTTTGAGCGCGAGCGCAAGCCGGCGCGTTCCGCGGGTAGGGGTCGTGCGAAGGGCGGAATCGAGGAAATCGTTGATCCAGTATTGAGAGACCTCACGCTCTCGACTCTCGATCTGTTTGTCGATGGCGCGGCCCGTCCAGAAGCCATTGGTCAGCGAAGTATGCTGGTAGACGACCGCTTTGTATGAGTAAGCGTTTCTCATAAAGACGCGCTCAAGAAAGGCGAGTGTCAGGGTTGCCGCTTCTGTCTCCGCCAACACTGCACTGTGAGCTGGGAAGCGCGACACCACGATCTTACGGTTTTGGCCGTCCTGACCCGCTACGAGAAACAGCAGTCCCAGGCCTGACCGTTTGGTGGTGTGCTGCGCCAGCCGCTCGGCCAATAGACGGCCGGTGTCGATCGTCCCGTTGGTGAGGTGATTGATCAGAAGCGCTCGGCATGGGTTCCTCTGGGTGCCGTCTGCTCCCAGGCTGAACGCAATGTCGATTGTATACTCGTTGTCTGAGCGCAGATATACCTCTTCCAACAGGTCGAAGAGCTTACCCTGTAGTGGAACAACAGAGCCATTGATAGCGTCGATCTCGTCGGCACCTTTGCCAGGATAGACAAGGTATGTATAAATGCTTTGAATGGGCACGCTATTCCCCCTGAAGTAAGTGCAGAAAAATCGAAAAATCGCCCCTTCGCTGCGGCTTGCTCCGCCACGTAGAAGCTTCTAGCACGAAATGTATCTCAAGCATTCGCTTGAAGATTGTCAAACGGCAGGCGCTAGAATGCGCTGCCGAAAGGAAACTGACCTCGCCACGATGCGATCTCCGTCAACGGGAATCTCTCATCGGGCCATTCTCAGCCTTCGCTATACGGGACAGAAGGCCGGCTATCGCTGATGAGCGATAACGACATCTGCCGGTTCGCTACCGTCCCAAACGCTGCGGGCGGCAATGCGCCTCAATGTCGGTCGCAGAGTTCAGTTTTGCGGTTGCCCAAAGCAGATGAGGTGGATGGCTCCCGCTCCCGGCATCTGAGTGCCACAGTGGGTTTGCTGTCAGGCAACCCGAGCAAAGGAGCCATCCGCCATGCAGATTACCACCGTGGGCCTCGATCTGGCCAAGCGCATTTTTCAAGTTCACGCCGTCGACGCGTCTGGAGATGTTGTTGTGCGCAAGGCACTGCGCCGATCGCAAGTTCTGCCGTTCTTCGTCAAGCTACCGCGCTGCCTGATCGGGATCGAGGCCTGCGGGACGTCACATCACTGGGCTCGAGAACTGACGGAGCTCGGCCATGAGGTCCGCTTGATGCCGCCGAGCTACGTGAAGCCTTATGTGAAGCGCGGCAAGAATGATGCGGTGGACGCGGAAGCGATCTGCGAAGCGGTGACACGCCCGACCATGCGCTTCGTGGCGATGAAGTCGGCCGAGCAACAGGCGGCCCTGTCGCTTCACCGCACACGCAATCTTCTGGTCAAGCAGCGCACGCAACTCGTGAACATGATCCGCGGCTTGTTGGCTGAGTTCGGCATCGACATTCCCCAAGGTTTGGAGCGGGCGCTCAGGCTGGCGCACCAGATCGCCGCGAAGGAAGCGACGCCGGAAGTGCCGGCAATGGCAACGCAGGTTCTCGGTCTCCTGTGCGGGCAGGTGCTCGACACCCATGTTCGTCTCCAGGCGATCGACCGTTCGATCAGTGCCCTCCAACGAACCGACGACGTCGCACGACGCTTGTCGACGATCCCCGGTATCGGTCCGGTAGGGGCTACAGCGTTGGCGGCCTCGGTTGCCGATCCGGGTCAGTTCCGCTCGGGTCGAGAGTTCGCCGCCTGGCTTGGGCTGACACCTTCGCAAAACTCGAGCGGCGGCAAGGATCGGCTCGGCCGCATCACCAAGATGGGCGACCGGTATCTGAGAAAGCTCCTGGTGGTCGGCGCTACATCGTTGATTCGTCGGGCGAGATACAAACCGGAGACAGCGGATCCGCGCCTCCTCGCGTTGCTCGCCAGGAAGCCAGCGCGCGTGGCAAGCCTAGCCATGGCAAACAAGATGGCCCGCGTGGTGTGGGCGATCATGGCGCGCGGCGAAACCTATCAAGCTCGCCATGCCGCGAGCCTTGCGGCGTAAGGTTCGAAGAGGATGAAATTTTAAGGGCAGAGAACAGTTCGAGCCGATCGATCGGCTCCATGAGGTTGTGAGAGCGACGCGATGTGATGGCGAGACCGGTCAGGCCGGGAACAGGGACAACCCGTCGAATGTCCGAGGCATCATAGCCTGATAAGCAGATTGGGACCCAGTTCGCCGACCCCATCAGGGCCAGCAGTCTCGAATGGCTGCATCAACAGGCCGGACAGAAGACTGCACCCGACCAACGCGCCATAATGTCGAATTACCTCTTGCATCGCGGGAGCCATCCACAGAAGACAATCCCGCGATCGCTGGGGTCGCGGCTGCGCCAGAAGCGAAACACTGGCGAACTATGCACCCGAGCGGCGCCTATTCCCTTCCCAGCGCTTATTGTTTGGCAGGACTGCGGACCGAGCGGATCGGGTGGCTGACGTAGATAGGCGTCATATTCGGAATGCCGACGGCGATTAAGGCAGGGAGTAGTCGCGGGCCTTTTCTATGCAATCGGCGAAGAGCCCTGGTTGGCGTTCAGCCAGGTCGAAATATCCCTCCAGCAGTTGCCCAGGAGTCGTCCTCAGAGACTCGGGCGCAACGGCGACTCTCTCCAGCAGGGGAACGAGGGGCGACCCCGTTAAGGATTTGATTGTTCGGCCATCAAGCGCCAACCGAACATGAGTGGGAACTAAAGCGAACAGGATCAGCGTGTGAACCTGTCGGACAAACACGGCATTGGCGAACGCTTCCAAAGCATCGGACCTGTCGAATTCCCGCAGTGAGTGGTGGTTGGGATGCAAACTGGTCCAACGGTGCCACCAGCGGCTTTCCCGCGGAAATCCTGCAGTGGCGAATGTCCCCAGCGGGTTAGCCTCGGTCTTGCGTCGTGATGGATAGGCCACCGCTTCTGGAGCGCGTGTGCGCCTGGCCCCAACCATTTTCGCGCGAATAAAAAGCCGCGACGTTTCCGCGTGTATCTCGTCGCCTCTAGCATCAAACTCTCGGCGGTGTCCTCCCCATTTCAAATACTCGGACAGGCGATATCCGGCGACTTTGTCGTCGATGATAACTTCGTCGGCTTCAGGCACAAAAATGCACGATACCGCTTCGTCGGCGCATGCGCAGCAAGCGTGATAGCCGGGATATTCTGCAAGAAAACTTTTTGTCGTTCGAGCGATGCCTTCGATCAGATCTTGCGGCGCCGATAGTGCGGAAGCCGTCATAGAGGCGATGAAACCCCCACCATAGATGGTGTCGGCGTCGGCTTGAAGGATCAAGAACTCATTGTTGGGAATACTAAGTTCAGCGGCGAAGGTCTCCGCCATCGACACTCCCAGGTGACGCGGCGGCACGTAGCCGCGCTCGAGCGTCTGCCCCAACAGCACTGTTCCCACATTGGCATTCTTGATGTGATCCATCACATCAAGAGTGCCGTCAGTCGAGCCGTTGTCGACCAGGATCAACACTGTATCGGGAGGAGTGGCACCCCTGCTGAAACCGAGCGAAATGCAGGTCTCAAGAAGCGAGGCCGCTTCATTCAGGCAGGGAACAACGACGGCTGTGTACACGGAAGCCTCGTGAAGAGAGAACGTTGGCCAAGCGCTGTTGGAACCGGTGCGATCGCTTTAGCACCTGCGTTGCCATGTGGAGCGACGCCCGACAATGCGCGGAACAAGGGACATGGCTGATGAGGGCGCGGCCTGCTGTGTAATGTGAGACCGATGTCAACGAGAAATTCCCCACGTGACGCCGCATAGAGATTTGCTCCGACCAATCGTCCAGGTGCATTTCACCGACACGCCGCGCTATGCGGGCACAGCATCGCGGATAGCCAAGCCACTGTCCCAGCCAGACCGTGTGATCACCGACGGTCTGGTCGATGGCGAGAAGCCGCCGAACGAGCACAGAACGTTTTGAGAAGACGACAAAATTATCCCGATCGCGGCAAAAATAGAGCCCTTTGAGCCTCGCCCATCGTCCGATCTCAGCATCGCGGACCTCGCCCTGCACTTCGGTCCGAAACGCGGGTCGCACATTCAGCGTCACTTGGTACAGATCCACCATTGATGACGGCTTTAGCCAGTTTGGTCGCATCATCACGCCGCGCGTCGCCAGACCATAAGAAGCTGCGTCGCCCCCGGTCGCGCGTCTTCTTTGAACCCAGCTTCCTCCGCTGCCCGTCGCGAGGCAAGATTTGACTTGCGCATGTGGGCATAGATCACGTCGTATCGGCTCGCCTCGCATGCCTTGCGGTAAGCAACTCTACCGATCCGCCGACCCTGACTTGGTTTATTGAGATAGATCTGAATAGACGCGTGGCGGCCCACCGGAGGCTCATCGATGACATTGATGAAGACAACGCCTGCCCGTCTGCCATTAGTTTCAATTTTCCAGGCCTCACCGCCGGGCCCGCCGCCACGTTCAGCTGTCCCTTTGGTGGGCGTGAGGACGACAAGATCAGGTTGAACAAACTCGAGGCTCGGTTTTGCCCGCACGGCTTTGGGTTTCGGCGTTGGGTGCTTAGGGCTGCGGCGAGGCGCTGCTGTTGGGGAAGGCTTAGCGCTCATAGATCCGCTCCAACGCCGGCACAATTCGAGCTGTGGCCTCTTGCCAATATTCGGCCGGGAAAAACCCTGGTGAATAGGCGACCACGATATCGACAAGCTGCGAGCCAAGACCGGACCAGTTAAGGGCGGCGGTCATGTCGTCAATCTTTCCCAAGATATGGTCCAAAGCTGGATCGAAGGGCTTCTCACGGCTCTTCCAATCTGTATCCCCGTCATAGCGATTGTTAAAGAAATCCATATCGATATGAAGGACCGTTGGCTGGGCTGGTAGGTCTTCGAGCCAATCATCGATGTCGGGGGTCGAACGATACAGCCCAGGGCCGGTCTGCCTTGAAGTTGGCGTCAAATGTACTGCGGGCCGGAATTGGCTTGGATCCAGCAAATCGTCAGCCTGTCTGGTCAGTCCAATTGCGAAATCTTGGGTCTTGGTGACCTTTGGCGGTTGACACAGCTGGCGTACCTCAGCCTTCGGAAAACCGTGTAGAAAAGGCGTTAGAAAACTACCCATCCCGATGGCTCCGCTTTCTATGGCCGCGCGCACAGACGCGGGATTGCCAAGATCGCAAAACTCCCCGGTGATGGCGTCTTTCCACCTCCCGTTTTCCTCGAATAGGCGAGGACTCGCCAGATCCCGGTGGTCGTCTACGTGTAGGATTAGCACATGCTCGTCTGCACGGACGCCGGCGGCATCCACCCATTCACTCCAGCTTTGAAGGGTCCAGGAATCATATAAAACGCTCAGCACGTGTCGCTTACGGGTGCGGGCCAGGGCCATCGTCGGTAGGGTGACGTTGCCATTCCACCATGCCAACCCCTCTTGCAGCCGTGGATCGACATGCCTTTCGAGACCATCCGGCCAGGATAGGTTCAAATGCCATCCTGCCGCTCCCAGAATGGCATCTGCATCCTTGTCACAGAAATAGTCGCGAAGAACCGCGTGTCGCCTGGACTTGGATGCCGGCAGGCGATCGACCGGGAGCATCAATGTTCTCACGCCGCTTCTAGCACCGACTCCGAGGCTTTCTTGAGGACTTCGGTCAAAGAGCGGCCTGTCTTGGTAAGCGGGCAGCTCAAAAGCGTCGCAAAGGCCTCTGCAAGGTGCTCGTCGGTGTCCCTGATCTGGTTGACCGCGCGATTGTGCAGGCGCGACGGCCCATTGTGCCGCACGAACTGCCAAAATCGGCGCAGTTCCACAAACACAAAGACTGCATGCAGCAGTCCGGAAGGTGGCCGCAAATCTTCCCGCCAGGGAGAAACCACGCGCATGTCGGTCGGTTCGACTGTGGGCGAGATGCGTTCGAGCAGGTATAGCTTCTGGTGGCGATGCTCGTGAATCAAGGAATCGGCCAGATCATAGGGATCAATCAACCGCTCGCCTTGCCATACAGACACATAAAGCGCCCCAGGTACGGTGTTGTCACTGAAAGACACGATCTTCTCAGGGTGGGCCAACGGGTCGCGAACGAATTGCACGGCGCGACAGGCCATGCGTATCTCGTTTGCCAAAGCTGGGCGCCACGTTTCGATAATCCGCAACGCCTCCTCGACGACCGACCGTGCCTGCGTAGCAAAAGCCTCTGATTCGAAATAGATGGCATCGCCGAACGGTTTGCGCAGCCAAAAATCCTCGCTGGCGACGGCCAAGGACGTCATGTCGCCTTCGGACCGGCCTAGCAAGTCGTCAAGGTAAGCCGGGTCGGCCGACAACGGTTGTCCGTCGACCGTATGCACCAGCCGCCCCAAATTCTGCGAGGCAAGCGTCCTTTGCCAGGCAACCGCTCCTGGCTGCTGGCAAAGCTCGGCCATTCGCTCCGGCTCGGTTTCGCCGAGATCGGCGACCTTTTGAAATTCTTCGGCAGGCAAAAAGCTGGCGGCTTCCAGAAACTCACTTCTCAGAGCATTGCGCGCTGCTTCGCACAGGAGTTCCATCTCCGCACCGCCAAGCTCGGCCGCTTCGTAGTGTTCAAACCGGAAGGTGTCCGGTAGCGTCTCGACCGGTCGCGCTCCGCCCTCCAACAGACCTTGGAGTCGCCCCTTGATATGGGCGACAAGTGCGGTCATTTCCCCGCAATAGACGGTTGGGTTGTCGAAGCCGTTCGCGCCGTAGCGGTGAGGTAGCGAGCCGCCACCGCAAATGTCGACGATCGCACATTCTTGACAAGTCACGCTGAGACCCGGCTTGCTGAGCAACTGTCTGTGCACGGCCAAGTGATCGGATGAAGCAATTGATGAAATCTCAGTGTCAGCAACGGTCCCGCCGATTTTCGTCGCACCGTCCTTCGTAACCTTCAACACATCCAGGTCGTGGTAACTGCCATCGGTCTCGATGCCGATGAGGCTTACGTCGCCAAGGCCAAAAGCGTCGGTGGTGGACGGCAGACCCGCGACCGCGTCAAGCAGCGCCTCGAACGTTCGCACGGACAGGTGCGGGTAGCGATCAAGCCAGACATCAAAGGCATGGCAAAGCCAGGCTTCATACAAATCAGGTCGTTCGCTGCGGCCAACCGGCTGACGCAAATGGTGTGCATCCGGCAACAGAAAATCCAGCTTGGGAACCGCATGCGAGGCGAAAAACGCAAGCAGGTCGTCCGCGGGCGTTGTTGGATCAACGACGGCGATGACGCCTGCAAAGATCTTGGGATGGCTTTTGAGACGCACCAGCGCATCTTGGACCCGCTCGAAACTTGAACGGCCCCTCTTTGAATTCCGATGCTTGTCGTTGGCGTATTTCGGCCCATCTAGGCTGAGCGAAATGCTGATATCGGCGGCCTCAAACGCTTCAAGTGCCGCTTCGGTCAATAAGAGGCCGTTTGTCTGCAGCCCGATATCGACCGCAGATGGGGTCGCGGCACGGATCTGGCCCGCGAAGGCTACGATTGTCTCGACGCCGGCTAGCAAAGGCTCGCCGCCGTGGAAGATGACCGTGCAGCGCTTGATCGATTCTTCAGCCAAGTAAGTCGCAAGCCTTTCTACAAAAGCGCTACGATCGCCAGCCGAAAGCAGCTTCGGCATCGAGCGCCAAGACTGATCCGCATGGTGGTATACGTAGCAATAGTCGCAGTCGAGGTTGCAGCGCGAGGCGACCTTAACCAGGAACGAGGTAATCCGGGGTGGCGCCTCGCTAACTGTCATGACCGGCTATGGCGATGATGCATCCTGTCATAGCTTGTGATGACGTCGCTTGGTTCAGCCTGGGACAAGACGCGCCCCTGCAGTCGTTGCAGGGCGGGGTTGGCCAGACGGCCCTTCAAAAGCGCCGTACGTACGTCACGATTCGGCACGGCTGAAGGGGTGGACGCCTGTTGCTGATTTGGATTTGGCATTTGTAGCTCCAGATTTTTGACCACCCGATTATAGCATGCGAAAGCACATACGCTACTAGATTTCAATTTGGCTTCTGGGGCCCATTGGTTCGAATCCGCGAGCCAAGAAATGTATTGAAATCGACCCTCTCAATAAAAAATCCAATAATGTTGGCGATCTAGCGGGGCAGGATGACCGATAGCGTCCTAGGCGAGCGCTTTCGTTGGGATTGTCCTGTAAATTGTGTCAAAAAATCATCGCTAGTTTCTTTTTGGCTATCGACATACATATCCGGCGATAACCTCGTAAAAGATAAACCTTGCTTCACATGCTGCGATCTTAGCTGGTCCGCTTAAGTTTTTTCCAATGCATTAGAGACATCGTCGAAATTTTTTGTACAACTCAAGTGTATTCAATATTGGCGGTCAACCTAGGTGATACCAAGGATGGATTCGGTGTCTGCACCACTCGACGGCCCCGTTCCCGTCAGCGTCAGAGAGCTGAGTATTCAGCTCAAGATCGCAAAATCAGGATGCGAGTGGGGAGACGGACAGCGCTGCACGGGAGCGGTCTTTTTGATAGGCGCCGGATGTTCGCGATCTGCGGGCATACCCATGGCCAGCGAAATAGCGAAGGATCTGACGCGCGAGTTGGCGAAACTTCAGAGTGCGCCTGAAACGGAGACGCTGGACCCGTCACGCGCTCTGATTTGGCTCGATGAGCGAGAATATCTTACGGATATAGCTAGGCTGTTACCCAACTTTGATGTGGGAGACCCCAATTGGGGACGGCTATACGGCTATCTGTTCGAGCAATTTTTTCGATCAGATAACAAACAGCGTGCAATCATCAAGGCAGCGATCGATCGCAGTGATGGCAAGGTGAATTGGGCTCACATTTGCCTTGGTGAGCTGGTGCGTTGCCACTATGCGCACACGGTCCTGACCACCAACTTTGATCAGCTCGTACTCCAGGGTATCATCTTGGCGGGGATGATACCTGTGGTGGCTGATGGTCTGTCGGCACTGAGCCGTGTTGCCTCACTCCCAGACCATCCCCAAGTCGTCCATCTGCACGGATCGATGTATACCTATGAGCTTAGAAATAGCGTGGGGGATACGTTCGCTACTCAAGACGACCTGTCCATGCAGGGAACAATGTTTGGCCTGAAAGACGCTGAGCTATTGGTTGTGGTTGGTTATTCAGGCAGCGAGGAGGGCGGTGTTGTCACCCTCCTCGAACGAGCCTGCGCAGCGATACCCAATCTGATGGTGTTTTGGGTCCTGTTTGAGGATTCAATTGAAGCGTTGAATCCCCGCGTGAGGAAAATGTTGGCAGGCCGAAACAAGTTCGCGATTCTGAATCAGGACGCTGACAAGTTCTTTGCACAGCTGGTCCGAGGTCTTGGATTTGGCGCGCCTGGTTGGATGACCGACCCGCTAGCTGTGCTCGACAGCCGAAAAAAACTTATCGCTGATCCGACAGATCCGGTCATTGCACGTCTCAAACGCGACTTCGGCCTTGGGATCGGGCGTCTGCGTAGCGCGTCAGCTCCAAGCGCTGAGGACATGATCCTCGAACAGGCAACGATTGACAGCCTCGGCGGACGGGATAGCAGCGTTGTACTAGGTGTGACGGAAGCTATGGCATCGAGCGACCCCGATGCTGCCAGATTACGTGCGATCAGTCTTGGCCGCTTAGGCAGCACCGCAAAGGCATCTGACCTGTTGGCAGCGAGTGTGAAGGCTTGGGCGGCATTCTTCGAAGCTGGCGGGGCCGATGACGGCAAGGCACGTACAATCTTGGCACAGACCCTCTTTGATCTTGCAGAAGCTCCTGGGAATCAAAATGGGGTCCAGTCGAAAGAAGCCTTCCGCCGGGCCATGGAAACATTCCGCGCTGCGACAGAGGAGATTAATCCAACACTTTCGCGATCGGACTGGATTGAATCTGCCTTGGGGTTTGCGGAGTCGGTTGCTGAGCAGGGAGACGAAGGTGCAGCGGTTAATGACCTCACCGCCGCTATCGAAATTCTGGACAGAGCGCTCACGGTTTTGACCGGAGGCTCACAATCGCGTCAAAAATTGGCGGCCGAAGAGAGGCTGGGGATCCTGCTGTGCATGCGTGCCCGGCAAAGCAAGTCGGAGGCCGATTATCACAGAGCGATAGATATCCTGGAGGACGTTTCGCAGCGGGCAGTCGCTCCTGAATCCTGGTCCGCGGGTGTCGTGAGGAATCTGGCCGTGGCTTTCCGTGGGTTGGCCGAATTGATCCAACACGACGCGCCGGACGAGGCGAAGGACAGTTACCGTCGTGCCGCAGATCTATATCAGGAATCTGCCAGACTTTATCTCGGTGGCCTTCGGGATATAGATGAAGGCGAGGCACTTCAGGCTGCCATGTGGGCTTACGAAGAGGCGGAGAAACTCTACTTAGTTCTCAAAGACGCCGATGCCGCGGTTCTGATCGAAGGAGAATTGCGTCGCATCCGCGCCGAGCTTGAAAAATAACCGCGTCAGTCAGTTCGCGACGGTGCCCACACCATGGCGAACTGTTCAATCTGGCGCGGAATAGGCTTTAGGGTTGGAAAGAGGCCGCTAGAAACAGTGGGTGGCGGAGGAAGACGCGAATCTAGCGCCTATTGTGAAGCTCGTGCGCGCTTATGATGCCACCGAATGGGAGATTTTCATCTCGGAATGGCAGAAAGGTCTGAGCGGCTATACGTCCGTCAAGCGACTTGGTCGATCGGGTGACCAGGGACGCGATGTCATCGGTTGTGCTCATCCCGCCGGCTGCCAAGGCGTGTGGGACAATTACCAATGCAAAACACTATGAAGTCCCGCTTTCGACGCCCACGGCGTGTGAGGACGCTGGCAAGATCATCTTCCGGCGCATTCACCTCCTCCTCGAAGATGCTCGTTCGTCGCGCCTCGCGGGCCAAGCACAGAGTTGCGTGACCTATTGCTTCGTCCTGGCAAATTCAAGGCTGAGGTCATAGCGACGTGGGACAGGCGCGTTACGAGCGATAGTGCGATCGCAAGCACACCCTTGAAGGATCGCGCATTCAAGGCGTTCTCGGAAATGCTGGCCAACCTTTAGTTGATCACTCTGGAAAATGTCGATGTTCCAGCGCTGTTGGAGGGGCAACCCCATGTAACGCATTTCACCGGCAAGCGGCCGCAGGGCGCGCGGGCCTGTTTCCGAAATAGGAACTCGCTCACACACGTCGAGAAAGGCGAAAGCTTCTACAAGCGTGATCGGATGACGCGCTTCCCATTTCTCCTTCAGTCCTAGGCACCCTGCACTTACGGCAGCCGGCGAGCTCTCATGTTCGAAAGCCGTCGGTCGCTCGCGGAAAGCCCGCGGCGCCGTTTCTCCATCGGCATCGGGACTGCTTTTAAAACACTGCCGCCCCACTGGACTTCATTTTCTTTACCTGCTAGAAGGTGAAAAAAATGAAGTTGGATCGGTCAATGAGCACTGTAGCAAGCGCCTCACTCTACCAGCATCCTTTTGACGCTCGCCGCCGTCTAATGGAACTGGGCATCTCTGTTGAGGCCTTGATCAAGGCTGTACAGGCTGGGCACTTGGCCCGGTTGAATTGCACTGACAATGACCCGCCGTTCATACCCGGTACCGAAGCCTGGAGAATGGTAGTGCGCACTCTGCGAGATGAGTTGGTGCCGCTTGGTTGGCGCAAGGACGATCCGAGCAACTACTCGTTGGTGATCAACGATTCGAGTAAGATCAACATTGTCGTAGCAAGTGCCGACCACCTCACTTGCAGATGGCCTGGCATACCAAGAACAAAGTCACTCAAGGGTCTCTTTACGGAGGCGGCCGTCTTGAAGAACAGTGTGGAGGGCGATCTCTTTCCCGATACAGTGAAAGCTGATCTGCTCCGGGCTGTGACGGTCCTTAACTACAAGACTTATATGCTGCTAATAAACATTGATGATGAACAATGCCGGGCCGAGCTGTCCTTGCCGTCAGACTTCGACGACCAAATGGTGACAGATTGGGCTGAACGCATTTTCATCCCCATACCTGGTGTGGACGGCGGCGTGCCGCAGAAGATAGATAACACGCCCGATATCGACGTGCCGGTGAAGCGCAAGGCCGCATAGAATGTTCAACAAATCGCGGCTGAAAGTAGCTCGTCAGCGCGCCGGGCTGACGATGCGAGAACTTGCGTCCAGAGTTGGTATCGAACCTCGTACTGTGACCGGTTATGAGGCTGGGGAATACCTGCCTAGCGATGACGTAGCTCGGAAATTCGCGCGGGTACTCGGCTTCCCTCTCGAATTCTTCATGGCTGACGACCTGGACATTCCACTGGTGGAAGGTGTGAGCTTTCGCTCTATGAGCAAGATGACGGCTCGGCAGCGAGACGGTGCGATCGCCGCTGGCGCTGTAGCCTTCCTTCTTTCGGACTGGCTGGACGGAGAGTTTGACCTGCCGGACGCTGACCTACCGGACATGCGAGAAGAGTTACCTCAGACTGCGGCAGCCGGGCTGCGAGACTATTGGGGCTTGGGCAACAGACCCATTAAGAACACGGTTCATTTGCTAGAGCTGAAAGGTGTTAGAGTCTTCTCCCTTGGGGAAGATGGCAAAGAGGTCGATGCGTACTCGCTGTGGCGGGGGGCGCGGCCTTATGTGTTTTTAAACACCCAAAAATCGGCAGAACGAAGCCGATTCGACGCGGCGCATGAGCTCGGGCACCTCGTGTTGCACAAGCATGCTTCGCCAAATGGCCTGGAGGCTGAGAAGCAGGCTAATGAGTTTGCCGCAGCCTTCTTGATGCCAGAGGCGCCGCTCCGGGCTGTGGGGCGAGTTTCCGGGCTTCCAAAAGTCGTGCAATTGAAGCAAGAGTGGTCAGTATCGGTTGCTGCTATGGCTTACCGACTGCACGAGATCGGCCTCCTTACCAAATGGAATTACCAGCAGATTTTCGTCGAGATCTCTAGGCGGGGCTGGCGGACTGCAGAGCCTTCGCCAATTCGACGCGAGCAATCCCAGATCTGGCAGAAGGTGCTAAGCGAGGTTCGCCGGGATGAACAGTTGGGATTAGTCGGGTTGTCCCAGCTTCTTTCGTTGCCTGAGGCGGAGCTAGCGAAACTGTTGTTTGGTCTCGTGACCGTTGGTGTGCCGTCGGCCCCGCGGAGAGAACCAATTACGCCTCCTCGTGGCCAGCTAAGGCTGGTGAAGTAATCCAAGGTGGACCACGATTATTTTGGTGCACCATCTACTGTGCGGAACGCAAATCGTACGCGCCCGGCGCGATGGAAGTTAACTTCCAGCCGCAGTTCGAACGGCTTTGAGTATGGCGAAATTTGTCCCCAGACGTTCGACATTGAGGTCGGATGCTGAACGGTAGCTAGTCCCGAATAGACACTTCAAACCTGCCAGTCCGTTTCCGGCCCCATACAAGTCATTCGCTCGTCGCCCTTCGCGATGACACTTCTTGGCGCCCCAGTCTTCCAAGCCTGCAACGTTCACTGCATCGCACGGGCGCGTATATTGGGTATCTTCGATATTCTGAAACGTCACGTTATGCTGCTTCCATCTACGACCAAACAGTGGAGGCTGTGCCCGTGACACCGACGAAGCTCCTTGTCGGCCAGATCGTAGTTGTGTTCGCCATCGTCATCGTTGGCGTATGGGCGGCAACGCAATGGTGCGCCCACATGCTGGAATATCAGCCGCAGCTTGGCGCGCCATGGTTTGCCGCGGCGGCCCGGCCGATCTACAAGCCGTGGAAACTGTTCGAATGGTGGTTTCACTTCGACGCCTATGCGCCTGAGGTCTTCGACAAGGCCGGCATGCTTGCCGGAGCCAGCGGATTCTTGGGGTGTGCGGCCGCAATAGCTGGCTCCCTCTGGCGCGCGCGGCAGAGGGGGTTGGTCACCACCTACGGTTCCTCACGATGGGCCGCGGCTCGGGAAATCGAGAAGGCAGGCCTGTTTGAGCCGGCCGGCGTTTTCCTCGGCAAACTGAAGGATCACTATCTGCGACATGACGGGCCGGAACATGTCATGGCCTTTGCGCCGACACGTTCGGGCAAGGGCGTGGGATTGGTCGTTCCAACGCTTCTTTCCTGGACCGGCTCGGCCGTCATTCACGACATCAAAGGCGAGAACTGGCAGCTGACTTCCGGCTGGCGGTCGAAGTTCTCTTTCTGCCTCCTGTTCAATCCGACCGACTCGAGATCGGCGCGCTATAACCCGCTGCTGGAAGTGCGCAGGGGTTCAGATGAGGTCCGCGACGTTCAGAACATCGCGGACATTCTCGTCGATCCGGAAGGCGCGCTGGAGCGGCGGAATCATTGGGAGAAGACTAGTCATTCACTCTTGGTCGGGGCCATCTTGCACGTGCTCTACGCGGAAGAAGAAAAGACGCTCGCGCGCGTCGCCACTTTCCTGTCGGATCCGCAACGCTCATTTGCCGCGACACTGCTGCGGATGATGACCACCAACCACCTCGGCACGGCGGACACACCTCGGGTCCATCCCGTCGTGGCCTCGGCGGCTCGCGAGGTGCTGAACAAGTCAGAGAACGAGCGTTCTGGCGTTCTCTCGACCGCAATGTCGTTTCTCGGGCTCTATCGTGATCCGACGGTTGCCTCGGCAACATCGGCCTGCGACTGGCGCATTGCCGACCTCATGGATGCGGAACGACCGATGTCGCTCTATCTAGTGGTGCCGCCATCGGATATTTCGCGCACCAAGCCACTGGTGCGACTGGTGCTCAATCAGATCGGCAGGCGACTGACGGAGCGGCTGGAAGGTGACCCGAAGAAAAGCCGCAAGTACCAACTGCTCATGATGCTGGACGAATTTCCGGCTCTTGGTCGCCTCGACTTCTTCGAGACCGCGCTCGCCTTCATGGCGGGTTACGGCATCCGCGCCTATCTGATCGCGCAATCCTTGAACCAGATCTCCAAAGCCTATGGCGAGAACAACGCCATTCTCGACAATTGCCATGTGCGCATTGCCTTTTCCTCCAACGACGAGCGCACGGCCAAACGCATATCGGATGCGCTCGGTACGGCGACGGAACTCAGGTCCATGCGCAACTACGCCGGCCACCGGCTGGCGCCCTGGCTTTCGCACGTCATGGTCAGTCGCCAGGAGACCGCTCGCCCGCTGCTGACGCCTGGCGAAGTGATGCAGTTGCCGCAAGCTGACGAATTAATCCTTGTTTCCGGGTTGCCGCCGATCCGCGCCCAGAAGTTGCGCTATTACCAGGATCCGAATTTCACCGAACGGGTGCTGCCGGCGCCGGTGTTGCGCGACGGTCTGTACGCGGACTGTCCTGCGTCGCGCCCCGACGATTGGAGCGGACAAGTCCGCAGTGTTGACCGCCGTCTCGCTGCCGATGACGAACACGCCGGCGCGGCAATCGAAGAAGGGAGCGGCGTGCAACAGCAGCGTCATCCCGGCCTGCCTGAAGAACACGTCGTCGTCTCTCGGGAGCCTGATCAAGACGACCTCTTCAATCTGGCGGACGATGACGCCGAGGCACTCGCAGACAAGCGCGTCCTGGACCGGGTTTCCACCGCCGCCAGCGCCTACGGCCTCAACGAGGGAAGGGGCGACGACAAGGACATCATCCCCGGCTTCTGAACGCTTTCCGCAACTGAGGCGTATCTCGGCGTAGATAACGCCCATAAGCGATTTTGCGGATTTCGGCGATGTTCGTTCGCACCGCCGGCGCATCAGCGCCGGCCAGTCGGAACGAGACGTATGAAGCCCCATCGCATTCGCCACCAGTTTCTGCTCGAACCCGCGTTAAGCGAGAAGCTGGAAACGCTCAGCCGCAACCCGTCGACCACGAAATCGGCAATCGTCGCGAAAGCGGTCGAGGCCTTCATCGAACGGCGTGGTGAAAACGAGCTCGACCAGCGCTACGGCAAGCGGCTGGACCGTCTTTCCCGCGATCTCGACCATGTCAGGCGCGACGCCGAAATAACTCTGGAGAGCCTGGCGCTCTTAATCCGCTTTTCAATCACGCTTCATGCCCACACGCCAATTCCGGATCGGGCGACACAGGCGATCGCCCAAGAGCGCTTTGACAAATTCGTCGAGCAGGTCGGTCGCCAGATAGCCTCCGGGAAGCGCTCGCTTGGTTACGGCAATGGCAACGGAGGCGAAGGATGAACTCTCATCCCGCAGCGGACCACCGCCGCCGAGCCATGCTGCGCACAGCCATGGGCGCCGCGATCACCGAGGCCCTTTCCGATTCGACCGTTATCGAGGTGATGGTCAATCCCGACGGCACGCTGAGGCTCGACCGGTTGGGAGAAGGCCGGGTCGATACAGGCGTGCATATGCATCCTTCCGAGGCGGAACGCATCATCCGGCTCGTCGCCTCCCATGTACGCGCCGAGGCGCATGCAGATAGTCCGATTGTCAGTGCCGAATTGCCATCAGGCGAGCGCTTCGAGGGTCTGCTACCGCCGGTCGTGCTGGCGCCATGCTTCGCCATCCGCAAACCGGCGGCAAAACTCTACACGCTGGCCAACTACGTCGCCGATCGCGTCATGCTCCCGCTGCAGGCTGATGCCCTGAGGAAGGCAGTGCGCGAGCGGCGCAACATCCTGGTCGCCGGCGGCACATCGTCGGGCAAAACGACACTTACCAATGCTCTACTGGCAGAAGTCGCCGAATGCGATGAGCGGGTGATCCTGATTGAGGACACCCGCGAGCTGCAATGCGCGGCCAAGGACTGCGTTGCCATGAGGACGAGGCGGGGCTCCATCACACTCGCCGATCTCGTACGCTCGACCTTACGGCTGAGGCCCGACCGCATCATCGTCGGCGAAGTCAGAGGCGCGGAAGCGCTCGATATGCTGAAGGCATGGAACACCGGACATCCCGGCGGCATTGCCACGGTTCACGCCAATTCGGCACGCTCCGCACTCTATCGTATTGAGCAGCTCGCCCAGGAAGCCGTTGTCACCGTTCCCCGCCGGCTGATCGCCGATGCCGTCGACTTGGTCATCTTTATCGCCGGAAGAGGACCCGCGCGCCGCGTTGACGCGATCGCCGAGGTCACGGGTCTCGACGGCAGCGGCGATTACGCCGTCACCCCGCTCACACTTCCGCAACTCCAGCAGCTCTGAAAGGTTACCTCATGCGCAAGAAGCTTCGCTTTCTTTCGTTCGCCGCCGTCGCGCTTCTTCTCACGGCCCAGGCCCACGCTGCCGGCTCCGGCATGCCGTGGGAACAGCCGCTGCAGCAGATTCTGGAATCGGTGCAGGGGCCGGTCGCCAAAATCATCGCGGTGATCATCATCATCACCACCGGCCTGACCCTTGCCTTCGGCGACACGGCGGGCGGTTTCCGCCGGCTGATCCAGATCGTCTTCGGCCTGTCGATCGCCTTCGCGGCCTCGAGCTTCTTTCTTTCCTTCTTCTCCTTTGGCGGCGGGGCAGTCGTCTGATGAGCACCGGAGAGCAGCATATCGAAGGCTTCGAGGTTCTGGTCCATCGGGCGCTCACCGAGCCGATCCTGCTCGGCGGCGCGCCGCGAGCGGTGGCGATCCTCAATGGCACGGTGGCCGCGGCCATCGGCCTAGGCCTGCAGCAGTGGATTGCCGGTCTGATCCTCTGGATCGCCGGCCACACGCTCGCGGTCTTTGCCGCACGGCGTGATCCGGATTTTGCCAGCGTGCTTGTCCGTCATCTTCGTCAAAAGGGCTGGCTTGCATGCTGAAGCTTTCCGAATACCGCGGCAAAGCCGACCGGCTTGCCGACCATCTGCCGTGGGCAGCACTCGTCGCGCCCGGCATCGTGCTCAACAAGGATGGCAGCTCCCAGCGGACATTGCGGTTTCGTGGCCCCGACCTTGAAAGCGCGACGGAGGCCGAACTTATCGGCATATGCGCGCGGGCAAACAATGCGCTGAAAAGGCTCGGCTCCGGCTGGGCATTATTCTTCGAGGCCGAGCGCAGCGAAGCGCTGGGCTATCCGAGCTCGGCGCTTCCCGATGCTGCCTCATGGCTGATCGATGAGGAACGGCGCGCGGCCTTCGAGGGCAAGGTCGCGCATTTCGAGAGCATCTATCATCTGACCTTGGTCTTCATGCCTGGGCCCGATGGCCAAGCGCGCGCGGAAAGTGCTCTCGTCGACTCGCATGACTTGGGAGGGGAAAGAGACTGGCGCCAGGAGCTTGCCCGGTTCCGAGACGAGACTGACCGTGTTCTCGATCTTCTTTCGGGCTTCGTGCCCGAGGTGCGCGCGCTCGACGATGCCGAGACCCTGACGTACCTGCACGGCACGATCTCGACACGCCGTCATCCGGTCGCCGTGCCGGAAACGCCAATGTATCTCGACGGCGTCCTGGTTGACGCGCCGCTGACCGGCGGCCTAGAGCCGATGCTGGGTGACCAGCATCTGCGCACGCTCACAATCCTCGGTTTTCCGAACGTCACCCGGCCAGGAATCCTTGATGCGCTCAATAACCAGGATTTCGCCTATCGCTGGGTGACGCGCTTCATTCCACTCGACAAGGCGGAAGCCACGAAGACGCTGACTCGGCTCCGCCGGCAGTGGTTTGCCAAGCGCAAATCGATCGCGGCTATTCTGCGCGAGGTGGTGACCAACGAACCTGTGCCTCTCGTCGACAGCGACGCCGACAACAAGGCGCTCGATGCCGATGCAGCACTGCAGGCATTGGGCGGCGATCATGTCGGCTTCGGCTATCTCACCACAACGGTGACGGTGTGGGATCAGAACCGTAAAGCCGCCGCGGAAAAGCTTCGTGCCGTCGAGCGGATCGTCAACGGGCTCGGCTTCACCACCATTCGCGAAAGCATCAATGCCGTCGAAGCGTGGCTTGGTTCATTGCCGGGTCATGTCTACGCCAACGTTCGCCAGCCGCTCGTTCACACGCTTAACCTTGCCCATCTCGTGCCGCTGTCGTCCGTGTGGGCAGGTCCAGCGGAGAACGAGCACCTTGCCGAGGTCACCGGCGATCACGCTCCGCCGCTTCTTTTCGCCGAAACCAGCGGCTCGACGCCGTTTCGGCTTTCGACCCATATCGGCGATGTCGGCCACATGCTGATTGTCGGGCCGACCGGTGCCGGCAAGTCGGTTCTGCTTGCCCTGATCGCTTTGCAGTTCCGGCGCTACGCTGGCGCGCAAATCTATGTCTTCGACAAAGGCAATTCGGCCCGCGCCGCCGCGCTTGCCATGGGCGGCGACCACCATGCGTTGGGTGCGAATGGTGCGCTTGGTTTCCAGCCGCTGCGCCACATCGACGACCCGGCCACACAGAGCTGGGCGGCCGAATGGATCGCCGGCCTCATTGCCCACGAGAATGTCACCGTCACCCCGGAGGTGAAGGAGGCAATCTGGTCGGCGCTCACCAGCCTCGCCACCGCGCCGGCGCAGGAACGCACGCTGACTGGCCTGTCGGTCCTGCTTCAGTCCAATGCGCTCAAATCGGCATTGATGCCCTACACGCTCGACGGACCATTCGGCCGACTGCTCGATGCCGATGACGACCGGCTGGCCATCTCGGATGTGCAGTGTTTCGAAACCCAGGAGCTGATGCACAGCCAAGGCGCTGTGCTGCCTGTGCTCACCTATCTGTTCCATCGTCTTGAGGACCGGTTTGACGGGCGGCCGACGCTGCTCATGCTCGACGAGGCCTGGGTCTATCTCGACAACCCGCTCTTTGCCGCCCGCATCCGCGAATGGCTTAAGGTGCTGCGTAAGAAAAACGTCTCCGTCATCTTCGCGACGCAGTCGCTTGCCGACATCGCCGGCTCTTCTATCGCACCCGCAATCATCGAGAGCTGCCCGCAGCGCATTTTTCTCCCCAATGATCGTGCGGTGGAGCCGCAGGCACGGGCAGCCTATGAGCGCTTCGGTCTTAATGAGCGACAGATCGAATTGGTCGCCCGCGCCACGCCGAAGCGCCACTACTATCTGCAGTCGCGCCGCGGCAATCGCCTCTTCGAGCTCGGGCTAGGCCCGATCGCTCTTGCGCTTTGCGGCGCCTCCGACCCGGCCGCGCAGACCCTGATCGACAATATTCTTTCCGAAGAAGGGCAGGGCAGCTTTGCCGCCCGTTTCTTCAGTGCGCGCGGCCTGGATTGGGCTGCCGAGCTTCTCCAGCAATTTCCTCAACCTAACAAGGAGCAATCGTCATGATCGGACGCCGCCTTTTTACTAGCCTGGTCACCGTTTCCCTGATTGCCAAACCGATGGCTGACTACGTCCAGCCGGCCTATGCGCTCATCGTGTTTGACCCGTCCAACTATACGCAGAATGTGCTGTCGGCAGTACGCGCATTGGAGCAGATCAACAACCAAATCCAGTCGCTTCAGAACCAGGCGACCATGCTGCAGAACATGGCGCGCAACCTTCAGCGCCTGGATTTCTCTTCCGTGGGCCAGCTTACCGGCTCGCTCCAACGGATTGACGGTCTGATGACCCAGGCGAGCGGCCTGAGCTTCGATCTCGACAAGCTGCAGGACCAGTGGCGCCAGCAATATCCGGAAAGCTACGACGCCACCATCAAGGTCAGCGATGTGGCGAGCGCCGCGCGCGAGCGCTGGCAGAGCGCCATGCAGGCGTTCCGCCAGACCATGAGCGCGCAGTCGCAGATCGTCGAGAACGTGCAGGCCGATGGCGACCTGCTTACCGATCTCGTCAATCGCAGTCAGGGCGCGGCAGGTGCCCTCGAGGCAAGCCAGGCTACCAATCAGCTGATCGCGCTTTCGACCAAGCAGCAGATGCAGATCCAGACGCTGCTTGCGACCCAGTTCCGGGCCGAAGCCGAGGATGCGGCGCGCAAAGCGCAGTCTGAGGAAGCCGCTCGCGAGACGACGAAGCGTTTCCTGGGCACCGGCACGGCTTATCCCGGCAACTGAGCGGCAGTTCTTCAAGACAACGAGGAAGGCGGCGACATGAACGACCTCGGAGTCATCGATCGCTTCATGGAGACCTTTACCCGCTACATTGACAGTGGGTTCGGTCTGCTTTCGGGCGACGTCGCCTTTCTCACCACCATTCTGATCGGCATTGACATCACGCTCGCGGGCTTGGTCTGGGCGTTCGGCGGCGAGCCCAACATTCTCGGCCGGCTTGTTCGCAAAGTGCTCTATGTCGGCGCCTTCGCCTTCGTCCTGAACAATTTCAAGAACCTCGCCGACATAATTTACCGCTCCTTTGCCGGTCTCGGCATCAACGCATCGGCCGGCAACCTGTCCGCCGACAGTCTCCTGCGGCCAGGCCGCATTGCCGCGGCCGGCTTCGAGGGCGCCTGGCCGCTCCTCAATCAAGCGAGCCAGCTAGTAGGCTTCCCCGAGATCTTCGGTAACGCGCTCACCATCTTCGTGCTGCTTCTGGCCTGGTTCCTGGTCCTCATCGCCTTCTTCATTCTTTCCATCCAGCTCTTCATCACCATCCTCGAGTTCAAGCTCACCACGCTGGCCGGCTTCGTCCTGGTGCCCTTCGCGCTCTGGAACCGTTCGGCGTTTCTGGCCGAGCGCGTGCTCGGCAACGTGATTTCGTCGGGCATCAAGGTGATGGTGCTTGCCGTCATCGTCGGCATCGGCTCCACGCTCTTTGGCGAGTTCGCTTCCGCCCTGCAGGGCCAGGAGCCGGACCTGGCGGCGGCCATGTCTCAGGTGCTGGGTGCGCTGGCGCTGCTTGGGCTCGGCATTTTCGGCCCCGGGATTGCCTCGGGTCTCGTTTCCGGCGCGCCGCAGCTTGGCGCCGGCGCGGCACTTGGAACAACGGCGGCCGCAGCTGGATCAACGCTCGTTGCCGGAGGCGCTGCGTTTGCCGGCGCGCGCATGGCAACAGGCGGCGGCCTCGCCGCAGTCCGTGCCGGCGCCGCCATGGGGTCCGCTGCCACCGTCGCCTGGCAAACGGGGCGCGCGACATCGCCCGAGTCCGGGCTGTCCGGGGTAGCTGCTGGGCTGCAGGGGGTTGCGAGTGCCGCTAGCGGCGCCGCGATGCGGGGAATGCGATCCGCAGCAGAACCATTCCGCCGTAGTGCCGACGCCGGTCGCGATGCCGGCTGGATGACCGGCGGCATGCCGACCAGCTCGATGAGCGGAAGCTCTCCAGTTGTAGCTCCCGCGGCCGCGCCTGCCTGGGCAAGGCGTCTGCGTTCCGAACAGACCGCACGCGCCCATCGCAATGCTGCCACGCAGGCGGTGCGCGATGGAGATCGGGGCGGAAGCGGCGCCAATCCCTCCCTCAATGACAAGGAAGACTAGATGCTCTTCAAGCGACCCGTTCAGCGTTATGGAAAGACGCCCGAACCCGTAACACCCTACCAGAAGGCCAGCCAACTCTGGGATGAGCGCATCGGCACGGCGCGCGTCCAGGCCAAGAACTGGCGCTTCATGGCCTTTGGCTGCCTGGCTCTGACGACGGGGCTTTCCGGTGGGCTTCTGTGGCAGTCGATGCAGGGCCGCGTCGTGCCTTATGTCGTCGAGGTCGACCGCTTTGGCGAGGCGCACGCGGTCGGGCCGGCAGTCCAAAACTACCAGCCCGACGATGCCCAGATCGCCTGGCATCTCAGCCGCTTCATCCAGAATGTTCGTTCGGTTTCCACCGATGCGGTTCTGGTGCGGCAGAATTGGCTGTCGGCCTACGACTTTGCCACCGACCGAGCGGCGCTCTTCCTCAACGAATATGCCAAGGCGAACGACCCTTTCGGCCAAATCGGCACGCGCAGCGTGTCAGTACAGGTGACCAGCGTGGTCAGGGCTTCCGACAGCTCGTTCCAGGTCAAATGGACCGAGCAGGTGTTCGAGCGCGGCAGCCTCGCCAGCACGACGCGCTGGATCGGGATCCTCACCATCCTCATCCGCCCGCCTAGGACAACCGAGCAGCTGCGCAAGAACCCGCTCGGCGTCTTCATCAACGCCATCGACTGGTCGCGCGAGCTCGACAGCGCCGCGCCAACCCCCGTTTCCCCTAAGGAGCCCGCCAATGACAAATAGAGCCCCATTGCTTCGTGCTGCCTTGATCCTGTCGGCGTCTGTTGCGGTTCTTTCGGCCTGTGCCTCGAAGCCAGTGCCGCCGCCTCAGATTTCCTATGACCACGAGGACTTCAAACCAGCCGCGATCGAGAAGGCGCCGGAGAAGCCGGTCAAGGTCGTGGAAGTGCCGAAACCGTTACCGTTGCCTGGTCAGTTGATGCCCGCACCCGGCAAGCCCGCCCCAGATAAGCGCTCGCCGGAAGAACAGGTCGCCGATGCCAACAAGGCGGCGACGCAACAACCCACCAAGTTTGGCTATGTCAATGCGGTGCAGGTTTACCCCTTTGCCGACGGCGCGCTCTACCAGCTCTACGCCGCGCCGGAGCGCGTCACCGATATCTCATTGCAGCGGGGCGAGAAGCTGACCTCGGTCTCAGCCGGCGATACGGTCCGTTGGGTGATCGGTGACACCGTTAGTGGCTCAGGCGATGACCAGCGCACTCATGTGCTGGTGAAGCCATTCGCGCCGGGGCTTGCCACCAATCTGGTCATCACGACCGACAGGCGATCCTATCACCTGCAGCTTCAAAGCACTGAGAAAACTGCCATGGCGGCGCTCTCCTGGATTTACAGCGAAGACCAACTCGTGGCGCTTCGGCGGCGCAACGCTCAGGCAGAGGCTGAAATGCCCGCGGCCTCGAACGTAGCACTCGAAAACATCCGCTTCCGCTATTCGATCACCGGCGACACGCCGCCGTGGAGACCGACGCGCGCCTTCGATGATGGCAGCAAGGTCTACATAGAGTTCCCGAAGCGCATTGATCAGGGCGAGGCGCCACCGCTCTTCATCGTCGGTGCTGACGGGGACAACCAGCTCGTCAACTATCGGATGCGCGGCAACTACTACATCGTCGAGCGCCTCTTTGCCGCGGCTGAACTCCGTCTCGGCGCCAAGCAGCACCAGGTGGTGCGCATCACCAGGACCGACGGACGGCAACTGCCGCGGCGGATATCGCTCTTTTCGCGTTTTGGCAGGTGAGGGGAGGCTCATGACCGACACGTCCCGCCCCAATGTTCCGCCCAAACTCGATCCCGAACAGCTGCAGCTGCGGGCCTCACCGCGCCGGGCCGTGCGCTTCAAGCGCGGCATAATCGTCGCGATCGCAGCTGTTGGCTCCGCCACCATCTTTGGCGTCACGATGATGGCGCTGCAGGGGCCGGCACTGCGCCTGAAGCAGCAGGCTGAAGAGCTTTACAGCACCGACCGCAACCCGACCGCCGAGGGACTTGAATCGTTGCCCAAGGACTATTCCGGGAGCAAGCCGAAGGCTCCGGTGCTTGGACCGCCGCTGCCCGGGGATCTCGGCCGTCCTATTCTCGAGCACCAGCGCCAGCTTGGCATCGCACCTGGGCAAGACGTTTCCGCCGAGGCGCAGCGGCTTGCACAACAAGCGATTGAGGCGCGCGAGTCGCAAGTCCTCTTCCGCATCGAAAACCGGCCCCAGCAGACGGAAGCTTTTGGCAATGGGCAGGGCGGACGTTCGCCTTTCGAGACGGCGTCTCCGCAGCCAGATACCGAAGGCCAGCGAGCTTCCGTCGCGCCGGCCGAGGGCGACCAGAACAATCAACAGCGCAAGCTCGATTTCATCGATCAACGGAACACCGGCGGGATCTACAACCCGCATGCACTGCAGACGCCGGCTTCGCCCTATCAGATCATGGCCGGTAGCGTGATCGCTGCAAGCCTGATCACCGGCATCAATTCCGATCTGCCCGGCCTTGTCGTCGCCCAGATCACCGAGAATGTGCACGACAGCGTCACCGGCAGCATCCTGCTCATCCCGCAGGGCTCACGGCTGATCGGCACCTACGACAGCGTTGTAGCCTTTGGGCAAAGGCGCGCTCTGTTGGTGTGGCAACGCATCGTGATGCCGGACGGCTCCTCTACCGAAATCGACAATCTGCCCGTGACCGACGCGGCCGGCTATGCCGGGCTCGAGGACAAGGTGGATTTCCATACTTGGCAGTTGATCAAGGGCGTCGCGGTAGCCACATTGCTGGGGGTTGGTACCGAGTTGAGCTTTGGGGAAAATGAAAGCGACTTGGTCAAGGCAATTCGTGAATCCACCCAGCAGAACGTCAGTCAAGCGGGCCAACGGATCACTGAAAAGAACCTGAACGTCCAACCCACGATCACCGTGCGCCCTGGTTGGCCGTTGCGCGTCATCGTGCACAAGGACCTCGTGTTGCGGCCATACACGGGGTGAACAGGAGGACTTCATGGCTAACCTGAAACTCGGAAAACTTCCGGACCGGACACCTTCGAAGATCACCATCACCGTTGGCGCCGACTTGAGCCAAGCACTCAACGACTATGCCGCACTTTACCGTGAGACCTATGGCGAGTCCGAAACGGTGGCGGAACTGATCCCCTTTATGCTGGTCGGGTTCCTGGAAGGCGACCGGGCGTTTGCCAAGGCCAGAAAGGAAGGTCTGCCGGGCGCCGGCGCGTCGGAGAAACCACGAAGGCAATCATCTTCCACACTGGACAACGGTTAGCGCTTGGTGTCGTTGTGGAGCACGCTAGGTTCTTGATCCTGACCGCGTTGCCGCCGGTCCGTACTCCACCAGTTCGAGTGCCTCCTCCTTTGTGCAGGAATTCGCCTGAGCGAGTTCGAGCGCCTCTTCAAGGAAGCGATGATTGCGCTCCTGTACATCGAGGTGAGCCGGCGTCGGAAAGCACGCGACAATCCATTGCCACACGCGGTGTTGAAACGAGCCTGAAGGCATGTCTAATTCCCAGCGGCTACCTTGAGAAGACACTGAGTCTGAGGGAGATTCAAGTTTCAGGGGAACAACTAAGCCTGCTAGACAATAAGTGCATAAAAGCCGTGGCTTTTTCTTGCGGCCGGCCTCGTTCTCTTCGGACAAAATCGATCTTGTCACGATGCCGCCAGACCGGATGCTGAATGACAGCTTCTCGCCAACAGTAATTGAATAGCGGACCGGACCGCTCCCGGCCCCGACAAGTTGTTGAGTTCTCGACCAGCGGTCATTCTCGATGGTACCGTGGCGAAAGGTCGATCGCACATTGTTGCGTGGCGCAATGATTTTATATAGGTTGGTATATGAAGGTTGCCGATATGTGAACCTATATAGCGTTAAATTGATATAGTAACGTATATTGACACCCGTCATATACGAGCCTATATCAGGCTAGCTCATACAGAAATCGTATACGCCATGAAGATCAGAACAGCTCGCGACATTGGAATCCTGATCAAGGAGGCCCGCACCCGGCGCGGCCTGTCACAGGCTGCCTTGGCCAAAATGATCACCACGACGCAGACGTGGGTGTCGTGGATCGAGAACGGCAAGCCCAGCGCCGAGATCGGCAACGTGCTGCTGGCGCTGACCACGCTTGGTGTGGAGATGGACTTTCAGATCCCGCCGGCGCCGACGTCGGCTGATCATCATCATAATGCCGATGAACGGCATGTCGACGATGACGACGACGAGATTCCCTACAAGCTCTAGATGACGATGATCATGATGAACCCGATCGACACCCTCGACGTCTATATCGCTGGCAGACCGGTTGGGGGGCTCCACCACCTGCAGGGCGGCAAGCTTTCGTTCTCCTATCACGAGGCATGGATGGAAGGCCCGGTGGCGATCCCGCTCTCCCTGTCCATGCCGACGATCACCAGGACCTACGAGGGCAAGGTCGTCGAGGCATTCCTCTGGGGCCTACTGCCGGATAATGAGCAGACCCTCGCCAGATGGGCGCAGAGGTTCCAGGTCTCCGCCCGAAACCCGTTTGCCCTGCTCAAGAATGTCGGCCGCGACTGCGCCGGCGCCGTCCAGTTCCTTTCGCGTGGCGACCAGATTTCCCGCGGCGAGAACGTGGAGTTGCTCACCGAGGCGCAGATCGGCGACCGCCTGCGCGATCTGCGCAAAGATGGTGCAGCGACCCGGCGAATCGGCGATCCTGGTCAGTTCAGTCTCGCTGGTGCGCAGGCAAAGACGGCGTTCCATTTCGATAAGGGCAACAATCGCTGGGGGATCCCTCTAGGCGACACGCCCACGACACACATCTTCAAGCCGCCTTTGCCGCACTTGCACGGGCATACCGAGAACGAGCATTTCTGCCTGCAGCTTGCATCCAAGCTCGGCATGGACGCTGCACATAGCCAGGTTCTCGACTTCGCAGGCGAAAAGGCAATCGTTATCGAGCGCTACGACCGCCGCAACAACGAGGGCAAGACCATCCGCATCCATCAGGAGGACATGTGCCAGGCCCTGTCGGTGATGCCGACGCTCAAGTACGAGAACCAGGGTGGGCCAGGTATCACGACGATCTCCAGAAAGGTGCTGTCGGCCTCCCTCGACCCCGTCCAAGACCGTCAGATCTTCATGGCCGCGAACGTCTTCAACTGGATCATCGCCGGCACGGACGCGCATGCAAAGAACTACTCGATGCTGCTCGGAGCCCAGGGCGAGGCCCGCCTAGCTCCGCTCTACGACATCTCCTCCATTCTGCCGCACCTCGGGGGAGAGATCCAATCTGAGATGCGCGACCTTAAACTGGCGATGAAGATCGACAGAGTCTATCCCATCGAGGAGATCATGCCGCGCCACTGGGGGCGCTGTGCGTCCTCAGCAAAGGTTGGCGGCGAGTACACGGTGCGGACGATCCGCCATCAGCTCGCGGTGATGCCCGATATGGCGTCGGAGTGCGCCCAAGAGCTTCGCCAGGAGGGGATCATCCATGAGATCGTTGGTCGCCTCGTCGACGCGATCGCGACGCGCATCAAGGGCTTGTCCCGGATCTATGGAGAGGAAGGTTGTGGAGGTTAAAGTCGGGCGGGGATAGCGGATCCACGGACTAATGCCGGCGAAACGGACGGACCGCACACTGCCCACGGGATTCTCGCTCTAATAGCGCGCGGCCCCGGGCCGGGTAGATGGCCGGTTTCGGAACCGGCCATCGGCAGCTTGAATGACGGAAATGGGGTCGGCTGCAGAACGGCAGCTTCCCGCCGAACGCGGTCAACTTTCTCTCCGGAAAATCTGACAATGCGGGCCTACGATTTGGCGTCGAGTTGTGGCGTTTTTCGACGGTCAGTATGATTTCCGGCGGTTGGAGATTTGTATCGGCGTTTGATGAACGGCCTCTGTTGGTTTCAAAGTGGATGGTCGCGTTGGTGTGTGGACAGCAGGCTTGCGGCGTCCCTCGATTGAGATCACCCGCAGGTTTTTGCTCTTGAGTTCATCCAGATAATCGGCCCACCACTGCATCATCTCGACGCGCTCGTCCCAGTGCTCTGCCCGGGCGTAGGCGCGCCGAACGTCGTTGTTCTCAATGTGGGCCAGCTGCCGCTCTATCGCGTCCGGATGCCACTTGCCGCATTCGTTCAGCAGAGTTGATGCCGTTGCTCGAAAACCATGCGCGGTAGCTTCTTCCTTGCTGTAACCCATACGACGCAGTGCGGCGTTAAGGGTATTGTCGGAAATCGGACGCGAAGCCGATCGAACACTAGGAAACAGCAGCGATCCATCACCAGAGATTTCTCTCAGTGAAGTCAGGACGCTGATCGCTTGCTTTGATAGGGGTATGCGGTGCGGCCGTCGCATTTTCATGCGTGCTTCAGGGATCGTCCACACCGAGCTTTCAAAATCGAACTCTTCCCATTCAGCGGCGCGAAGCTCGCCTGGGCGGGGAAACAGCAGCGCTATCAGCTTCAGACCGGCTCGCGTTGTAGGCTGTCCGTCAAATGCATGGATCGCCCTCAGCAAACCGCCCAAGGCCTTCGGATCGGTAATCGCGGCGCGAGACGTTACCTTCGGACTGATGAGTGCGCCTCTGAGGGCGAAGGTCGGATCTGTCTCGGCGCGTGCGGTCGCGATCGCGTATCGAAACACGCTGCCGATGGTGGAGCGCAGTCGCCTGGCCGACTCATATCGACCGCGAACCTCCACGCGACGGAGGGCGGTAAGGATGCTGGCCGGCTCGATCTCCCGAATGCACTTGTCGCCGATTATCGGATAGGCAAAGTCGAGCAGCCATTTGACCTTGCTGATCGTCCGGTCGGCACGTCCCTCCTTCTTCAGCTTGTCAACATATTCGTCCGCGATTGAGCGAAAGGAGTCCTTTGCCGAATCGGCCTTCCGCAAGCTGCGTTCCTTTCCAGGGTCGACGCCAGCTAGCAGGAGCCTTTTAGCATCATCGCGCGCCTCCCGTGCCTCGGCGAGAGAGATAAGGGGATAGCTGCCCAGCGCGAGCAGTTTCTGCTTGCCGTCAAAGCGGTAGGCGAGCCGCCAGAGGCGAGAGCCCGTGGGCTGTACCCATAGCTGCAGCCCGCCCCCGTCAGACAATTTCGCGAGTTTGGAAGCAGGGCGGGCGTTTCGACATTTCACGTCGGATAGGGCCATTCGTCAGGTCTCCCTTGGCTGTTTCGATACCATCAGGATGTCGAATACCAACGGAAATACCATCCCCCCGCCTCGTTGGATCAAATGCGCCCGAAGCGCTCTCTGTCACGCCTAATTGCGCAATGCGACAGCAAAAGATCAATAATTCCAGTCGCTTGCAGAAGCTGCAGCGTAGACGGTTCGGCTAAACGGAGTGTCGGGAGAAGAGGGGATGGTGCCCAGAGGCGGATTCGAACCACCGACACGCGGATTTTCAGTCCGCTGCTCTACCAACTGAGCTATCTGGGCCTCGCCGGGAAACGAGACATCGCCTGACCGGATTTCAGGAAAGCGCCGTGGGGCACCCCTTGAAAGCGCGTGGGTTATAGCACGGGAATCCGGCCTGTCCAGCGCCTAAGCGCTGATTTTCCGGGGCAATTGTCGCAGACAATACCGACGCCGGCAAAGCAGCAATTGCGTAAGGTCGGCGAAGTGGAATTGCGCGGCCGGCACCGCCCAAACCCTACTTCGGCTCGTCGCTCTCGTCCTCGTCATCCCGCGCGGTGATGACATAGGCGCCCTTCAGCCAGCGGTTGAGGTCGATGTCCTTGCAGCGCTTCGAACAGAACGGATAGGTCTCGCGCGCCGACGGCTTGCCGCATTCGGGGCAGGGGCGCTTCGGGCGCAGTGGTGTGACCTTATCGTCCAGGCTCATGGCCGCGCGGTATGCCAGCTGGTGTGGACCTTGAAGCCTTCGCCCGAAAGCAGCGCCACTGTCTCGTAGAGCGGCAGGCCGACGATGTTGGTGTAGGAGCCGACCAGCTTGACGACGAACGACCCGGCGAGACCCTGGACGGCATAGCCGCCGGCCTTGCCGCGCCATTCGCCGGAGGCTACATAGGCGTCGATCTCCTCGCGCGGCAGCCGCTTGAAGCGAACCCTGGATTCAACCAGCCTTTGGCGCAGCTTGCCGCCCGGCGTAATCAGGCAGATGCCGGAATAGACCCGGTGCGAACGGCCCGAAAGCAGTCCAAGGCAATTGGCGGCGTCGTCCAGCGTCTCGGCCTTGGGCAGGATACGGCGTCCGACCGCGACCACCGTATCGGCGGCCAGCACGAAGCCCGGCGCATAGTCTTCCTCGCTTTTCAGCGAGGCCAGAGCCTTCTCGGCCTTTTCCTTCGACAGCCGCTTGGCCAGCGAGCGCGGATGTTCGGCGCGCAGCGGCGTTTCGTCGACATCGGCCGGCAGCACGCGGTCCGGCTCGATGCCGGCCTGTTGCAACAGTTCGATCCGGCGCGGCGAACCAGAGGCAAGCACGAGCTTCTGCAGGATGCTCATCGCGGTTCGCGCCGGACTGTTACTTGAAACGGTAGGTGATGCGGCCCTTGGTCAGGTCATAGGGCGTCATCTCGACCAGGACCTTGTCGCCGGTCAGCACACGGATGCGGTTCTTGCGCATGCGGCCGGCCGTATGGGCGATGATCTCGTGTTCGTTTTCGAGCTTCACCCGGAACATCGCGTTGGGCAACAATTCCGTCACGACACCCGGAAACTCGAGGACTTCTTCCTTCGGCATTCGATACCTTTGCTTGGATTGCAGTTCCGGCGCCCTGGAGCGCCCAGGCCGGAATTTCGGCGGAACCTATATGATAATCGTGCGCTTGTGAACACGCTTAGATCGCGTCATAAGCGACGCGCTCCAAGCTTTCGTTTTATGCATGTCGTTGTCTCAAAACCGGGACCGCTTTTGAGCGACATGCATCAATCCGCCGCGTTTTTTACCTCCGGAAGCAGAAAACGTCGGCTGATGCGCGCTTTCAGCCGTTCTCTCACGTCGCGATAGCTGGCCATGATCTGCTCGCGCCTGCCGCCGACATCGGTCGGATCCGGCATCGGCCAGTATTCGACGTCGACGGCAAGCGAGCGGGTGAGCTCGAGCGCGGCGTGGTGGGCTTCCGGCGCCAGGGTGACGATCAGGTCGAAATAATCGTCCTCGAGATCGTCCATCGAGCGCGGCTGGCGCTCGCCCAGCGTCAGGCCCTCTTCGGCCAGCACCGCGTCGACGAACGGATCGCGCTCGCCCCTGTGCACGCCGGCAGAGGCGACGAAAGTGGCCGGCGGCAGCATGCGCCGAGCCAGCTGCTCGGCCATCGGCGAGCGCACGGCGTTCATGCCGCACAAAAACAGTATCGAGCGGGGCGCCCCAGTCAGGTCTAACCCCGCCAGTGCAGCACGCAGACCAGCGTGAACAGCCGCCGCGCCGTGTCGAAGTCGATGTCGATCTTGCCGGCCAGCCGGTCCATCAACGTCTCCGAGCCTTCATTGTGCAGGCCGCGCCGGCCCATGTCGATCGCCTCGATATGGCTCGGCGTCGAGGATCGGATGGCGTCGTAGTAGCTTTCGCAGATCAGGTAATAGTCCTTGACGATGCGCCTGAGCGGCGTCAGCGACAGGATATGGGTGACGACATCAGCACCATCCTCTCGGGCGACCGCAAACACCAGCCGGGATTCGGCCAGCGACAGCTTCAGCCGATAAGGCCCGGCGCCGTCATCATTGACCGGCTGAAAGCTGTTCTCCTCGATCAGGTCGAAGATCGCCACCGCGCGCTCATGTTCGACATCGGGCGTCGAACGGCCGATCGACTCGTCGAGCTCGACATCGATCAGCCTTGCGCGGGTTTGATCGCCGTCCGCCATCGCCGCCTACATGTTCAGCCGGATGGCGACGGAGCGGCCATGCGCGTCGAGGCCTTCCGCCTTGGCCAGCGCAATCGCCGCCGGCGCAAGTGCTCTCAGCTGCACCGGCCCGAGCTTCAGGATCGAGGTGCGCTTGACGAAATCGAGCACCGACAGGCCCGAAGAGAAGCGCGCCGAACGCGCCGTCGGCAGCACGTGGTTGGAGCCGCCGACATAGTCGCCGATGACTTCGGGCGTATGGCGTCCCAGAAACACAGCACCCGCATTGCGCATCCTGGCCAGGAAGCCCTCGGCATCGTCGATGGCGAGTTCCACATGTTCCGCGGCGATGCGGTCGACCAGCGGCAGCGCGGCCTCGATGGTCTCCACCAGGATCACCGCACCGAAATCGCGCCAGCTGGCAGCCGCCGTCTCGGCGCGCGGCAGGTTCAGCAATTGGCGCTCGACCGCCTGTTCGACTGCTTTGCCGAACGCAGGATCGTTGGTGATCAGGATCGATTGCGCCGACACGTCGTGCTCGGCCTGCGCCAGAAGATCAGCGGCAATCCAGTCGGGATCGTTGCTGCCGTCGGCCACCACCAGCACTTCAGACGGTCCTGCAATCATGTCGATGCCGACCGTGCCGAACACCTGGCGCTTGGCGGCGGCGACATAGGCATTGCCCGGTCCGACGATCTTGGCGACCGGCCGGATCGTCTGCGTGCCATAGGCAAGGGCGGCAATCGCCTGCGCGCCGCCGACGCGGTAAATCTCCGAAACGCCTGATATATCGGCTGCCACCAGCACCAGCGGATTGATGATGCCGCCCGGCGCCGGCACGACGATGACGATGCGCTCGACGCCCGCCACCCTGGCCGGCACGGCGTTCATCAGCACCGAGCTTGGATAGCTTGCCGTGCCGCCCGGCACATAGAGCCCGACCGCCTCGATCGCCGTCCAGCGCGAACCCAACTCGACCCCGGCGGCATCGGTATAGCGATCGTCCTTGGGCATTTGTCGCTCGTGATGGGATCGGATGCGGTCGCGCGCGAACTTGAGCGCATCGACCGTCTGCGGATCGGCGTCTTTGTAGGCCTGCGCGATGTCGTCCTTCGACACGGCAATGCCGAGGCTATTGAGGTCGGCCTTGTCGAATTTCAGCGTGTAGTCGACCAGGGCAGCGTCGCCCTCGGCACGAACCCGCGCAATGATGGCGCGCACGGCAGTGTCAACGTCTTCCGATACCTCCCGCTTGGTGGTCAGGAAGGCGGCGAAACGCTGCTCGAAACCGGCATCGGACTGGATAAGCGTAATGGCCATCGGCTGCGTCTAGATCGTGATGAGACTTGGTTGAAATCTCATCACGATCTAACCCTTTGTTGGAGCAAGATCTCTGGACAAACGATTCCCGTTTTGTCCAACAAAAACCGGCACCCACTTTTTGGGATCATGCTCTAGACCCTGTGCACCGGACGCGAGGTGGCTTCCCAGGCGCCGCCTATGTCGGCAAGCCGCGCCTCGATGCATTCGACGTCGAGCATGATCGCGCCGCCGCCGGAAAAGACCAATTCGACGATGCCGGCCGGCTTGCTGATTTCGATAAAGCTGATTGCCAGAAGCGACAGCACCTCGGTCGGCCGATCGCGGGCAATGCCGCTGGTCTTGGCGCCGAGCACGCGGTCGAAATGCAACACCGCCTGGCGCCGCTCATTGTGCTGGCTGAACAGCCCGGACTTCGCCTCCCAGACGAAGCGGTTCATGGTCAATATGAAACGCTTGGCCCAAGGCAGGTATTCGAGATCCGAGACCTTCATCACGGCGTCCTGGACGTGAGCCGAGACGATGCTCAGATCCTGATCGTCGAGCGCAATGAGTTTGAGGGCTGCCATGCCGAATGCACACCTGAAAGTTGGTTTCAGCCTTCTGTTAGGCGGTCTTTCCGGTCCGTGCAACCGCGACACAAACTCAACCCGAGGCTAGGGCCTCGGGTTTGAAGTGTTGGCGGTGAATGAAGGCAGCACCAGACGCCTGTCTGTCTGAAGCAACTGCCGTGCGGTCAAGCCGAAATCCGCTCGATCACCGCGCCGCAATTGGAGAGCTTTTCTTCCAGCCGCTCAAAACCGCGGTCGAGGTGGTAGACGCGGTTGACCGTCGTTTCGCCTTCGGCCGCCAGACCGGCGATGACCAGCGACACCGAGGCGCGCAGATCGGTCGCCATCACGGGCGCGCCCTTCAGCTTGGAGACGCCGTCGACGATCGCCGTTTGGCCGGACAGCGTGATGTGGGCGCCGAGCCGGGCCAGTTCCTGCACATGCATGAAGCGGTTTTCGAAGATGGTCTCGGTGATGCGCGACTTGCCCTTGGCCATGGTCATCAGGCCCATGAACTGCGCCTGCAGATCGGTCGGGAAGGCCGGAAAGGGCGCCGTCATGACGTCGACCGGCGAAATGCCGGCGCCGTTGCGCCGGACGCGAATGCCGGAATTGGTCGGCGTGATCTCGGTACCGGTCTGGGCAATCACATCCAACGCGGTCTGCAGCAGCTCGGGGCGGGCGCCTTCGAGCACGACATCACCGCCGGTCATGGCCACCGCCATGGCATAGGTGCCGGTCTCGATGCGGTCGGGGATGACGCGCACGCGCGCGCCCGACAGCGACTCGACGCCATCGATGGTGATAACAGGCGTGCCGGCGCCGGAAATTTTTGCGCCCATGGCGTTGAGGCATTCGGCGAGGTTGACGATCTCGGGCTCGCAGGCGGCGTTTTCCAGTACCGTCTCACCCTTGGCCAGCGCCGCCGCCATCATCAGCACATGGGTGGCGCCGACGGAGACTTTCGGGAACACATAGCGATTGCCGACGAGGCGGCCGTTCCTGGTCTTGGCCAGCACATAACCAGTGTCGACATCAATGTCGGCGCCCAGCGCCTGCAAACCCTCGAGGAACAGGTCGACCGGGCGCGTGCCGATGGCGCAACCGCCCGGCAGCGACACTTTGGCCTCGCCCATGCGGGCCAGCAGCGGGCCGATCACCCAGAACGACGCCCGCATCTTCGACACCAGCTCGTAGGGCGCGGTCGTGTCGACGATGTTTCGGGCCGAGAAGTTGATGGTGCGCGAATAGCCCTCATTCTGCTTCTCGCGGCGGCCGTTGACCGAATAGTCGACGCCGTGATTGCCAAGAATGCGGATCAGCTGCTCTACATCGGCCAGATGCGGCACGTTTTCCAGCGTCAGCGTGTCGTCGGTGAGCAGCGACGCGATCATCAGCGGCAAAGCGGCATTTTTCGCGCCCGAAATCGGAATGCTTCCGGCGAGCTTGTTGCCGCCGACAATTCTGATGCGATCCATGAGAGAATGTCCCCTCGGCCCGAAAGGCCGGTTTTCGTCAGTTTGCGTATCGGCCCGTCTAGACCATTGGCCGGCTTGGTTCAAGATTCCTGAGCCCGTTGGCCAAGTTGGCCGGCCAGTGTGGCCGATATCGGTCAGTCCTTGTGCATTTTTTCAGCAGCCGCCAGGCCTTCCGGGCGCTGGTCAGCGTCACCGGTGCGCCGCGAACGCGCTTGCGTCTTGCGCTTCATGAGATTGGCGCGCAACTGCTCGGCCAGCCGATCCTTGCGGGTGGTCCCGCCCTTTTTTGCCGGATCAGCCTTTTTCGGTGGAATTGTCTTCTCGTCCATCGTTCCGTCCCGCCCGCAACTGGCAGGGCCTGCTGTTCAAGGGATAGCTAGCATTGTGGCGCCGCCATGTCAGCGAAACTTGTCTGGCAAAGCCTTTCACAGACGCCTTGCGCTTGCCGGTTCTATATGGCAGAAGCCCCGCCATCAGCGGCTGCGGTAGCTCAGTGGTAGAGCACTCCCTTGGTAAGGGAGAGGTCGAGAGTTCAATCCTCTCTCGCAGCACCAGTTCATTCCTTTGATTTTAAAAAGATGCAGTCGCGAAGTCGGGGTCTCGTTGCGGACCAAAAAAGCCGGCTGACGTAAAAGTGCCAATCCCGCGCATCCAGCCGTGGCCCCCCTCGCCCGGAAACATTGAGAGAAAGAGGCTCTACGGGGCCGGACGACTGCTCAACAAGTCCGGACCTGTCAACTCATGAACAGGCCGGACTGGCCGTATCCGGCATGCTGAACACTACCGCTCGCACGCTGAAAGCCAGCCGCCTCGTACGCATATCCACGACAAGAACACAGCTCGCCCAAGGACTTGCCATCGGCCGGCCATCATGATGCCATCTCGCCTGCGGAAGATAGCGTTGGGTTTTGGGGTAGAGAATGCTCTTTGGGCGAACGGCAGGTGCGACAGGGCGCATGTGCGCGGCACTTGCCGCGGCACTGGTGTGCCTATGCGCGTTTGGCCCCGCTTTGGCTGAAGAGCCGAAGGCGCTGAAAGGCGTCGCGCTCATCATCGGTCAGTCCGACTACCAGCATGTCGGCAAACTGCCCAATCCGGAAAACGACGCCCGCGCCATCGAGGAGATGTTCGACAAGCTCGGCTTCGAGACAAATGTCGCCACCAATCGCGACGCACGCAAATTGCGGCGCGATCTCGAAGGCTTCGTCGACGATGCCGAGGGCGCCGATGTCGCCATCATCTACTATTCCGGCCACGGCATCGAAGCCGGCGGCGAGAATTATCTGGTCCCTGTCGATGCCGATATTTCGGCACTCGACAATGCCGGCGAAAAGTTGGTGCCGCTGTCGTCCATCGTCGCCGAACTGAAGGCCAAGGTGCCGGTCACCATCGTTCTGCTGGACGCCTGCCGCAACGATCCGTTCCCGCCGGGCACGCTCTTGAAGCTGGCGCAGGGCGACGAAGGCAAGCCGATCGGCGCCGGCGGTCTCGGCGAAACGCGCGGCGTGGTTTCCCTGAAAGGCGGCGCCGAGGCCAAGGGCTCGGTCGACGACAGCCTCGGCCAGGTCATCGCCTTTGCCGCCGAGCCCGGCAAGGTTGCGCTGGACGGTCCGGCCGATGGCAACAGCCCCTATGCGGCAGCGATCCTGCGCCACATCGACACGGTGGGCGGCGAGGAATTCGGCACCGTTCTGCGCATGATCGGCGAGGAGGTCTATCTCAAGACCAACGGCCAGCAGCGGCCCTGGGTCAATGAGAGCCTGCGCCGGCTGCTCTATTTCGGCACCCCCGCCGAGGCGCCGAAAGGTGATGAGGGCGAAATCCTCAGGGAGCGACGCCAGCTCCTGCTGACCATCTCGACGCTACCCGATCCGGAGCGCCGCCAGATCGAAACCATATCGCGTGACGGCAAGGTGCCGATGGATGGGCTCTACGCCATGCTGAAGGCGCTCGGGGTCGACATACCCAAGGATCCGGCTGAGCTCGACAAGCTGCTGCGTGGCCAGACCGAACGGCTGAAACACGTGTTGGCTGAACGCGAGACTTTGAAAAACCCGGACCCCGAAATTGCCAGGCTATCGAAACTCGCCGAACAGGCGGTTCAGGAAGGCGCGCTTGAAGCGGCGCAGAAATTCAACGAACAGGCCAAGGCCCGCATCGGCGAACTTTCGTCTACGGTCGACCAGGCCGAGGCCGAGCTGAAGGCAAAGCGGCTGGAATTCGCAAAGGTCTTCGCCAGCAGTGCCAGGACTTATGAAATCTCCTTCAACTTCAAGGAGGCGGCGCAAGATTACGCCAAGGCCTTCGAGCAGGCTGCCAAATGGAGCGACGAAGACGCGTTCTACTACAAGGCGGCAGAGGCCAACGCTCTGTCGGAACAAGGGGACTTCTCCGGCGACAATGCGTATCTCGCCCAGGCCCTGACAGCCTATGAACAGGCATTGACCTATGTCACCCGCGAAAAGTTGCCGCTGCTTTGGGCGGCCACCCAGAACAATATGGGCGCCACGCTTGCTACGTTGGGCGAACGGGAAGCCGGCCGCGAAAACCTCGACAAGGCAGCTGCCGCCTATGAGCAGGCGCTGACCGTCTATACGCATGACGCCTACCCCGACGACTGGGCATCGACCTATGGCAATCTGGGCACGGTCTACTGGCGGCTCGGCCAGCGCGAGAACGGGACGGCGCTTCTGGAGCGGGCTGTCGCGGCCTTCCGCTCGGCGCTCGAGGTGCAGTCGTTGAAGAAACTGCCGCTGGAATGGGCGGCGACGCAGAACAATCTCGGCATCGTGCTGTCCGAAATCGGCGACCGCCAGACCACATCGGACAGTTTCCGCGCGGCGATCGAGGCGCATCGTGCGGCATTGACGGAATACAGCAGGGAGCGCGTACCGCTCGACTGGGCGCTGAGCCAGGTCAATCTGGGGGCAGCGCTCTATCGCCTTGGTGAGCGCGAAAAGGATATCGCGACCATGCAGCAGGCGGTTGCTGCCTATCAGGCGGCGACCGGCGAAATGACCAGGGAACGCGCGCCGGCGCAATGGGCGACAATCCAGAATAATCTGAGCACGGCGCTGGAATCGATCGGAACCATTAACGGCGATGTCGCCACGCTTGAGCAGGCGCGCGACGCCGCCCTGGCATCGCTTACGGTTTGGACGCGCGAGCACGCCGCGGCGAGCTGGGCCAACGGCCAGCTGACGCTCGGCAACGCCTTGCAGCGCCTCGGCGCCAAGCAGAAGAACAAGGAACTGCTGATGCAGGCAGCCACCGCGTACCAGGCCGCTCTGTCCGAATATCCGCGTGAGAAACTGCCGCTTGACTGGGCTTCGCTGCAGCAGAATCTGGGATCGGTCAACGACACGCTCGGCGATCTCGATACGGGAACCGATTACTACATGCAGGCGGTGACCGCGTATCGTCAGGCATGGGAGGTCTATACCGCAACCGCCGCGCCGGGCGAGTTCGCTTCGATTGGTTACAGCCTTGCAGGCACGCTATCGAACTGGGGCGAACGCGCGGGGGACATCTCGATCCTGCGGCAGGCGATCGATGTCTACGGTCAGGTGCTCAGGGTTCGCACCCGCGACAAGGACCCAGTCAATTGGGCCAAGACGGAATTCCGCCTCGGCTGCGCGTTGATGATGTCAGGCAAGCTGGCCTCTGACGATCAACTGCTGCAGCAATCGGTCGACGCGCTGCGGGCGGCGCTCGACGGGCAGACGAAAGGCGGTGATGTCACGGAGATCGGCCAGACGCGGCGCGTGCTCGGCCAGACCCTGTCGATCCTGGGCGACAATACATCCAACCTGGACTTGCTGGCGCAAGCAGCCGACATGCTGGAAGCCGCGCTCCCCGCCTACTCCAAGGACGCCGACCCGGAGGAGTGGGCCAATATCAACTACGACCTCGGCTTTGCCCGCTACAGCCAGGGCCGGATTGGTGGCGACGCCACGTTCTACGCCAAGGCCGTGGAGAGCTTCGAGACGGCAGCGCGGATCTACGACGGTTTTCCCGACCGCATGCAATGGGCGCGCACCAAGGGCGATATCGGCAATGCCTTGCTGATGGCCGCGGACGGCAAGGACGTCGAGTTGCTCACCCGCGCGATTGCCGCCTATGACGCAGCGCTCAGCGTGGTAACGCGCGAGAATGCGCTGGCTGTCTGGGAGAACAATCAGAACAATCTCGCCGGCGGGCTGTCGAGTCTTGGTTACTGGGCGAACGATGTCGGCAAGCTGAAACGAGCCGCTCAGATCTACCGCGACCTCGCCACGGTGCGAACGATCGCCCGCGATCCCGATCTCTGGATCACCAACCAGACCAGTCTCGCGCAGACGCTGAGCATGATCGCGGCCCGCGAGCCTTCGGCTGAATTGTACGAGGAGGCGATTGTCGTCAACCGGGCGCTTGCCGAGCAGCTCCGTCGCGACCGCGATCCCGAACGTTGGGCCAATGCGCGCAACGAGATGGGCTATGCCTTGACCATGGCCGGCCGCGCCGAAAACAATGTCGCGCATTTCGAGGAGGCGGTGTTGGTCCTGCGCGAGGCGATCGTGGTGCAAAAGAAGATCAATTCGGTGCCGGCTGTCGCCTTCACGCAGGACAGCCTGTGCGACGTGCTGGTCGATCTGGGCGCCGCCCACAAGGACAAGGCGATGGCACAGGAAGCGATCGCCGCATGCCAGGACGCGCTCGTCATCTTCCGTGACAAGAAGATGGACGATCTCGCCGCCGGTTCCGAAAAGAACCTCGCCGAGGCACAGGCGTTGCTGGCCGAGTTGCATTAATCCGAGCCCGCGCTCCCGGATGCGGGCGAATGGTGGGCACGCCCAGCGTTCACGCTGTTGCGCAAGCAGATGTCACCGGCTCGCCATGGCATGACAGAGATGCGATGTGGCAGTATCGGCTTGTGCGCCGGTCGCCACCCGTCATTCAGGACGACAGGTAATCATATTCCGTTGGAGCGCCAGATGACCCTATTCACCCGCCGCGGGCTTCTGAAAACGGCTGCGGTTGCCGGCGGTGGCGGCGTCGGGCTGGCAGCAATGACCAGGCTCAGCGGTTGGGCAGCTGTCACACCTGAGCCGGTGGTGCTCAAGACGGCAAAGATCCAGGCCAGGTTCATGGATGCGGGCGAGACCCGGGATGTCCTGACGTATGGTGAATCAGGCATGCCGCCTGTACTGCGGATGAAAAAGGGCGAGCCTTTCGCCGCACGGCTTGTCAACGGCATCGACGATCCGACGACCATCCACTGGCACGGCATTCGCGTTCCAAACAAGATGGACGGTGTTCCTTTCCTGGTTCAGCCTTACGTCTACACCGGCGATCATTTCGACTATGCCTTCACGCCGCCCGACGCCGGCACGTTCTGGTATCACCCGCATTGCAACACGCTGGAGCAGATGGGCCACGGCCTGACCGGCGTGATCGTGGTCGAAAACCCGGGCGATCCGAAATTCGATGCGGAGGCGGTCATCAATCTGCGAGACTGGCGGCTCGGCGACGACGCCCAGTTCATCCAGCAGTTCCGGCCGCGCGATGCCGCGAAAACCGGCACCTATGGCACGGTGCGCACCGCCAACTGGCTCGACCAGCCGCAATTCGACGCGCCGGCCGGCGGGTTGGTGCGGCTGCGGGTCGCCATCACCGATGTCACCCGCATCTACGCCTTTCGCGTCGAGGGTGCGGAGGCCGCGGTCATCGCGCTGGACGGCAATCCGGTGCCGCAGCGTTTTGCGCCCGATGCTTTGCTGCTCGGACCGGGGCAGCGCATGGAGCTCGCCATCCGCATGCCTGACCAGGAGGGCGCGATCGTCAGCCTGGGCGACATCAGAGGCACCAAACCCAAGGTCCTCGCCACCTTGCGCGCCACCGGCAGCTCGCTCAAGCGCGATTTGCGAGACCTCGCACCGCTGGAAGCCAACCCGGTGCCGAAGGTGGATCTCGCCAGCGCGAAACACATCGCGCTCTCGCTCAGCGCCACGGCGGAAAACGTGCCGAGCGACAGCATATGCGGCACGCTAGGCTACTCCTTCTGGGCCATCAACAAGGTACCGTGGCCGGGCGACACGCCGGATCCGACCGCGCCTTTGGCCGAGCTGAAGCTCGGCAAAAACTATGTCATCGACATGGAGAATTTGACGCCGCAATCGCATCCGATGCATCTGCACGGCATGAGCTTCAAGGTGCTGTCGTCGTCGACACGCCAGGTTCAGCCGGTCATCTCCGACACCTATCTCATGCAGCCCAACGAGAAGGTTCAGCTCGGTTTCGTCGCCGACAATCCCGGCGACTGGCTGCTGCACTGCCACATCATCGAACATCAGAAAACCGGCATGACGAGCTATATCAGGGTGGTTTGACGCCGAGGCGGGTCAATCAGCCTCTACCGGGGTTGGCCTCACCGGCCGGGCCTGTTGCCGGAGAAATTGCCGGTGCTCGCCGGTTTCGTTGGCAAAGCGGCGCCGTTCCCTGCTATTCCCGCCTGCAAATCAAGAAGCCGTGGACACGCTTGCATGACCAATGTCGCCCTGACCGGACTGGCCCGCGATCTCGCCAGGCGCGCCGCCGAGGGACGCCCGGTGCGCATCGGCGTCATCGGCTCCGGTGAAATGGGCACCGACCTGGTCACGCAAGGCATGCTGATGCCGGGCATCGAGGTCTGCGCCATCTCGACGAGGCGCCCGCACACCGCGCGTGACGCTATCCGCATCGCCTATGGCGACGAGGCGATGGCGGCCGAGACCGACACGCAATCGAAGGTCATGGCGGCGATCGAGGCCGGGAAAATCGCCATCACCTCAAACGAGATGCTGGTCACCAATCCGCTGATCGACGTCGTCATCGACGCCACCGGAAAGCCTGGTGTCGCCGCCGATTTCGACTTGAAGGCGATGGAGCACGGCAAGCACCTGGTGATGATGAATGTCGAGGCCGACGTCACCATCGGCTGCTATCTCAAGCAGCAGGCAGACCGGCTCGGCGTCGTCTATTCGGTCGGCGCTGGCGACGAGCCGTCGAGCTGCATGGAGCTGATCGAGTTCGCCTCCGCGCTCGGCTACACCATCGTCTCGGCCGGCAAGGGCAAGAACAACCCGCTCAACCACGATGCCGTTCCGGATGACTATCGCGAGGAAGCCCTTCGCCGCAACATGAACCCGCGCATGCTGGTCGAGTTCGTCGACGGCTCGAAAACCATGGTCGAGATGTGCGCCATCGCCAACGCCACCGGGCTGGTCCCAGACGTTCCCGGCATGCACGGCCCAAAGGCCGACCGCGATCAGCTGGCCAAGGTGCTCATCCCGAAGGCGGATGGCGGCATCCTGTCGAAGAAGGGCGTTGTCGACTACACCATCGGCAAGGGCGTGGCGCCCGGCGTGTTCGTCATCGTCGAGGCGACGCATCCGCGCATCGTCGAGCGCATGGACGACCTGCACATAGGCCACGGCCCCTACTACAGCTTCTTCCGGCCGTATCATCTGACCTCGCTGGAAGTGCCGCTGACGGCGGCCCGTATCATGCTCTACGGCCGCCCCGACATGGTGCCGCTGCCGAAGCCGGTGGCCGAAGTCTGCGCGGTGGCCAAGCGCGATCTCGCCACGGGCGAGACCTTCGATGCCATCGGCGAGACTTGCTACCGCTCCTGGACCATGACCGTCGAAGAGGCGCGCGCCAATCTGGCAGTGCCGGTCGGCCTGCTCGAAGGCGGCAAGGTGCTGAAACCGGTGAGGAAGGGCGAACTGCTCACCGCCGACAATGCTACGCCCGACCGCACGACCAGGCTGTTCGCTTTGCGCAAGCTGCAGGATGATATGCTCTACGGGGCTGAGATGGCATGAACAGGCCAGCTCTCTGGCTTTGTCATGACAACTCCCTATGTTGTAGTGGCACCGAACGGAGGCTTCCAGGATGAATCTCCAGATCAGAGACCCGCGCGCCCGTGACCTCGCCCGGCAGCTTGCCGAAAAGCGAAAGATTTCATTGACCGAGGCGGTGATCGAGGCGCTCGAATCCGAGCTTCAGCGCGAACGTGAACGAGTTCCGCTGGCTGAGCGGCTGGCCGCCATATCGAACGATCTGAAGGCCAAGGCGGGAAGCGGCGGCAGGGATTTGACTAAGGATGAGATCGACGAGATGTGGGGACATTCCTGATGTTCATCGACACCTCGGTGGTGATCGCTGTCCTCGCCGGAGAGGAAGACGCCGCCGATTGGAGCCGCCGGATCGGGCAGGCCTCGATACGGATAACATCTCCGCTGGTCGTGCTCGAAGCGGCGATGCGGCTTTCGTCGAAGTTGGTGGTGGAGCCGCTCTCGCCGAAAGGGCAATAGGAGACTTCCTGCGCGAAGCCGCGATCGAGGTGGTTCCGATCGAAAGAGGTGATGCCAAGCTCGCGATCCAGGCTTTTTCGAACTATGGCAAAGGTCGCGGCCACCCGGCTCAGCTCAACCTCGCTGACTGCCTGTCATATGCCTCGGCAAAAAGCCGTGGGATGCCCTCGCTCTACAAAGGGAAAGGCTTTTCCCACACCGATCTGGCCTGATCCTACTCCCCCAGTTCCACGATTCGGTCAGCAGCTTCGTCAGCCGCTCCCGCCCAGCAGGCCAAATGCTGCCGCGGTCGCGCCATGGGGCTGTTGACCTGCTCGCGCAACACGCCTGATCATTGCGCTCGTGCTGACGACGCAGACCATCGGCTGCGATTGTATGATCCATTCATATAGTCTGTCTTTTTGATCCGGGTTTTTCAAACGATGCCGAGATGCCAATCTCCAAACGATCAGTTGAACCCCATTGAGGTTGAAATCTTGCAAACCATTTGGACAAGACGCGAAACAATGAAAACCCTTCTGGCAACGGGCATGGTTGCCATGCTTCAGCCTCTGGCTTTTGCAGCCAAGGCCGCCGCCAAGCTGGAATGGACCTATTTTCAGGCTGACGAGAAGGGTTTCCGCCGCACGCCGGTGCTGCTGACCGGTGAGAAGGAAGCCATCCTCCTCGATGGCGGATTTACGCTGTCGGATGGCCGTGCGGTCGCGGATGCGATCAAGGCGACGGGCAAGACTCTGACCACGATCTACGTCAGCTGCAGCGACCCTGACTATTATTTCGGCCTGCGTCCCGTCGCGGATGAATTCCCCGGCGCCAAGATCATCGCAGCCGGCGCAACGGTGGCGGCGATCAAAGCCAATGTTCAAGCCAAGCTCGATGTCTGGAGCCCGCAGCTCAAGGACAATGGACCGAAGGTCCTGGCGGATGTCGTCATTCCCGAGGCTTCCGATATTACCTCACTTGAAATCGAAGGAAACAAGATCGAGATCGTCACCGTCGCCGATCTGAAAGACCGCCGCTATCTCTGGGTGCCCAGCCTTGAAGCCGTGTTTGGCGGCGTGCTGATCTCGTCCGGCGTGCATGTCTGGGTTGCCGACGAGCCAACCGTAGACGACCGTAAAAAATGGATTGCTGCGCTTGATGAAATCACGGCGCGCAAACCCAAAATCGTGGTGCCGTCCCATCAGGTAGCCGGCGCGCCGGACGGTCTTGCGGCCGTGGAATTCACCCGCGCCTACCTCGAAGCCTTCAACGAGGAAGCCGGGAAATCGAAATCCAGCGTGGAACTGATTGCGGCGATGAAGCGGCGCTATCCTGATATTATTGACGTCTCGTCGCTGGAACTGGGAGCAAAGGTCGCCAAGGGTGAGATGAAGTGGGGCTGATACGGCCCCGCGAGCGCCTCGGCTACTTCCCCAATTCCACCGACCGCAGCCGCGCGGCTTCCACCGCCTCGGTCAGCAGCTTCGTCAGCCGGTCTTCGCCCATCAGCACGGCAAGGGCGGCTGCCGTGGTTCCGTTGGGGCTGGTCACCTGCTGGCGCAGGACGCCGGGCTTCTCGCCGCTTTCGGCAGCGAGTGCAGCAGCGCCATAGACGGTCTGCATGGCCAGCAGCCTGGCGGTCTCGACCGGCAGCCCGGCCTTCTCGGCTGCAACCGTAAGCGCCTCGATGAAATGGAAGATGTAGGCCGGACCGGACCCCGAAACCGCCGTCACCGCGTCCATCAGGCCTTCGTCGTCGATCGTCGTCACCACACCGCTCGCCGACAGCAGCTCGGCAACGAAACGCCTGATGTCGTCGGTCACCAGCGGGTTGGAATAGACCACCATCATGCCCTTGCCGATCGCGGCCGGCGTGTTGGGCATGCAGCGGATAACAGGCGCGAGATGGCCGAGTATGTGCTCGAAGGTGGCGACCGGCGTGCCCGCGGCGATGCTGACGAAGGTGGTCCTGCCGTCGCCGAAGCGCTTGTAGGCGGCGGCGACGTCGCGGATCACCTGCGGCTTGACGGCGATGACGACGAGGTCGGGCTCTGCGTCGGCGGGGATCCCGTTCGCGTCCGCGGCGACACTGCAACCGAGGTGCTCGGCGCGCTTGCGCAATTCGGCATTGGGCTCGACCACGAACACGGCTTGCGGGGCAAGCTTGCCGGATTTCAGCCAGCCCGCAAGCATGGCGTAACCCATATTGCCGCAACCGGCGAGAACAAGCCTGATCGTCATTGAGAGCCCTCCGAGACAAGGGTTCTCCTTAGACGCTAGCGGGCAGACGGGAAAGCCCCTCAAGGGGTGCTCAGGCCAGCCGGTCAAGGTCGCCGGCGCACCGCGATCGGCCGCAGCGACACTTGCCGCAAGCCAAGCACGCCGAGCACGAAGAACAGCCACACCGGGTCGCCGCGATGGAAGAAGAAGCTTTCCAGGAACGCGTTCAGCGCCGTGAACAGCACCACCATCATGAAGAAGTCACCGAGATAGATGTTCTCCTTGCGCGGCGGGATGCGCATGTAGTCGCGCAGCGGCGCGATCACGAAAGTGTAGACGGCAACGCACAGCGCCGGGATGCCCATCAGCACCGCAATGTCGAGATAGCCGTCATGGCCATGCACGATGGTCCGGATGTCCCAGGCCCGGTCGAAGGGCTGGTCCTGACTGAGCAGCAGCGGCGTGCCCCAGAAACTTTCATAGCCGTAGCCGGTCCAGGGCTTCTTCGCCAGCATCTCGCCGGAGAACTCCCACAGCGTCGTGCGTCCGGTATAGGTGAGGTCGGGGAAATAGGTGGCCGCCAGCTCTTTCACCGGGGGGATGAAGACGATGCCTAAGGTACCGATGGCCGTCGCAATGATCGCCAGTGCAAACAGGATCGGCGTGCCGAACCGCATGCCGATCAGGCCCGGCAGCACGACGATCAGGATCGAGAACGGCACCAGGCCGGCCGTCGTCTTGGAGCCGGTGTGCAGCATGAAGATCATCGCCGCGCCGAAGATCGCCACGCCCCAGAACTTCTGGCCGCGCCGGAAGAGATAGAGGCCGGCGAAGCTGAAGCAGGCCATGATTGGTCCGGCAATGTTCTTGTGGGCGAACACACCACGCCACAGGCCGGCATGTTCGGGCTCCTGCGAATCGGCCGTATGCAGGGCCTCATGCGGAAAGACGATGAGGCCGATATAGGACAGGCCGATAACGACGATCGCGCAGAATATGATGACTTTCGAAAAACTGTCGGCGTCGCGCGGCAGCACCAGGACCGTCGCTATCGTCAGAACGCCAAGCAGCGTGAAGAAGGCCGCGCGCATGGCCGAGGACGGGTCGGTCGCGTTGATGACCGAAAGCATGAAAAAGCCGAGCATCAGGATCCAGGACGGGCTGAGCAGCGAGCGCACCATCTTGGGGTCGGCGAACGTCAGCAGTGAGAAGGTCGAAATGGCGCCGAGCGAACTGAAGCCGAGCTGGTTGACGATGTCGCCGCCGTCGCCGGTCAGTTCCGCGCCTGCCGGCTGAAACGGCCGGAACGACACGATGACGACGGCAAACAACAGCGCGGCAATCGCCGTCGCCACGCCGTCGCGGGTGACGATGCCGCCCAGCAGCAGCTCGTCAGTTCTTCTCAGGCTGCCTGTATTGCTCATTGGCGTATCCGAATTCGGCAAGCACGCGGCCGAGCGAGACATAGACGGGGTAAAGCGCCGTCGACAGCGATCCTGTCCGCGCCAATTTGATTGCGCCGCGCACGGGCGAGGCTATCAGCAGCGCCAGGCTTTTTGCAAACACCTTGGCGCCGGCGAATGGCGTGCCGGCGCGCTTCTTCTTTTCGACCAGCGTCGAGATTACACCGTTGCGTAAGGATCGGGCGCGGATCCAGTCAGCCTCGACGCGCCGGGCCGGAACGCCTTCGCGCACCTTTGCCTCGGCGCACCAGCCAAGCACGAAACCTTTCTGCGCCGAGCGGCTGAGGAAGTCGGAATCGCCGCCGCCCATGAAGTTGAACCGCAGGTCGAGGAAGGGTGGCCCCATGATGGTGAGCACATTGCGCCCGACCAGAAGGTTGCCCGAGGAATAGAGTGCGGCCACGCGCCCGGTCTGGCGATAGGGCGGCGCAAACACCGGGTGCTCGGCCCATTTGGCGTGAGCAGGATCGGTAAACACCGGCACTTGCGGGCCACCGACAATGTCGGCGCCAAGCGTCTCCGCCGTCCTGCACATGCGCTCCAGCCAGTCCGCGTCGGCGATCTCGTCATCGTCGATGACCAGCAGGTGGCGGAAATCCGGAAAATGCAGGATCGCCGTCTGCCAGCCAGCATTGTAGGCACTGCAATTGCCCCGCTCATGCGCGATGATGACCATGCCCTTCATATCGTCGCGTTCGAACAGCGGCACGGCCGCCTGGGCGCCCTCACGCGCCTCGGCCTCGTTTTCGATGACGATGACGGCGAAGCGCCGGCTGGTTTGCTGTGCCTTGAGCGACGCCAGCGTTTCGAGCAGCAGTTGCGGCCGCTTGAAGGTCGGCAGCGTGACGACGGCTTCCATCGTCTCTGCGGCGAGCCCCGGAGAGCGTCCCGCAATCGAAACCGAACCGTCCGATGGCAAAGGGATCATCCGCTCCAGCCGCATGTTTTGAATCTGGCTTTCGATAACACCGCGACGATAACGTTTCGTTAATCACCTTTCGCAGCGGCGCCTGCCGGTCCGCGCCTTTCAGCCGTTGCGTTGCGTGATTTAATCAAGGGTTCACCCAGCTTTGCTAGTGGCTGACGCCTGGATAGGTGAGATGCATCTGCTGTTCGCCACATCGATCGTGCCCGACGGCGCTCTCGCTTCGGGCTATGAGATCGCCAATGCTGCGATCATCGCCGCCTTGCGGCGCGCCGGCGTGCGCGTCACCGTCATTGGCTTCATCTGGCCGGGCAAGGCGCCCAGCGACCCCGAAAACACCTTCGTGCTCGGCGCCGTCGACGTGCGCACGGAAAGCGCCTCGGCGCGGCAGAAGCTCGCCTGGCTTGGCAAGGCGGTGCTGTCAGGGCTCACCTTCGCTTCCGTGAAGCTGCGCGCGGTTTCCGACAGCGAAGTCCGTGCCGCGATCGAGCGCGCCGGTCCCTTCGACGGCTATGTCCTGAATTCGGTGCAGTTCGCCGGCGCCTTTGAAAAACTGTTCGCCGACCGTCCCTCGATTTTCGTCGCCCACAATGTCGAACATGGTTCGGCCAAAGAGAATGCGGCAGCAGCAAACAGTCGCTTCCAGCGCCTGCTGTTTGCCCGCGAGGCCAGGCTGCTCAAGACCATGGAGGAGCGGCTCTGCCGCCGGGCTCGCTTCGTCTTCACGCTGGCCGAGGAAGACCGCGCCGCACTCGGCGTTGCCAGCGACGACCGCTCGGCGGTGCTGCCGCTGGTGACCACTGCCACGGCGCCAAAGCCGGTCAAGCCGCGCCGCATCGATTGCGACGCGGCGCTGATCGGCACCTGGACCTGGCAGCCGAACCGCATCGGCCTCGACTGGTTCCTGGAAAAAGTCGTGCCGCATCTTCGCCGGAGCTTTCGCATCAGGGTCGCCGGCAACATGCCGTCGGATATCACCTCTGCCCATCCCGGTGTCGAATTTGTCGGCCGCGTGCCCGACGCCCAGGATTTCGTGCGCGGCGCCGCCGTCATCCCACTGATCAGCACCGCGGGCAGCGGCGTTCAGCTCAAGACCATCGAAACCTTCGAACTCGGCCTGCCGTCGGTCGCCACCAGCCGTTCGCTGCGCGGCATCGATCATCGCCCGGCAAATTGTTTCGTCACCGACGATCCGGCCGCCTTCGCCGGCGCGCTGGAGGCAGCGGCGGCCGATGTCAGGGATGTCGATGGCAGCGCCTTCCATCGCCGGCAGATCAAGGCACTGGATGCCGCCATCAGGCTCGGCCTGGAAAAGCTCGGGCCGGTGGGGGAGGAGGTGTTTGCATGAACATGCACACCGCCCGCGCCGCCTTCGGGCTCGATACGCTGAAGACGATCCTTGGCATTTCGGTCCTTGCCATCGGCTGGGATGACGCGATCGCGCTGCTCACTCGTCTGATTGCCGAGCGGCGCTTCACGAAGGTCAGTTTTCTCAACGCTCACAACGCCAACATCGCCTCTACCGATCCGGTCTTTGCCGAGGCGCTCGACGATTTCCTCATCCTGCCTGACGGCGTTGGCGTCGATCTGGCGGCAAAGCTGCTCTACGGCGCGCCGTTCCCGGACAATCTCAACGGCACTGATCTCATTCCGGCCTTTCTGCAGGCATCGGCGAGGCCGCTGACCGTCGGGTTGCTTGGCGCCACCCGCGCCAACGCCGAGGCGGCGTCGGTCAGGCTAGCCGCTCTGGCGGTGCAGCACGAATTCGTCGTCATCCATGACGGCTATTTCTCCCCCGCCGAAGAGCAGGCGATCGTCGATCGCATCGAGGCATTGCGGCCCGACGTGCTGCTTGTGGCCATGGGCGTGCCGCGCCAGGAATTGTGGATCGCCCGTCATATCGATGCCCGCCACTGCACGCTGCCGATCGCCGTCGGCGCGCTGCTCGATTTTCTCTCCGGCACGGTGCCGCGGGCGCCTCTGTGGATGCGCCAGCTGAGGCTCGAATGGTTGTTCCGTCTGTGCATCGAGCCCGGCCGGCTGTGGCGCCGCTACGTCGTCGGCAATCCGGTGTTCCTGCTGCGTGTCGTCAGGCAGAAATTCTCGCGTCGGCCCGAGCCCGCCGGAGAGTTGCGGTGAACAGCCGCGTCGTGCCGAGCCCTGCAGCCGAGACCGGTGCCCTGCCGCAAACGCCGACGGCGGCGGTGGTGACCGCCAGCTATGCGCCGGATTTCGAACGCTGCCGCCTGTTGTGCGAGACCCTCGACCGCCATGTCTCCGGCGTGGCGCATCATTACATTCTGGTCGAGCACCGCGACGTGGCGCTGTTTCGCCAGTTGGAAAACGACCGCCGCAGCGTTGTCGACGAGCGCGACCTGCTGCCGCGCTGGCTGCGTGTGTTCGACGATCCGATGAGCCTCTTTCGCCGTCGCATCTGGCTCAGTCTCAAGACCCAGCCGCTGCGCGGCTGGCATGTGCAGCAGCTGCGCCGCATCGCCATCGCTGCGCATGCTGGAGAAGACGTGCTGGTCTTCTGCGATTCCGACGTCGCCTTCCTCAAGCCATTCGATCTGAGCGCCTTCTGGCGCGACGGCAAGGTGCGGCTGTTCCGGCGCGACGGCGTGCTGTCGAGCGACGGTCACGACGAGCATCGCATCTGGTCGCGCAATGCGGCCTCGGCGATTGGTATCGATGCATCCGAGGTTTCGAACCACGACTATATTTCGACGCTGATCGCCTGGCGCCGTCAGACCGTGACGGCGATGTGCGCCGAGATCGAGAAGGTGCACGCGCGCGGCTGGGTCGAGGTCATCGCTTCAGTGCGCCGGTTCTCCGAATGCATGATCTATGGCCGCTATGTCGACGATGTGCTGGGGGGCGCCGGCCATTTCCACGGCTCGGAGGAATTCTGCCGCGTGCATTGGACCGGGGAGGCGCTGTCGGATGACGAATTCCGCAGCTTCGTCGCCGCTATGGCACCGGGGCAGGTGGCGATCGGCATGCAATCCTTCATCGGCACCGATATCGGCCGCATCCGCCGCCTGATCGGATTGGCTTAGATTGCCTTGGCGGGCTTGCGCAGCGCCGAATAGGTCAGCAGCGCCGAGGCGAGATAGAGCAGCAGGAAGACGACATTGAGCGATACGACAAGCCTGGGCGTGTCGGCAATCGTGGTCAGCACATAGGTCAACAGCACCGCCTTCAGCCCCGCCAGCAGGCCGAGGTTGAGCGCCCTGAGCGCGGTCTGGCCGCGCGCGAACAGCAGCTCGGCCTGGTATTCGACCAGGTTGCGCAGTCCCGGCACGCCGATTGCCAATGCCACCAAGGGCGCCGCCTCGGCGACATTCCGGCCAAGTGCATTGGGGAAGAAATGCAGCACGATGCCGAGTGCGGCCAGCGCCAATGTCGATACCAGGAACACGCCGGCTTCGATACCGCTCTTGACCCGCAGTCGCGACAACAGCTCCGGCGACCGCATCATCTTCTGCACCAGCATCATCGAGAAGGTGCGGATCGGTATTGCCGTCAGGTCGACCAGCCGCATGATGATGGCATAGATGCCGGCCAGATGCGGCCCGCCGATCGCCAGGACGAGCAGCTTGTCGAATTCCGACTGCAGGTAGAACAGCACTTCGGCGCCGGCAACATAGATCGAATCGGCAAGCCGCCTGAGATACAGCTCGGTGCGCAGCCTCAGCCGCTGGCGTGGATAATAGAAGCCGAAGGCCAGCAGCAGCGAGGCGGCGTTGGCGCCGATGTAGAACAATGACCAGATCCAGACGCTGTGCTGCCCCGACAGCATGAACAGCACGGCGCCCAGCGCACGGAACGCCGTGGTCACGATCGACAGCACCGCGGCGCGGCCGAATTTGCCGAGCCCGTTGTTGACGATCAGCACCACCTCGACCGGCCGCCACAAAAGCGCTTCGGCAAAGACGATTGCGGCAAAGACGGCCAGAGGCACGGTGCTGGCGAAGAAGATCAGGTAGACGCCCCAGGAGGCCGCCGCCAGCAGTGGTAAGGACACGGCGCCAAGCAAAAGGAAGCCGGCGGTGAAGGTGCCGATCAGATTGGGGCGGATGGTGGCTGTGCGGTAAAGCGCCGAGATGAAGCCGAAAGCGAGGATGCGCGACAGCATGACGCCGGCCGCCGAGGCGGTGGCGAACATGCCGAACTCGGCAATCGACAGCGTGTTGGCAAGTGCGATGAAATAGGCAAGCGAGAACACCAGCCGCCCGCCGGCGCCGCTGATGGCTGAAAGATAGTCGCGAACCAGCCCCCGTCTTTCGGCAAGGAAGGTGCCGATGCGGGCGAGTGTCCGCCTTTGCGGTATGTCGCTGGCCTGCGTCATATCGAGGAAAGCCGTAAGCCGGAAAGCTTAACGTGCGGTTCTGACCCCATTTTACAGATCCCGGCAATGCGTGGCGAAGCGAGAAACTTTCACTTGCAGACTTCGGAAATTAACCTTTTGTTTCCCATGCCTGTTTAGCGTGACTTAACGATTGGCCGACCGCCGCTCCCGCGCCGTCGAAGGTAAAGTTTCGAGACAATGGTCGACAGGGAAAACCGTGAAGACTGGAGGCGCGAGCGCTCCCTCCTGGCGCTCGGCAAAGCTGTGCGCGGCGATGAGGCGGCGGATGCGTCGGCGGTCTCGATCGGTGACCGGGTGGATCCGTCATGGCGCGAGGATGCCGCCACGCGTCACCGCATAGCCCGATCGCAACGCGAGGCGCGGTCGAATCCGGCGCCAACGTCACCGCCCGAGCCGCCGCAGTTCCAGGCCGACGGCGAACCCGTTTCGGCCGCCAGCGCGCGTGAGGAGCCTGTTTCCGGCCGGCGTCAGGAGCCTCGCTCCCGCGCGGCCTATGAGCGCCGCTCTTTCCACGAGCAGCGACCGGACCGCGACGACGATGACGGGCAGGAATGGAAACCGCTGATCGATCCGCTCCAGGTCGTCCGCGGCATTAGTCGTTCCAAGTTGCTGATCGTCTCGACGACGATATTGGGGACGGTGCTCGGCGTCGCCGTCGCCGTTTCGACACCGAAGAAATACGAAGCCACCACACAGATGGTCATCGAGCCAGGCGACCTGAAGCTTTCCGACAACGATCTCACCCAACCGGTCGGGCAGCCCGATGCGGCGCTGGCTGTTGTCGAAACCCGCATCAAGATGGTGACATCCGGCAAGGTCCTCGACAAGGTCGTGGCCGATCTCAATCTCGTCGACGATCCGGAATTCAACGGACAGGGCTCTGGCGGCCTTGGCGTCCTGTCGCTCATTCGCTCGATACTGTCGCGCCAGGATGGCCCTGGCGGCGGCGGTGAAGTGCGCCGCCAGGCGCTGGCGGTCGGCAATCTGGCCAAGAGCCTGTCGGTTGAGCGCAGCGGCAAGAGCTTTGTCGTTTCCATCAGCGCCACCACTCAAAGCGCCGACAAATCGGCGGAGATAGCCAATAGGACCAGGGACGTTTTCCAGCAGGAGGCGGCCCAATACCAGTTCGGGATGGCCGGGCGCGCGACGGACCAGCTGACGGCCAAGCTCGATGACCTGCGCAAGAATGTCGAGACAGCGGAGCGCAAGGTCGAGGATTTCAGGGCCACGCATGATCTCGTCGACGCGCAGGGCCATCTGATCAGCGACGACCAGATGCTGAAGCTCAACGAGCAGCTCTCAGTCACCCGGGCCCGTACGCTGGAACTCAATGCCCGGGCCGCGTCGGCGCGTTCGCTGGACGTCAATTCGGTCATCAACGGCACCTTGCCGGAAGAAATCAATTCCAACACGATGAGCGAACTGCGCGCGCAATATGCAGTTTTGAAGCAGGATGCCGACCGCGCCGCCGTGCGTCTGGGACCGCGTCATCCCGAATACCAGGCGCTCAGTGCCCAGCTCGACGGCTCGCGCGAGCGCATCGCAGGCGAACTGCGCCGCATCGCCTCGTCGCTGCAGGTCGACTTGAAGCGCTCGGTCCAGCTTGAGCAGGATCTCGCTTCCCGCCTGGCTCAGGCAAAGGTCCAGAGCGGCGACGTCAACAGCGATCTGGTCAGCCTGCGCGAACTGGAGCGTGATGCCACGGCCAAACGCTCCGTCTACGAACAGTACCTTCTGCGCGCCAAGGAGACCGGCGAACAGCAAAACATCAACACCACCAACATCAATCTGATGACCCCCGCGCAACCGCCGCTCGAACCCAACGGACCGTCGCGGGCTGTAATAGCGATGGCCGGCCTGCTGCTCGGGCTTGCTTCGGGCATCGGTGTCGGCGCCATGCGCGGCGCCTTTGCCAGCCTGCGCGGCGCTGCCAATTCGCGTTCGCGCGGCAGAATGGACGAGCGCCGCCCTCCGGTCGAGGACAAGGTCTATCGCGCGCCGCTGCCTGTGGCGCCGCCACCGGCAGCACCTCCGGTGTTGCCGACCGCGGCCGCTCCCGCCCGGAGCCCAGGTCTGTTCGACGGACTGTTCTCGGCGATGCGCAAAGCCGCGCCGGGTAGCGGGACGTCAGGCGAACCCGTCGAGACCTACCGCGCCCAACCAGCCGCCGAATATACAAGGCCGGTGCAGGAGCCTGTGGGCTATCGCCAGCCGGACTTCCGGAACGAGGTTCCGCACGCCAATTCCCCTGCGCAGCAGCCTGGCTACGCGCAGCCTCGTCAGCCGGCTGACTATGCCTATTCGCAGGCTCAGCCGATGCCCGCGGCGTCCGAGCAGTGGTCTTCTCCGCAGCCCGCTGGGGCGGCGCCGGAAGACCAGCAGGCGCAAATCGACGATATCCGCGCCAGCCTGCGCGAATTTCGCGAAGCGGTGCGCGAACTCACCGAAAGCCGTTCGCACCGCCGCTATTTCTGAGCAATTCCAGGAAAAGTGTGAAACGGTTTTCCCGGGAAAAGCGCGTAGCGCGCTTTCCCTTGGGAATTGCGTCAAAACAAGAAATAGAGCGGTTCAGCCTTTCCGTGAAAGGATGAGTCGCTCTGAGCCCGTCAGCACAGAATAAAAGCTGCCGGTTTCGAGTTTACGGCATGTGACGGCGCTTTGACGGGATTGCTTAGGCCAAATTTCGTGACAATGCCGCGCAGCATGGCGCCCAAAAAGCGCTGCCGTCGGGCTTTACCCGAATGGGCGGAACGTTTGGAACAACGACATGCACGAAGCAACGTTCAAGGCGCGCGCCGCGCCTTGGCTGGAATGATGTCGAGGATGGTTCATGGCCGAAGTGATTGACGGAAAGATCGTCGCCGCAGACGTGGTTCAGAAGGTCAAGGCCTTGACCGAGGACATGGTCGCCAAGGGAAAGGCCCAGCCCGGCTTAGCGGTGGTCATCGTCGGCGAGGATCCGGCAAGCCAGGTCTATGTCGCGTCGAAGTCGCGCACCGCCAAGGAATGCGGCTTTCATTCGCTGCAGCACACGCTGCCGGCCGACACGTCCGAAGCGGCACTGCTGAAGATCATCGGCGAACTCAACGCCGATCCGGCCATCAACGGCATTCTGGTGCAGCTGCCGCTTCCCGCCCATATCGATGCCGGCAAGATCATCCAGGCCATCGCACCGCAAAAGGATGTCGACGGCTTTCATTTCATCAATGTCGGCAAGCTCGGCACCGGCGAACTCGAAACAGCCTTCGTGCCCTGCACGCCGGCCGGCTCCATGCTTTTGATCGAACGCGTGCGCGGCAAGGATCTTTCCGGCCTCAACGCGGTCGTCGTCGGCCGCTCCAACATCGTCGGCAAGCCGATGGCAAATCTGTTGCTTGCCGCCAACTGCACCGTCACCATCGCCCACAGCCGCACCAAGGATCTGCCGGCGCTGGCCCGCACAGCCGACATTCTGGTTGCCGCCGTCGGCCGGCCCGAAATGATCAAGGGCGACTGGGTCAAGCCCGGCGCCACCGTGATCGATGTCGGGATTAACCGCATTGCCGCACCCGAGAAGGGCGAAGGCAAAACCCGCCTCGTGGGCGATGTAGCCTATGCCGAAGCGGCCAAGGCCGCCGGCGCCATCACCCCCGTGCCCGGCGGTGTCGGACCGATGACCATTGCCATGCTGATGGCCAATACGTTAGCCTCAGCCTACCTTGCGGCCGGCTTGAAGCGGCCTTCCTTCTGACCCAGAAAGCAGCTTCTTTGCCGAACCTTACTATACCCTCTGAACGGCCGGTCGTGGATGATCCCGTTCAAGGGGGCCGGCAATTCGCGTTCCTGCTGGTCGACAAGTTTTCGATGTTTTCGCTGGCAGCGGCGATCGATACCTTCCGCTCGGCCAACCGCCTGCTCGGCCGCGATTTCTATGGCTGGACGACGGTCTCGGCCGACGGCGATCCCGTCATGGCCTCCAACGGTCTGCCGCTCAAGATCGACTATGCCGTCGCCGATTTGCCGCCGGTCGATATCCTGTTCGTGTCGGTGGGCCTGTCGGTCGAGTTCCCCGGCAAGAGCAAGGTGCTGGCGGCGCTGCGCAGCTGGGGCCGGCGCGGCAATGCGCTCGGCGCGCTGTCGGTGGGCTCTTATCTCCTCGCCGAAGCCGGTCAGCTCGAAGGCTATCGCTGCACCATCCATTGGGAAAACCGCGCCGGCTTCGTCGAGCGCTTTCCCGAGATCAACTGCACCGGCAACGTCTTCGAGATCGACCGCAAGCGCTACACCTGCGCCGGCGGCACCACCTCGATCGACCTGATGCTGGAGATCGTGCGTGGCGACTTCGGCTCGAACCTCGCCAACGGCGTTGCCAACCAGTTCCAGCATGAGCGCATCCGCTCCGCCGGCGACCGCCAGCGCGTCGGGCCGGAGCGCGACCTGACCGGCAAGTCGGAGAAGCTAAGGCGCATCGTCGAACTGATGGCCGACCATCTCGACGAGCCGCTATCAGCCGTGCAGCTTGCCAAATCGGCGGGCCTGTCGGTGCGCCAGGTCGAGCGCTTGTTCCTGCGCCATTTGAGCGTCACGCCCGGTCGTTACTACATGCGGCTCAGGCTTGAGCGGGCGCGCGAACTGCTGCGCCAGACCAACATGCCGATCCTCGACGTGGCCATTGCCACCGGCTTTACCTCGCACTCCTATTTCGCGCAGAGCTATCGGCTGCAGTTCGGCCGTCCGCCTTCCGAAGAGCGGCGCACCACGTACTGACGCGGTGCTGAGCCGGCGTCGGAACAGGCCTCGGCCGGCGCCGATCCTGTTACACGCAACCGTTCGTGACCCGCTCCGGGGCTTGTGCCCGGACGCGCCGTCAAATAGCTTCCGGCGCGGATCAGAGGGCGGTCTCAAGGAGATTTCCATGGCGGGACTTTTGCGGAGCGTCGCTGCGGCGCTGCTCCTTTTGTCGATGACTTCGCTCGGCTTTGCCGCCAACAAGGTCATCATCATTCTTGACGCTTCGGGCTCGATGTGGGCCCAGATCGACGGCAAGCCGAAGCTCGAGATCGCGCGCGAATCGCTGAGGACCGTGCTGCAGTCGGTCCCGGGCGACGACGAGATCGGCTTCATGGCCTATGGCCACCGCGAAAAGGGCAGCTGCGACGACATCGAACTGATCGTGCCGCCGCAAGCCGGCTCGGCCAGCGCCATTTCGGCCGCTGCCGACAGCCTGAAATTCCTCGGCAAGACGCCGCTGACCGCAGCCGTCAAGCAGGCGGCCGAAGCTCTGAAATACACCGAGGACAAGGCGACCGTGGTTCTCATCACCGATGGGCTTGAAACCTGCGAAGGTGACCCGTGCGCGCTGGGCAAGGAACTGGAGGCCTCAGGCGTCGATTTCACCGTCGACGTCGTCGGCTTCGGCCTGACCGCTGACGAGGGCAAGCAGATCGCCTGCCTTGCCGACAACACCGGCGGCAAATATATCCAGGCCTCGGACGAGAAGGCGCTGCAGGAAGCACTGGTCGAAACCGTCGCCGCGCCGGCTCCGGCGCCGGCACCCGAACCCGCTCCGGCGCCTGCCCCTGAACCGGCAAAGCCCGAATTCAATTTCATCCCGAGCGTGGTCATGGCGGAAGGCGGCGATCCGATCACCGACGGCAATGCCTGGGAGGTCTACAAGGCCAAGGCCGATGGCACGCGCGGCTACAACGTCACCACCGAATACGGCGCCTACAAGGGCAATCTGGAGCCGGGCGACTACATCATCGTCGCGCGCGACGGGGAGGCCAAGACCGAACAAAAGCTCAAGGTCGAGGCAAGCCAGATCTACAAGCCGCTCTTCACCCTGAATGCCGGCACGCTCATCATTCATCCGCGACCAAGCGTGGGGGCGGATGTTGTCGATGGCGCGGCTGTCGTGATCGACTATCCGGGCGCCGATAACCCCGCGACCTACTATGGCACCACCAAGGTGGTGTTGCCGGCCGGCGACGAGAAAGTGACTGTCACCATCGGCCAGGGCGTGGCTACCGAGACGATTCCGCTCGCTGCCGGCAAGACGGTCGAAAAGGACATCATCGTCGGCGTCGGGCATGTCGTGGCCAACGCCTACTATGTCGCCGGCGGCGACAAGGCCGATGGTTCAGGCATCGGCTTCAAGGTCTTCAAGGCGAAAAAGAAGATCGACGGGACCAGGGAAGAGGTGACCTACTCCTATGGCCCTGACAGCAAGTTCGATCTGCCGGCCGATGACTATGTGTTGATTGCGACGGTCGACCTCGCGGTCGTCGAGCGGCCGTTCACCGTCAAGGTCGGCGAATTCCAGGATGTGAAGGTCGCCATGAACGCCGGCGTGCTGGCAATCACCGCGCCCGGCGCTTCAAAGATCGAGATTTTCGAGGCTAAGAAAGACATCAACGGCAATCGCAAGTCGCTTGGCTACGCTTACGACCAGAAGTATCAGGCGGCGATAGCGACCGGCGATTATGTGGTCGTTTCGGAGAAGTCGGACAACAGCTCGAAGGAAGGCACCGTAACGGTCAAGGCCGGCGAGCGAGCCGAGCTCACGGTGCAATAGGATCGTATGGACGAACGCAAAAAAGGGCGGCCACGAGTCGCCCTTTTTCATGGATAAGGCAATCTGGTCAGGCAGTGGCGAAAGCACTGGCGCCATGGTCGGCGCGGCCGACCAGCTGGCGGAAACCGGCGAACAGTTCGCGGCCGAAACCGAACTCGTTGCCGATGAGATCGATGTCGGCCGTGCGGCGCAGCGCGAGCTCAGGCCCCGGCACCAGCGCTTCCAGCGTGCCGGCATCGGCGTCGAGCCGGATGATGTCGCCGTCATGGATCCTGGCGATCGGCCCTTCCTCGACCGCTTCCGGCGTTACATGGATCGCCGCCGGCACCTTGCCGGAAGCGCCAGACATGCGCCCGTCCGTGACCAGCGCGACGCGCTGGCCACGATCCTGCAGGATGCCGAGCACGGTGGTCAGCTTGTGCAGTTCCGGCATGCCGTTTGCCTTCGGGCCCTGGAAGCGGATGACGGCGATGAAGTCGCCGGTCAGCGTGCCGGCCTTGAAGGCTTCGTTCAGTCCCTGCTGGCTGTCGAACACCTTGGCCGGCGCCTCGATGACGCGGCGGTCCGGCTTCACGGCGGACGTCTTGATGACGGCGTGGCCGAGATTGCCGGCGAGCACCTTCAGGCCGCCGGTCGGCTGGAAGGCTTTCTTGAACGGCGCCAGCACCTTCTCGTCGCCGCTCTGCAGCGGCGAGGCTTCACGCACGACGCCGCCATCTTCGCCGAGCCGGGCCTCGACCGCATAGGGCCTCAGGCCTTCGCCCCATACCGTCTGCACATCCTCATGCAGGATGCCTTCGTCGAGCAATTCGCGGATCAGGAAGCCGAGCCCGCCGGCGGCATGGAAATGGTTCACGTCGGCAAGCCCGTTCGGATAGACGCGCGCGAGAAGCGGCACCGCTTCCGACAGGTCGGAAATGTCCTGCCAGGTAAGCGTGATGCCGGCGGCCGCCGCCATGGCGATGAGATGGATGGTGTGGTTGGTAGAGCCGCCGGTGGCGTGCAGGCCGACGACGCCATTGACGAAAGAGCGCTCGTCGATCATGCGGCCTACCGGCGTGTAGGCGTTGCCGAGCGCGGTGATCGCCAGGGCTCGCCTGGTCGCCTCGCGCGTCAGCGCGTCGCGCAGCGGCGTGCCTGGATTGACGAAGGACGCGCCGGGCGTATGCAGGCCCATGATCTCCATCAGCATCTGGTTGGAGTTGGCGGTGCCATAGAAGGTGCAGGTGCCCGGCCCGTGATAGGATTTAGACTCCGCTTCGAGCAGTTCTGCGCGTCCGGCCTTGCCCTCGGCATAGAGCTGGCGAACCTTGGCCTTCTCGTCATTGGGCAGGCCCGTCGTCATCGGCCCGGCCGGCACGAACACCGCCGGCAGATGGCCGAAGGTGAGAGCCGCGATCACAAGCCCCGGTACGATCTTGTCGCAGACGCCGAGATAGACGGCGGCGTCGAACATGTTGTGCGACAGGCCGATCGCCGCCGACATGGCGATGACGTCGCGCGAAAACAGCGACAGCTCCATGCCGGGCTGTCCCTGGGTCACGCCGTCGCACATGGCGGGCACGCCGCCGGCCACTTGCGCGATGCCGCCAACTTCCTTCGCGGCTTCCTTGATCAGCGCCGGGAAGGTTTCGAAGGGCTGATGCGCCGACAGCATGTCATTGTAGGAGGTGATGATGCCGAGGTTCGGCACCTTGTCGGCGCCGAGCGCCAGCTTTTCAGACGGGCTGCAGACGGCAAAGCCATGCGCGAGGTTGCCGCAAGACAGGACGCCGCGGTTGGCGGTGCGGCTGGAGGCCTCGGCGATGCGGCCGAGATAGCGCTCGCGGCCGGCTTTCGAGCGTTGGCGGATGCGTTCCGTGATGGCTTCGATGTCGCGTCTGGCTGTCATGGTCGGTCCTTTCGAGCCCCGGAAGAACGTCCTCCACCGTCTGCCGGGACTACTTTGCGTGAAATCAGGGTGCCCAGAACACCTCTACCGGGGTGGGTGCCGCTTCGAGCACTTTGCGGATGGGCTTTTTCGCACCCGGTCCCATCGCACCGTCGAAGGCGGTGCGCTTGTCCTCGCCTTCTATATGCAGCGCGATGAAGCCGGCGCCGACGATCCGCGCCAGCGGCAGCGTCAACCGGGGTTCGCCGGCGCTTGCCGCGTGAACCGGCAGCACGATCCTTGATGAGGCCGGGTCGAGCAAATCGCCGAGATTCTCGGCGTCGGGAAAGAACGAGGCGGTGTGGCCGTCGCCGCCCATGCCGAGCACGACGACATCGAGGGGCCAGGGCAGAGCCTTCAGCGCCGCATCGTCGGCCGCCGCGGCGGTCTCGATGCTTGCCGCCTCATGGTAGAGCGGCACGAAGTGCGCGGCAGCCGCCTTGTTCTGCAGCAGGTTGGCCGCCACCAGCCCCGCATTCGAGCGCGGCGAGGAGGCCGGCACGAACCGTTCGTCGACCAGCGTCACCGTCACCTTGTTCCAGGCGATCGGAATGGCCGAAAGTGCTGCAAAGAACTTTGCCGGCGTGGTGCCGCCGGAAACGGCAAGCAGGGCCGTGCCGCGCTCGTCGATGGCCTTGGTCAGGCGCGCCGCGACATTGCCGGCAAGGGCTGCCGCCAGGTCCTGGCGCCCGGCAAAGCCGTTCCAGTTATAGACGGGCTCGCTCAATTGCTTTCGTGCCATGTCCGCCCGTCGCGTTCGATCAGCGCAATCGAGGCCGAGGGACCCCATGTGCCGGCCGTATAGCCTTGCGCCTCCTGCCTGGCGCTTTCCCAGGCGTTCTGGATCGGGTCGATCCACTTCCATGCCGCCTCGACCTCGTCGCGGCGCATGAACAGCGTCTGGTTGCCGCGGATAACATCCATGATCAGCCGTTCATAGGCGTCCGGCGCGCGACCGTCGAAAGATGTTGCAAAGCTCATGTCGAGCGGAATCTGGCGCAGCCGCATGCCGCCCGGGCCTGGATCCTTGATCATGATGAACTGCTTGACGCCTTCGTCGGGCTGCAGCCGGATCACCAGTTGGTTGGCTGAGATCGGCCCGGCGCTGTCGCCGAAGATCGAATGCGGGATCGGCTTGAACTCGATGACGATTTCCGAAACGCGGGTCGCCAGCCTTTTGCCGGTCCGGAGATAGAACGGCACGCCGGCCCAGCGCCAATTGCCGATCTCGGCCTTGATGGCGACGAAGGTCTCGGTGGAGCTGTCTTTGCCGAGTTCCTCGACATAGCCTTTCACCGCGCCGCCTGCAGAGGCGCCGGCGCGGTACTGCCCGCGCACGGTGTGCTTGGGTGCCTCATTGCCGTTGATGCGCTTCAGCGCCCGCAGCACCTTCAGCTTCTCGTCGCGCACGGCATCGGCATCCATCGACGATGGCGCCTCCATGGCAACCAGGCAGAGCAGCTGCAGCATGTGGTTCTGCACCATGTCGCGCAGCGCGCCGGCCTTGTCGTAGTAGGTGACGCGGTCTTCAAGACCGACGGTCTCGGCCACCGTGATCTGCACATGGTCGATATGGGCAGAATTCCAAAGCGGCTCATAGAGCGCGTTGGCAAAGCGCAGCGCCATCAGATTCTGCACCGTCTCCTTTCCGAGATAGTGGTCGATGCGGAAGATCTGGCTTTCGTGGAAGTCGTCTCCAACCACGTCGTTGAGCTTGCGCGCCGAATCGAGGTCGCGGCCGATCGGCTTCTCCAGCACGATACGTGAATTCGGCGTGATGAGATTGTGGGCTTTCAGCTGGTGCGAGATGTCGCCGAACAGCGCCGGCGCCACCGCCAGATAGAAAGCGCGGATGCGGTCGCTTTCGCCGATCGCCTTTTTCAGCTTGTCGAAGCCGGCACCAGTCGTCGCGTCGGCCGATACGTAGGACAGCCGGGCAAGAAATGTCTTGAGTTCCTCGGCGTCGATGTCGGCCGGCTTAACATGCTGGGAAATCGCCTGCTTGGCGAAAGCCTGGAATTCCTCGTCGCTCATCTTGGAGCGCGAGGTGCCGATGATGCGGGTCGGCTCGGAAAACTGGTGGTCGCGCTGGCGGTGGTAGAGCGAGGGCAGCAGCTTGCGTTCCGACAGGTCGCCGGTGCCACCGAAAATGATGAAGTCGAAAGGCTCGACGGGAATGATCTGGCTGGTCATGGTCTGTCCGCTTTGACGCCGCTCGCTGTGACGCGGCAGGATATAATCTAATCGATTTAAACTATCCAGTGCCATGGTGTCACATCGAGGCCAAATCACTGCATATTGATTCGCTCCAAATGTGCCTTGACACTGGCTGCTCCCCGGAGGCTTTTCGTCAAGCGATGGTCCCGGGGCTTTCGCGCCTGCAACATAAAGCGGGAATGTGACGAAAGCTAATGCGTGTCGCCCAGAAGTGCGAAGCGGTTCTGGGAGACAGACACGCATCAAACAAAAAGGAAAATGCGCTTGCGAGGTGGGTCTTCAATGAGCGGAAAAAGCATGCGTCTGGAAAACAAGGTCGCCGTCATGACGGGTGCTGCGTCAGGTTTCGGCGAAGGCATGGCCAGGCGCTTTGCCGAAGAGGGCGCCAAGGTCGTCGTCGCCGACCTCAACGCCAAGGGCGCGGAGCGCGTTGCAGCAGAGATCGGCCAGGCCGCGATCTGGACCCAGACCGACGTTTCGCAGCGTTCCGAATTCGACGAGATGGTCTATGCCGCAAAAAGCGCCTTCGGCCGCATCGATATCATGGTCAACAATGCCGGCTACACCCATCGCAATGGCGACATGCTCGACGTCGACGAGGCGACCTTCGACCTGATCACTTCAGTCAACATGAAGGCGATCTATCACGCCGCACTTGCCGTGGTGCCGATCATGGAGCGGCAGGGCGGCGGCGTCATCCTGACCACGGCTTCGACCGCCGGTCTGCGGCCGCGGCCGGGGCTCACCTGGTACAATGCCTCGAAGGGCTGGGCGATCACCGCGACCAAGTCGATGGCGGTCGAACTCGCGCCCAAGAACATCCGCGTGAACTGCCTTTGCCCGGTCGCCGGCGAGACCGGCATGCTGGAGAAATTCATGGGCACTGACACGCCGGAGATCCGCGAGAAATTCCGTGCCTCGATACCGCTCGGCCGTCTGTCGACGCCGCTCGATATCGCCAACGCTGCGCTTTGGCTTGCGTCGGACGAAGCCGCCTTCATCACCGGTGTGGCGCTGGAGGTCGACGGCGGCCGCTGCATTTGAGCAATTCGGGAAGTACCTCGCTGTTCGCAATGCATGGCAGACAGAGCAATGTCGGCAAGAGTTCGCATCGGTGCGCCGGCCGGCCGAGGAACGAACAGTTGACGTCGTCACGCCGGACCCCAGTTTGACTTCTCGATCCCCCGAAAGGCATAACGGATCGTGGATAGTGTTGGCGGGTGATGAAGATCAGGCAGCAGAAAAGTCGCTACGATCTGGGATGGCGGCTGCGGCTTTACCTGGCCACGCGTGCGCGGGCACAAAGCAAGGCGATTTTCATCGGCATTACCGGAAGCTCCGGCAAGACCACGGCGGGAAGCCTGCTTGGACACATCCTGGCCGGTCATGGTTCGGTCCATACACAGGTTCTGGCCAACACGATGAAACTGTTGGTCTCGACGCTATCCAGGCGAATGGGAAAGGGCGGCAAAACCGACTACGTCGTCTTCGAGGCTGCTGCATTCGGCCCGGATACAATGAAGCCCATGGCCGAATTGCTTCGCCCCAACGTGGCTGTTGTCACAATGGTCCGGCTGGAGCATCGCGCCAGTTTCAAGACTGTCGAAAACGTCGCACGAGAAAAAAGCGCCCTGGTCGCGGCGCTGGAGCCGGGCGGCTTCGCGATGCTCAATGCCGATGACCCTCTTGTGATGGGCATGGCCTCGGCGAGCGATTGCCGTTCCGTCACATTCGGCACATCGGAGCAGGCGGATTATCGCGTCAGCGATATCGAGGCCTCCTATCCCAAGCCGTTGCGGTTCTCGCTCCACTGGCGCGGCGGTGTGCTCGATATCGAGACGTCGTTCCCCGGCGAGCATTTCTGGCTGCCGACTTCAGCGGCGGTGGCAACCGCTCTTGAGCTGGGCGTGCCTGCGCAGATGGTCAAGCACAGGATCGCGACGTTCCAGCCTCTGGAAAATCGCGGCCAGGTGCTCGTCGCGGGTGGCCCCCACTTCATCGTGGATGCCGCAAAGGCGCCCTGGCATTCGCTGAGCCTTGCCTTCGACATGGTAGCCGGATCGACATTCGGGCGAAAACGTATCGTTCTTGGCCAGCTATCGGATTTTTCCGGCTCGAATAACAGATATGCCCAAGCCTACAGCAGCGCGCGCGAGATTGCAGACCAGGTGATTTATGCCGGCGATCATGCCCATCGCTCCAAGGCGAACCAGGCAGATCGCGACAGCGGCCGCTTCATCGAATTGCGCACGGCCAGGGAAGTGTCGGACTACATCGCCCAAACCGCGCAGCCTGACGAGTTGATCCTGCTCAAGAGCTCGTCCAATCTGCACCTCGAGCGTGTCGCTCTTGCCTGGACCCACGACGTCCAGTGCTGGGTTTCGGTATGCGGCAAGACCGAGGGATGCGAGCAATGCGGCCTCTATGAAGTGCCGTTTGAGCAGCACCGTGAGTTTGTGGCGCAGAGAAAATCGAAGCGCCGCAAGCACAGACTGCTGCGGCTCCTCGGCCGCTAGAATCTTTGGCTGAAGCACGCCAGCGCCCGTTTGACTCTGGAACTTGGCACGACGCATATTAGGCTGGGCTAAAAGCTGGCGGGGTGTGAAACTGGAATTGCTGAAAATTCGCAAGGACTTGGGCTGGGCGCTGCGACGGCTGCAGGCGCGCTGGGTGCGGGCGCGTAACAAGGCGACGTTCATCGGCATTACCGGCAGCTCCGGCAAATCCACATCCACCAGCCTGCTTGCACACATACTGGCCGCCCAAGGCAAGGTGCATCTACAGGCCCAGGCCAATACAATGCCTGCGCTCATCCGAACGCTTTACAAGCGCCTGAGGAAGGCCGGCAAAGTCGATTACGTCGTTTTCGAAGCCGGCGCTTCCGACTTCGGCACGATCAGCGCCATGGCGCAGATGCTGAAGCCGAGTGTGGCGGTGGTTACGATGATCCGTCTGGAGCATTTCGGCAAGTTCAAGACTCTGGAAGCTGTGGCGGGAGAGAAGCGGGCGCTGGTCGGGGCACTCCAACCTGATGGACTTGCGGTTCTCAATTGCGATGACCCACTGGTGATCGGCATGGCGTCTGGCGCGAAATGCCGGATTGCGACCTTCGGCCAGTCCGGCGAGGCAGACTACCGCGTGAGTGACGTGCATGCCGCGTATCCGGAATTGCTGCGGTTCACCCTTCATTGGCGCGGTGGCAGCCTGAATATTCAAGCGCCTTTTCCCGGCGAGCAATTCTGGCTGCCGACTGCAGCGGCTGTTGCCGCCGCCTTGGAACTTGGCGTCCCGCCAGAGCAAGTCGTAGCGAGAACGGCATCGTTTGCACCACTGCCCAACCGCTCTACGGTGCAAGAGGTATCCGCGGGTCCGAAATTCCTGGTCGATACGGCCAAAGCGCCCTGGCATTCGCTCAACATTGCCCTGGAGATGATTGCAAAGGCCAAGGGTGCTCGCAAGCGCATTGTGCTGGGGCAGATATCGGACTACGCCGGCTCGTCGAGGAAATACGGCGCCGCCTACAACATCGCGCGCGAAATCGCCGATGAGGTCATTTATACCGGCGACAATGCGCATCGCTCGCGCGCCAGCCAGGCCGACCGCGACAGCGGCCGTTTCCTTGAGCTTCGCACTGCCAAGGAAGTTTCGGATCATATCAAACGGACGGCAGTCCCAGGAGAACTGATTCTGCTGAAAAGTTCGTCCAACCTTCATCTGGAAAGGATCGCGCTCGCCTGGACACACGACGTCAAATGCTGGGTCCCGATATGCCGCAAGTCGGAAAGCTGCCAAATGTGCGGCCTCTATGAGGTGCCGTTCGAGGAACACCGGGATTTCCTGGCGAAGCGCAAACTTGCTCGCAGGAGACACCGTTTCAGGTGGTTGCTCGGCGGCTGACCAGATCTGGCGGCTTGCGTCTCAAGCCCCGGTCTTGATGTAGCTCTTGTAGATCCAGCCGCGCTTGCCGTTGTAGACGATCTGGCACCATTTCTTGCAACTTACCACCTGCACCGACGACTTGGCGGGCACGGTCCCCATGGCGGCGGCGTTTTTCTGCGGACCGCTGCGCATTGTCACCGTCCAGAGGATGCGTCCGGTGCCGGCGGCAGCAGCCACCTTCTGTGGCTTGGCCTTGGCCTGGGTATCGTTCGTTGCGGCGGAAGATTGCTCGTCTGGAAGTTGCGGTTTTGGCGTCGGTATGGCGGCGGTTTCCGCGTCGTCGTCATTGGCGGGAGCAGCGACCTTTGACAACTGCGTCGTGGCGTCGCCCTGGGCCGCCGGTTCTTCGAATGCCGCGGCATCGGACGGTTTGGCGGCAGCCTGCTCGGTAGGCGCCTGATCGGATGGCGTCGCGGCAGGGTCGCTGTTGGATTGCGCCGCATTCCAGCGCGGATCGTTGGCCGACAGCGGCGGCATCGCAGCCCCACCCACAGCGACCGTCGATGAAACCGCGTCGCCCTTGCGCGCGGCTTGTGGCGCCGCTACCGCGGCAGCCGTCGCCGCGACCGGGGCAATCTTGGTCGTCTTGACCGGTAAAGTCGGAACGTTCTGCTGTGTGCTGGCGATCGCTTGCCGGTCGTTGGCCGGCAATGCCAGCCAAAGCGCTATGCCCGCCACGCCAAGCAGCGCTGCGGTGCCGACCGCGGCGATCACCAGATGCGAATTCGTGCGCACCCCCTGCCAGAAGGAGGGCCGCATGTCATAACCGAATTGCATGGCGAAGCGCCGACGTTCCGGCGCGCCGAAACTGAAGGGCTCGTTCACTCTTGCCACCTCCAAAAGATGGGCCGGTGTTCTTTCGATCGGCGCCGGCAGCCCGGCATTCGATCGGCATCGGTCCCACAACAAAGCGGGCAGGCCCGCAGAAATCCCCGTTCAATCGCCCAGAACCGGCATCCTTTGCCCTTGATTGTGGCATCAGTGCGCCCTCAGGGGAATTGTGCGCTCTTGTTAAGGATTCTGCAACGTCTCGCTGCGGCAACCAACAGCTCAATAGAATCAGCTCAGTACCAGCCACGGCTGATATGAGATACTTTCCCTATATTCGGTCCCTCAGGGCAAACCAGTTCAGTGCCAAGAACAATAATGGCGTTCTAAATCGCCGGCCGCCGGGAAAAGCCGGGATGTTCAGGTCCTCGATCAGCTTCAGTCTGTCGCGGTTGCCGGCGACGGTCTGGGCATAGAGCTTGCCGAAGAAGTTCGACAGCATCACGCCGTGGCCGGAATAGCCTCCGGCCGAGATCACATTGGGCATCACCTCGCGCACGAACGGTTTCCTGGGCATGGTGATGCCGACATAGCCGCCCCAGCCATGGGTGATCTCGACATCGCTCAGCTCCGGATAAAGCTCGGCTATCTGCCGGCGGATATGGACATGGATGTCCTTCGGATCGTTGACGCCATAGACCTCGCGCCCGCCGAACAGCAGCCTTCCATCCCTGGATTTGCGGAAATAACGCACGACGAAACGCGAATCGTCGACCGCCTCGCCGCCCGGCAGCACTTTCGAATCCACGCCCAGCGGCACCGTCGCGCCGATGAAGGAACCGATGGGCATGATGTGCGCGGCACTCACCGGCTCCAGCGTGCCGCCATAGGCATTTACACCGATCAGGCATTTCTGGGCGGTGATGGTGCCTCTCGGAGTCGTCACCCTGACCTTGCCGCCGCTGGAGGTAACACCGGTCGATAGTGTCTGCTCGAACAGGTGCGCGCCGGCCGCTGCCGCCACCTTTGCCGTGCCGATCACCAGCTTCATCGGGTGGATGTGTCCGGTGCCGGTGTCGCGGGTGCCGCCGAAGTAGCGTGTGGAGCCCAGCCGTTCGGCCGTTTCCCTGGCATCCATGAAGGCGATGTGCGGATAATTGAAGCGGCCGGCCATGATCTCGGCATGCGCCTTGTAGTCGTCGAGATAACGCGGCTTGTGCGCCACGGACAACTGGCCGGGCATATAGTCGATGTCGATCTGGTTGACGGCGGCGAATTCGAGCAGGTGCGCTTTCGCCTCCTCGGCAAGGTCGAACAGCGCCTTGGCGCGGGAGAAGCCGTATTCGGCCTCCATCTCTTCGGCCCAGGCGCGCTGGCCCGTGCCGAGCTGGCCGCCATTGCGCCCTGAAGCGCCGTCGCCGAAGCGATGCGCCTCGATCAGAACGACGTCGGCTCCCGCCTTCGCCAAATGAGCGGCCGCCGACAGCCCGGTGAAGCCTCCGCCGACCACGACGACGTCGCAGCTGCGGTCGCCGTCCAGGGCAGGGTACTCAGGGCGTGGTCCGGCTGTGTCTTCGTACCAAGAGCGACCGGGGGAGATAGGTGATTGGTAAGGCATGGGGACACCAGCCAATGGTGAATGGTGAATGGCTGCGAGACGCACGACGTCTGCGCTCATCCATCCAATATGAAACTACTCACCATTCACTATTCACCATTCACACGACGAAGTCGCCGCTCACACGTTGAGCAACAGATACTCCCGCTCCCACGGGCTGATCACTTCCATGAAGGTCTCGAACTCCGCCCGCTTGATCGCTGCATAGGTTGCGGCAAAGGACTTGCCCAGAAGAGCGCACAGTTCCTCGTCGCCTTCGAAAAGGTCGACGGCTTCGAGCAGGCCGCGTGGCAGGTCGATCTCATCGGCGTTTGCGGTGGTCAGCACCGGAGGCTCGGCCTTGATCTTGTTGGTGATGCCGATCAGCCCGCAGGCAAGTGAGGCCGCCAGCGCCAGATAGGGGTTGGCGTCGGAAGACGGGATGCGGTTTTCGACACGCCGCGCCGCCGGATCCGAGCGCGGCACGCGGAACGCCGTGGTGCGGTTGTCATAGCCCCATTTGTTGTTGACCGGCGCCGAGGCCGACTGCGTCAGCCGGCGGTAGGAATTGACGTAGGGAGCAAACATCACCAGTGCGTTCGGCACATGCTTCTGCATGCCGCCGATGAAATGGAAGAAGTCGTCGGTTTCCGAGCCGTCCTTCGCCGAAAAGATGTTCAGCCCGGTCTTCTTGTCGATGATCGACTGGTGGATGTGCATGGCAGAACCTGGCTGGCCCTGGATCGGCTTGGCCATGAAGGTGGCATAGATCTCATGCTTCAGCGCTGCCTCGCGAATGGTGCGTTTGAACATGAACACCTGATCGGCGAGCTCGACCGGATCGCCGTGACGCAGATTGATCTCGAGCTGGCCGGCGCCTTCCTCGTGGATCAGCGTGTCGATCTCCAGGCCCTGGCTTTCGGAGAAATGGTAGATGTCGTCGATCAGTTCGTCGAACTCGTTGACGCCGGCGATCGAATAGCCGGCTCCGCCGCCGATTGGCCGCCCGGAACGCCCGACTGGTGGCGTCAATGGGTAATCCGGGTCGGGGTTCTTGCGCACCAGATAGAATTCGATCTCGGGCGCCACCACCGGCTTCAGCCCGCGCTTGTCATAGGCTGCCACCACGCGCTTCAGGACGTTGCGCGGCGTGAACTCGACCGAGCGGCCATCCTGATGGACGAGGTCGCAGATGACGGCGGCCGTCGGGTCTTCTTCCCACGGCACCACGGTCAACGTCGACAGATCCGGCATCAGCTTCAGGTCGCCATCATCCTCCGGATAGTGGAAACCGTTGCCGTCCTCGGGATAGCCGCCCGAAATCGTCGTCATGAACACTGCCGATGGCAGCGCCAGCGAGGTGTTGGAAGTGAATTTCTTCGATGGCATCATCTTGCCGCGCGCGACGCCGGCCTGATCAGGCGTGATGCATTCTATGTCTTCGATGCCGCGCCATTCCAGCCAAGCGCTGACTTCCTTCCAGTTCTTCACGCCGCGTTGATTTTTCACGAAGGCAGGCGTTCGGACGCGTCCTCCGCGGGTCGACGGACGGACTTCCTTTTTCGCAGGCGGCATCATTCACCAGTTTGGGTTGCAATTATCACAGTATAGCTGTTGCCGGTGATGGAAGGGAAGGGGAGCTGCCTGTCTTCGCCTTCCTGGTTGAAAATCGCGCCACGCAGATTAGGGTCAACCTCCCGCAGATCGAGCAGCAGAAGACACCGTATGCCAGGCAAATTGACCACGATCGGCTTCGACGCCGACGATACCCTATGGCAGAACGAACAGTTCTTCCGCCTGACCGAGAAGCATTTTGCAACCCTACTCGCCGACCATGGCGAGGGCGAGCACATTTCGGCACGGCTGCTGGAGGCCGAGAAGCGCAACCTTGCCGTCTACGGCTTCGGCATCAAGGGCTTTACCTTGTCGATGATCGAGACGGCAATAGAAGTGACCGAGGGCCGTGTGCCGGGGTCGACCATCGCCGAAATCCTTGCCGCCGGCCGCGACATGCTGGGACATCCGGTCGAGGCTTTGCCGCATGCGCGTGAGACCGTGGAAAGGCTCGCCGGCGCCTACCATCTGGTGCTGATCACCAAGGGCGATCTGTTCGACCAGGAGCGCAAGCTGGCGGCGTCCGGCCTTGGCGACCTGTTCGATGCCGTCGAGATCGTCAGCGACAAGAGCGCCGCCACCTATGCCAGGATCTTTGGCCGTCACGGCAGCCCGCAGACCAGCATGATGGTCGGCAATTCGCTCAAGTCGGACGTGGTGCCGGCCATCGAGGCCGGGAGCTGGGGTGTGTACGTCCCGCACGAACTGACCTGGGTGCTCGAACATGTCGAACCGCCGGTGGCAGCACCGCGCTTCCGCCAGATTGTCGATCTTGGCGAACTGCCGGCTTTGATCGAGAGCATCGGCAAGGAAGGCTGACCGCCCCGCACGCGTTCGGGCGGATTGCGATCAGCCGCGCCCGAGACTGATCAGCCGGTCGACCACCGGCTGCAGCCTTTCGGTGGTGATCGGCTTGGTTACCACCACATCTACCACGCTCGACAGGCCCAGGCTGTCGGGCGTGCCGGTCTTGGTTGAAAGCAGGATCACCTTGGGGAGCGACCGCCCAGATGTCCGCCGCAAGGCGTCGATGGCCGCCATCAGCGCGCGGCAGTCCTCGTTGTCGGGGCCGCCATCGAGAACAACGGCGCCCGGAATGAGGGTTCGCAATGTCTTGGCCGCCATTTCGGGCGACTCGGAGATCGGCTTCAGTCCGGACTTCTCGACGATCTTCGACACCACCACCCGGTTGATCGGCGATTTTCCAACGACCAGCACGTGGGAGAAATCCGTTGATATCTCGGAGTTCGCGTCCCTGCTTGACGAATTCAGATGTTTGGCGGTGTCGGTCTCGCGGTTCACAGGGCACATGGGCGGGGCGGGCACTCGGCGCTGCTTCAATGCAGGGTTGAAATCCGAGAGCCAATTGGCGTGAGATCGCCCGCCATGTCAAGCTGAAATGACGGACCTGCGAAATATAGCCGGAAATATTAAACCTCGGAGATAAGGTCTGTTTTCGAACTGTAGTTAAGTTTACGCTCAAAAGCGAAAGTCACCCGTGCTGAAAACCCGCGGGTGACGTTGAAATCGGCCAGTGAGCGGCGGGGCCCATAAGTTCCACAAGCACAAAGCTTCCGTAAGGGAAAGATCAGCCGTGACTCTTCTGCGTGACGATCACCGGGATCAGCAGGTCGCCCCAATTGCCGTCGCCGCCATGATGCCGGGCCGAGCGCACCAGTTCCACCGAGACGCCGGCCTCGACTGCCTTCATCACCGATTGATTGAGCCTGTGCAGGTCGTTGGCCAGCATGCGGATGGTCGCCTGTTGGTCGACACTCATCGTGGTGGACTGCTCGTCTGCACGTTCCTTGACGCGGCTTATCGATGCCATTTTCTTCTCCCTTGCCCTTCGGGCGTTTCCTCTGTTGGTTATGTCGATCGGTTCATTCCGCTGCCGGCTTGAACTGGGCGTGCTCGGTGGATTCATGCATGGCGGTGGTGGACGACTGGCCGCCGCTGATCGCCATCGACACGGCGTCGAAATAGCCGGTGCCGACCTCGCGCTGGTGCTTGGTCGCGGTGTAGCCGTGGACTTCCGCCGCGAACTCGGCTTCCTGCAGTTCGGAGTAAGCCGCCATTTGCCGCGCCTTGTAGCCGCGGGCCAGTTCGAACATGCCGAAGTTGAGCTGGTGGAACCCGGCCAATGTGATGAATTGGAACTTGTAGCCCATGGCGCCGAGCTCGCGCTGGAACTTGGCGATCGTCGCGTCGTCGAGGTTCTTCTTCCAGTTGAACGACGGCGAGCAATTATAGGCGAGCAGCTTGCCCGGATGATGCCTGCGCACGCCCTCGGCGAACTTCTTGGCCTGCGCCAGATCGGGCTTGGAGGTCTCGCACCAGACCAGGTCGGCATGCGGCGCATAGGCAATGGCGCGCGCTATGCACGGTTCGATGCCGTTCCTGACCTGGTAGAAGCCTTCAACCGTGCGGCCGGCATCGTAGTCGACGAAAGGCTGGTCGCGCTCGTCAATGTCGGAGGTCAGAAGCTTTGCCGCTTCCGCATCGGTGCGTGCCACGACTAGCGTCGGCGTGCCCATCACGTCGGCCGCCAGACGCGCCGCGTTGAGGTTGCGGATATGCGCGGCGGTCGGGATCAGCACTTTGCCGCCGAGATGACCGCACTTCTTCTCAGAGGCCAGCTGGTCCTCATAGTGGACGCCGGCAGCGCCGGCCTCGATGAACGCCTTCATGATCTCGAAGGCGTTGAGCGGTCCGCCGAAGCCGGCCTCGGCATCGGCGACGATCGGCGCGAACCAGGTGTCGACCGACAGGCCGTTGCCTTCCGAGGTCTCGATCTGATCGGCGCGCTGCAGCGTGCGGTTGATGCGCTTGACCAGTTCGGGCGCCGCATTGGCGGGATAGAGCGACTGGTCCGGATACATGGCCGACGCGGTGTTGGCGTCGGCGGCTACCTGCCAGCCCGAGAGATAGATTGCCTTCAGCCCGGCACGCACCTGCTGCATCGCCTGGTTGCCCGACATGGCGCCGAGTGCATTGACGAAGTCTTCCTCGTGGATGAGCTTCCACAGCCGGTTGGCGCCCATTTCGGCAAGACTCTGGCGTATCTGGACCGACCCGCGCAGCCGCTTCACATCGTCCGGCGAATAGGCTCGTTCGATGCCGTCGAAGCGGCCTTCGGGCGCGGATGGGACAAGATTGTAAAAATCAGTCATTGGTCACTCCAGATCAATCGATGCCAGTGTCTTGAAACGCCGCACCCTGGGATGGTGTGCGTCGTCTGTGTGTGACATCATTTACATTGCGCCGCGACGAGAGCGAGGAAAAAACGCCATTTCCGGTAGAAAATAAGAGAAAACCTGTGTTGTGTTTGACTGCTTGCCGCTGTAAATCTGTCATGATTGTAAAAAGATGGTGCGCCGTTCATCGCTCGCAAGTCGTGTAAATTCCTGTCAAGGAAAGCCGATGGCCGACCAGAAGATATTCGCCGGGCCGCGCATCCGCCGCATCCGCATCGCCAAAGGCCTGACCCAGACGGCGATGGCCGAGGGGCTCGGCATCTCGCCGTCCTATCTCAACCTGATCGAGCGCAACCAGCGGCCGCTGACGGTGCAACTGATCCTGAAGCTGGCCTCTGTCTACAAGGTCGACCCGCATGAATTGCAGGGTGAGGCGAGAGGGTCGATCTCGGCCTTGAAGGAAGTGTTCGGCGACCCGCTGCTTGCCGGTGAATTGCCGGGGGACCAGGAACTGATCGAACTGGCCGAGGCAGCCCCCAACGCATCGGCTGCGATGATAAAACTGTTTCGCGCTTACCGCGAGCAGGCCGAGCGGCTGTCCGATCTCAACGAGCTTCTGGCGCGCGAGGGCCGCGCCACGGCGCTGTCCGGTGCGCGGCTGCCGATCGACGAAGTGCACGAGATTTTCGAGCGCCGGCCGAACCATTTTGCAGCACTGGAGGAAGAGGCCGAGGCCTTCACCTCGGTGCTCGACCCCGGCGACGATCTGTTCGGCGCGTTGAAGGCGTGGCTGAAGCGCGAGTATGGCATTGTCGTTAAAGTGCTGCCGGTCGCCACCATGCCGAACTGGCGCCGCCGTTATGACCGTCATTCGCAGCGTCTTTTTCTATCGGAGCGGCTGTCGCCGTTCGACCAGTTGCGCGAAGTCGCCATGGAGGCCTGCCTGATCCGCATGACGGTCGCGATCGCCGGCGAAATTCAGGCGCTGAAGCTCGGTACGGACGAAGCCCGCCGGCTCGCCCGCTTCGAGTTCGGCCGCTACGCCGCCCATGCCTTGATGATGCCCTATCAGGCCTTTCATGCCGCCGCCGTGCGGGCTCGTTACGATATCGATGTGCTGCGCTCGCGTTTCGGCGTCTCCTTCGAACAGGCGGCGAACCGCCTGACCATGCTGCAGCGTCCTGGCTTGTCCGGGGTCCCGTTCTTCATGCTCGAGGTCGACAATGCCGGCAACCGCTTCCGCAAGGCCGGCGGACAGGGCTTTCCGCAAAGCCGCTTTGGCGGCGGCTGCCCGAAACTGCCGGTCCATGCCGCTTTCGCTTCGCCTGGCCAAATCCTGGTCGAGGCGGTGGAAATGCCCGACGGCGCCGAGTTCCTCTGCATCGCACGCACGCTCGAGGGGCCGCAGGGTTCGTTCTCCGAGCGCCCGCGCCGCACCGCGCTGCTGTTGGGCTGCGATATCGGCTTTCGCGACGAGACCGTCTATGGCGCCGGGCTGCCGGCAAAGGCCGGACAGGGCGCCGCCACGCCGGTCGGTCCCGCTTGCCGGCTGTGCGAACGCATCGGCTGCCTCGCCCGCGCCGAGCCGCCGGTGACCCGTCCGCTGGGCCTGGACGAGATGGTGACGGGCCTGAGCGCCTTCGATTTCCAGTGATGCTTCTCGGGATGGAGGTCGCGGAAGACTGCAGCTGTTTGCGCTAAGCAATAGAGCGCGGCCCGAACCATCGCCGAACCAAATATTGATTAAGCATCGGCGCTGCGCTATCGAAGGTGAGCTGCAGGGCAGCCAAGGGGGGGACGGCTTATGAACAGGAAAGCTTTGTGGCTTGGCGTGGCGCTCGCCCTTTTGGCGGGGCCTGTTCTGGCAGAAAAATCCTCGGAATTCTTCAAGGACTATCAACAGTATAGTGACGACGGCAAGGCATTCCTGGACAAGATCGACCCCAAGGCCGGCATGATCGACCTTCTCGAAGGCATCCATCTCGATCTCAAGGACAAGTTCTATTTTCTGGGCAAGAAGGACGCGACCTCCGTCCTGACCGAGGCCTGGGGCAATCCGGCTGATACCGCGTCCGAAGCAATCGGCATGATCTTCCCGGCCAAGTACGAGCCCATCGCCGGCAACGGTTGGGGCATCGAATTGCGCTATGAAAAGATCGGCCATGTCGATGACGCCGACGCCGCATCCATCGACTATACCGAATTGCTGAGCAGCATGCAGGCGGACACGCTGTCGGGCAATGATCAGCGGGTGAAGGACGGCTTTCCCCCGATCAAGCTGATCGGCTGGGCCTCGCCGCCGGTCTATGATTTCGTCCACAAGCGGCTGCACTGGGCCAAGGAACTGCAGTTCGGAGACGATACCGTCCACACGCTCAATTACGACGTCCGTTTCCTCGGCCGGGAAGGCGTCTTCGTGATGAGCTACATCGCTACGGTTGAACAATTGCCGGAGATCAAGCAGAGCCTGGACGAAGTGCTGGGCGTGGCGGACTTCAACACCGGCAAGAAATACACCGATTTTCTGCCCGGCACCGACACGGTCGCCGCGGTTGGCATTGGCGGCCTCATCGCTGGAAAACTCGCGGCAAAGGCCGGCCTGATTGCGGTCGCGCTCATCGCCCTGAAAAAGTTCGGCATTCTGCTGCTGGTACCGTTGGCCGGTCTTTGGCGCTTTATCCGCGGCAACAAGGGCATGTCCTAGAAACGGCGGTGTTTGCCCGTATGGCTGCCGGTTGGCGGTGCGCCAAAGGGAATGCCGGGCTGGATCACGTCCGGGGGTAGCCTATGCGCTAGGCGAATACGGCACGTTTCTGTCATCCATTGTGCATCATGCCGCCCCGAGATAGCCGACAGTCGCACCCCATGACCGATACCGCATCTTCTCCAATCGCCGCACCGCCGATCGTCTCGCCGCGCGAAGAGCGGGTTGGCTTGCTGCTGGTGTTCCTGTCGGCGCTGATGTGGAGCTTTGGCGGCACTATCGCCCGCTTCATCGACACCGCTGACAGTTGGACGGTGGTGTTCTGGCGCTCGCTGTGGGCAGCTGTGTTCCTGATTTGCTTCATGGCCTGGCGCGACGGCTGGCGCGGCATGTTGCGGCTGTTTCGCGACATGGGCCTGCCCGGCCTTGCCGTGGCCGTCTGTTTCGCCACGGCGTCGACGTGCTTCGTTGTCGCGCTCGCCTACACCACCGTTGCCAATATCCTGTTGATGCAGGCCGGTGTGCCGCTGCTGGCGGCATTGCTTGCCTGGGTGCTGTTTCGCGAACGCGTCGCCGTCGCGACCTGGGTGGCGATCGCCGCCGTCATCGCCGGCGTCGCCATCATGGTGTCGGAATCGCTCGACGGCGCCGTATCGCCCATCGGCGACGGGCTGTCGCTGCTGATCGCCGTCATGTTCTCGATTGCCACCGTCATCACCCGGCGCTTCGCCCATGTGCGCATGACGCCGGCGACGTGCCTCGGCACGATGCTGGCAGCGGCTTTCGCCGCATCGCAAGCCACGCAGTTTGCCACGTCGGCCCACGACATGGCTTTCCTGTTTGCCTTCGGCGTCATCAATCTCGGCCTGGGCCTTGCCTTCTTCGCCACCGGCGCGAGGCTGGTTCCGGCGGCGATCGCAGCACTCCTCGGCACGTTCGAGCCGATCCTCGCACCGATCTGGGTCTGGCTCGTTCATGGCGAGGTGCCCTCGGTGCGCACCATCATCGGCGGCGCGGTGGTGGTCGCCGCGCTGCTCGTCCATATCGCGCTTGAATTCAAGCGCCAGGCGAGGCCTGCACGGCCGGGGACCACCGGCCTGCCATCCCCTAATTGACCCGCCTTTCCCTTGGTTGAGCCCGTCTTCCCTAATTACGCCCGTCTTTGCCCAATTACCGAAGCCGCACGCCCGATTGACCGAGCTTCCCCGCGCGGGCCATTGACAACCTTGCTGCGGCACGGGCAGGCTGGGGGCACGGCAACAACAAGACAGGCTTATCTTGCCAAGTGTCCCCGCCGGTCGGACCAAGACCGGACCACAGCGTCGTATCCCTGCCCGCGCCACGGCGAAAGCCTCTGACGGCGTCAGCGCGCCCGCCATGCGGGCACACAGAGCCATCATCTGCCGCTCGTCGAACCGCCCGGACGGCGCTGGCAGTTCATGCTTGTGGCTGCCCGGAAAGCTCAATACTCTGAAGCAAATGCCCAATCGCGCTCGAACAGCGACGACTTGGCGAAGGAACACTCATCAAAGGAGAACAGCATGATCCGCAAAGCGCTCTGGCTTTCGGCAACCTCGGCATTTCTGACGCTTTTCGCCGTCGGCGGCCATGCCGAGGATCGCGTCGTCAACGTCTTCAACTGGTCGGATTACATCGACAGTTCGATCATTGACGACTTCACCAAGGAGACCGGCATCAAGGTCGTCTACGACACCTTCGATTCCAATGAAATCCTCGAGACCAAGCTGCTTGCCGGCGGCAGCGGCTATGACGTCGTCGTGCCCAGCGGCAACTTCCTGGCCCGCCAGATCCAGGCCGGCGTGTTCCAGAAGCTCGACAAGTCGAAGCTGCCCAACATTTCCAACATGTGGGACACGGTTTCGGAGCGCACCGCCAAATACGATCCGGGCAACGAATATTCGATCAACTACATGTGGGGCACGGTCGGCATCGGCTACAACATCAAGAAGGTGAAGGCAGCACTCGGCACCGACAAGATCGACAGCTGGGATGTGTTCTTCAATCCCGACAGCCTGGCCAAGCTGAAGGACTGCGGCGTCTATGTGCTGGACTCGCCGGCCGACATCATCCCGGCGGCGCTCAAATATCTCGGCCTCGATCCGAACAGCACCTCACCTGACGACATCGCCAAGGCCGAGGAGACGTTGCTGAAGGTGCGGCCGTATATCCGCAAATTCCATTCGTCCGAATACATCAACGCGCTCGCCAACGGCGATATCTGTTTGGCGGTCGGCTGGTCGGGTGACGTCTTCCAGGCACGCAACCGCGCGGTCGAGGCCAAGCAAGGCGTCGAGATCGGCTATTCCGTGCCCAAGGAAGGCGCCCAGATGTGGTTCGACCAGATGGCGATTCCCGCCGATGCGCCGCATGCCGCCGAGGCACTCGAATTTCTCAACTACATGATGAAGCCGGAAGTGATCGCCAAGTCGTCCAACTATGTGCTGTACGCCAACGGCAACAAGGCTTCGCAGCAGTTCGTCGACAAGGCGCTGCTGGATGATCCGGCGGTCTATCCGGACGCCGAGACCTTGAAAAAGCTCTATACGGTCCAGCCCTACGATCCCAAGACCCAGCGCCTGATCACGCGCAGCTGGACCAAGATCGTCACCGGCCAGTAAGCAATGCGACATGGTCCCGGCAGTCATCTGCCGGGACCATTCTTCTCTGGGGCAAGAAGCAAAAAAAACAGGACGGAGTGGGACATGAAATCGCTTGGCAGCATCCGCAGGGATTTCGCGCCATGGAACGACCCGAACGCCAAGCCATATATCCAATTCGAGAATGTCACCAAGAAGTTCGGTGACTTCACCGCCGTCAACAATCTGTCGCTGACCATTTTCGAGCGCGAGTTCTTCGCCCTGCTCGGCGCGTCGGGCTGCGGAAAGTCGACGTTGCTGCGGATGCTTGCCGGCTTCGAGGAGCCCACCGCCGGCCGTATCCTTCTCGACGGCCAGGACTTGCGCGGCATCCCGCCCTACCGCCGCCCGGTCAACATGATGTTCCAGTCCTTTGCGCTGTTCCCGCATATGAGCGTGGAAAAGAACATTGCCTTCGGCCTCAAGCAGGAAGGCATGCCGGGACCGGATATCGAAAAGCGCGTCGCCGAGATGCTGAAGCTGGTGAAGCTAGAGCAGTTCGCCAAGCGCAAGCCGCACCAATTGTCGGGCGGCCAGCGCCAGCGCGTCGCGCTCGCCCGCTCGGTTGCCAAGCGGCCAAAAGTCTTGCTGCTCGATGAGCCGCTCGGCGCGCTCGACAAGAAGCTGCGCGAGGAAACGCAGTTCGAGCTGATGGACCTGCAGCAAAATCTCGGCCTTACGTTCGTCGTCGTCACCCACGACCAGGAAGAGGCGATGACCATGGCCGACCGCATCGCCATCATCGACAAGGGCGAGGTGATGCAGGTGGCGACGCCGGCGGAAGTCTATGAAGCCCCCAGTTCGCGCTTCGTTGCCCACTTCGTCGGCAATGTGAACATGTTCGAGGGCAAGGTCGCCGAGCGTGCGGCAAACACCACGCGCATTACCGGCGCGACAGGGGCCCAGATCGTCGTCGAAAACAGCACCGATACAAAGGCCGGTTCCGACATCGTCTTCGCCATCAGGCCGGAGAAGATCAAGGTGTCGTCGAAGAAACCGGCCGACGCAGTCAATGCGCTTGAGGGCGAGGTCTACGACGTCGCCTATCTCGGCGACATGACCGTCTACCACATCAGGCTGGATGACGGCCAGATCATCAGGGCAAGCGCGCTCAACGCTGCACGCGTCACCGATGATCCGCTGACCTGGAACGACCGCGCCTGGGTCTCCTTCCGGCCGGATGCCGGCGTCGTGCTGACACGGTAGGGGGCGGCCATGTCCAACATCGCCACCACCGGCACCGGCCCATCGACAGCGGCCAAACCGTTTCTGACACGGCTCGGCGCCGGCTTCGTCAGCCGGCTCGTCATCATCGTGCCTTATCTCTGGCTGCTGTTCTTCTTCTTCATCCCGTTCATCATCGTCTTCAAGATTTCGCTGTCGCAGTCGGCGATCGCCATGCCGCCCTACACGCCGGCGCTCGATTTCAGGGACGGCATGTCCGGGTTCTTTGTCCGCTTCCGCGAACTCAGCTTCGACAATTATGTCTGGCTAACGCAGGACGCGCTCTACTTCAAAGCCTACGTGACCAGCGTTATCATCGCTGCAGTCTCGACGATCCTGACCTTGCTCGTCGGCTTCCCGATCGCCTACGGCATGGCCCGCGCGCCGGCGACGATCCGTCCGACCTTGCTGATGCTGGTAATCCTGCCGTTCTGGACGTCGTTCCTGATCCGCGTCTATGCCTGGATCGGCATCCTCAAGCCCGAGGGTCTGCTCAATCAGCTGCTGTTGTCGCTGCACATCATCAATCAGCCACTGATCATCCTCAACACTTACACGGCGATCTTCATCGGCATCGTCTATTCCTACCTGCCATTCATGGTGCTGCCGCTCTATTCCTCGCTGGAAAAGATGGATTATTCGCTGATCGAGGCGGCAAAGGATCTCGGCTGCCCGCCGACATCAGCCTTCTGGAAGATCACCTTCCCGCTGTCGCTGCCCGGGGTCATCGCCGGCTGCCTGCTGGTGTTCATTCCAGCGGTTGGCGAGTTCGTCATTCCCGATCTGCTCGGCGGCTCGCAGACGCTGATGATCGGCAAGACCTTGTGGAATGAATTCTTCGCCAACCGTGACTGGCCGGTGTCGTCGGCCGTCGCCGTCATCCTGCTGCTGCTCCTGATCGTGCCGATCATGCTCTTCCAGCAGGCCCAGGCACGCGCCCAGGAGCAGGACAAATGAACGCCACCTGGAGCCGCTTCAACGTCACCTCGGTCGTGCTGGGCTTTGCCTTTCTCTATCTGCCGATCGTGCTGCTCATCGTCTTCTCCTTCAACGAGTCGAAGCTGGTCACCGTCTGGGGCGGCTTCTCGACCAAATGGTATGCCTCGCTGTTCCACAATCAGGGGCTGATGGACGCCACCTGGGTGACCGCGCGTGTGGGTGTCATCTCCGCCACTGTGGCAACCGTGCTCGGCACGCTGGCGGCACTGACCTTGACCCGCTACACCCGCTTCCGCGGCCGCATCCTGTTTTCCGGCATGGTGTTTGCGCCGCTGGTCATGCCGGAAGTCATCACCGGCCTGTCGCTGCTGCTGCTGTTCGTTGCCGTCGGTCTCGACCGTGGCTTCCTGACCGTGACGCTTGCTCACATCACCTTGACCATGTGCTTCGTGGCCGTCGTCGTGCAGTCGCGCCTGGTGTCGTTCGATCGTTCGCTGGAAGAAGCTGCCTTGGACCTCGGCGCAACGCCGGTAAAGACCTTCTTTCAGATCACGCTGCCGGTCATCATGCCGGCCATCGTCTCCGGCTGGATGCTGGCCTTCACCCTGTCGCTTGACGATCTGGTCATCGCCTCCTTCACCTCCGGGCCTGGCGCCACCACGCTGCCGATGAAGATCTACAGCCAGGTGCGGCTCGGCGTGACGCCGGAAATCAACGCCGCCTGCACCATCCTGATCGCCGTCGTGGCGGTAGGCGTCATCATCGCTTCGGTCGCCAACAAGCGGCGTGAGGTGCAGCGCCAGCTCGACGAACAGGCCGCGCAGCGCGGTTGATTGCGTCAAACGAGGGATAGGGCGGTTCCGGTAAGGGACCGCCTATTCGCCTGAGACGCCGCGGCTGATCGGCGAGATGAACGGCGTGCTCCAGGTGCCGCCGACGAAGAATGACGACTGGTTGGATCCCTGCTGGCCATTGACCGGTGCCGCTGCCGGGTCGGCCTGGGTGACACCCCCCGAAAGCGCCAGCCCGCGTCCGCCGTAAGAGGCGATGCCGGACAGCCAGACCTTGTATTTCGCCGAATTGGCCTCGGCCTTGTCCAGCCTTGCCACACCCTTCGAGATGGTGGCCTTGAGCTCGGCGCCGTCCATCGGCAGTGTCCCGTCCGAGACGTCGTCGAGCGCGAAGAAGCCGCCCTGTTCCGTGTGCTTCAGAAATGCCGGCAAATTGAGCCCGCTCAGCGCGCCAGGCCCGAACGTCGCAGAGACCGAGCCGTCCGCGTTCTCGAAGATCGAGTCCCAGGATTTGCCCGGCCCTTTGAGAATGACCGAGACAGTGCCGGTGCTGGCCGGCACCAGCCGCGTCATTCCGGCCGCGGTGCCGAAAGCGGCGCCGTCAATGTCGGAGGCGAGCAGCCGGATCTCGACCTGCGAGCCCTCCGGTTTGCGGTCGAAACGCAGGCTACTTTGCACGTTGCCGCCAAAGGCCGACGCATCGGAGATATCGAAGACGGCAAGCCCGTTCTTCACCTGCGCCGTGGCGGCGACGTCGGCAAGCTGGATTGCGCCGGCCGAGGCATGCGCCGCTGACAGCCTCAGATCGAGATTGATCCGGTCGGCGAAGCTGGTGTCGATTTCGCCGGGACCGGTCTCGCCGGTCGGCGCCAGCGGCGTGAAGGCCGAAAACAGCGACCTGAGGTCGAGCGTATCGAAGGCGAGTGTGCCTGATATCACCGGCAAGGCGTCGCCGAACGAAAAATCCAGCGCCCCCATTCCCGGGTTGTTGTCGAGCGTCACCGCGGTGTTTTCGAATTTGACGCGGCCGGCGGTCGCCGTGATCTTGCTCGAAATCGAGACCGAACCGATCGCCGTACCAGGAGCAATGCCGGCCTGCGACCATTCCAGCACGCGCCGCAGCGAGGGCGCGGCGAATTTCGCCTGGCCATCGAAATAGGCGTTTTGCGACATGCTGGCCGTGCCGTCGAACGAGAAGCTGGCCGGCGCTGCCTTGAACGAAAACGTGACCGGTGCGGCGCCGCCGGCAAACAGCACCAGCGGCTTGGGCGAGGCGGCATCGACGGTGACGCTCTCGCCGCGCCAGATTCCGGTCGCCGACAAGGTCGCGTTGCTGTTCATCGCTGCCCAGCTCGCCTGGCCGGACAGGCTGGTCAGCAATTCGACGTCCTTGCCGCCGACGGAGGCGACCATGCGGCCGTCCCTGAATTCCACGGTGCCGAACGGATCGGCGGGCAGCTTGTTCAGATCCGGCTTCGTCGGATCGGCGTTGACCACGCCGCGCGCCGTGTCGATGGAGCGGGTGATGCGTCCGCCCGTTGGCATGGCGGGCAGGAATATGCCGTTTGCGGCGCGCTGGACCCGGATCGTCGGCCGCACCAGCCGCGCCGTCGAAAACACCACATCGCCCTGCAGCGCCGCCATGGCCGAAAGGTCGACCTCGACCCGTTCGGCCTCGATCACCGGCGGCGCGTCGGTCTCGGTCCACTGCGACAGCGTGACGTCGCTCAATATGGCGCGGAACTTCGGCCACACCTCGATGCGCGGCGAACCGGCGATGGTGACCCTGAATCCGCTCCACGCGCTCATCTCCCAGGCAATGCGATCGCGCACGATCCGGGTCGAGGCAATCAGCGGCAGAGCGGCGACGACCAGCGCGATGACGAGCACGGCAACGCCGATCGCCCATATTCCGCGCCGGATCAAAGGTGATGGCATATTGCCCCGGTTGCTTTCATTCCGATAAAAATCGCCTGACGGGTGTAACCGCCAGTTGTCACCACGCCTTCCAGTCGTCACTACGACTTAGGGCTGAGGCATTTCAAGTCTTTATGGCCCGGCGATGGCAATTGCGCACACATGGCCGAGTTTAGCGGAACAAAATCTTGCTCTGCCGCACGGTGGTAGGCATAAGCGATGCAGCTTCAGCCTGCTACGAGGCGCGGCGTTTTTGGGACAGCGCGCCTGTAAAGCTGAGGCTAGTGCATGTCGCCCGGAAGAGTGCAGCGGTTCCGGGACAACGACGTGCATCAAAACAAAAGCATATCTATCTTGCGACGCGACGGGCTTCAAGGAGGATCGATAATGGCTGCCGAAGCACCGCTCTGGACCCCGACGCAAGACCAGATCGACGCAGCACCACTGACCGCGTTCATGAAGGCAGCAGCGGCCAAAAGCGGCACATCCTTCGCCTCCTACGCCGAACTGCACCGCTGGTCGGTCGAGGATCGCGAAGGCTTCTGGAGCCTGCTGTGGGACTTTTGCGGCATTGTCGGCGACAAAGGGACCGATGGGACGGTGCTCGTCGATGGCGACAAGATGCCCGGCGCATCGTTCTTTCCCGATGCGACGCTGAACTTCGCCGAGAACCTGCTGAAGAAGACCGGTTCCGGTGACGCGATCGTCTTTCGCGGCGAGGGCAAGATCGAGCGGCGGCTGTCGTGGAACGAACTGCACCAGCTGACTTCGCGCTTTCAGCAGCTTTTCCTGTCGCTCAAGGTAAAAAAGGGCGACCGCATCGCGGCGATGATGCCCAACATGCCGGAAACCGTCGCCGCCATGCTGGGGGCCGCCTCGATCGGCGCGGTCTGGTCGTCCTGTTCCCCCGATTTCGGCGAGCAGGGCGTGCTCGACCGTTTCGGCCAGATCGAGCCGGTCATATTCATTGCGCCGGACGGCTATTGGTACAATGGCAAGGCAATCGAGGTAGCCGACAAGATCGCTGCCGTTGCGGCGAAGCTCGAAACCGTCCGCAAGGTCCTGATCGTCGACTATCTCGGTACCTCGCGCGATATCGCAGCGATCATCGACAAGGCCGTGGCGCTCGAAGAGGCGGTGTTACCCTTTACCGCCAAAGCGGTCACGTTCGAGCGGCTGCCGTTCGCGCATCCGCTCTACATCCTGTTCTCGTCAGGTACCACTGGCATTCCCAAATGCATCGTCCATTCGGCCGGCGGCACGCTGGTCCAGCATGTCAAGGAACACCGGCTGCATGCCGGACTCATCGAAGGCGACCGCTTCTTCTACTTCACCACCTGCGGCTGGATGATGTGGAACTGGCTGGTGTCGGGCCTGGCCTCGGGCGCCACGCTGCTGCTCTATGACGGCTCGCCCTTCCACCCCGACGGCAATGTGCTGTTCAGCTTCGCAGATGCCGAGAAGATGACCTTTTTCGGCACCTCGGCCAAATTCATCGATTCCGTACGCAAGGCCGGGCTCAAGCCGATCCGCAGCCATGATCTGTCGTCCGTGCGGGCGATTTCCTCCACCGGCTCACCGCTGTCGCCGGAGGACTTCCGCTTCGTCTATGACGGCATCAAGAAGGACGTGCATCTGGCCTCGGTTTCCGGCGGCACCGACATCGTCTCCTGTTTCGTGCTCGGCGTACCGACGCAACCGGTCTGGACCGGCGAGATCCAGGGTCCCGGCCTCGGCCTTGCCGTCGATGTATGGGACGATGACGGCAAGCCGATCCGCGAGCAAAAGGGTGAGCTGGTCTGCACAAAAGCGTTCCCGTCGATGCCGATCGGCTTCTGGAACGATCCTGAGGGCAAGAAATACCAGGCCGCCTATTTCGAGCGCTTCGACAATGTTTGGTGCCACGGCGACTTCGCCGAATGGACCGCGCATGGCGGCATGATCATCCACGGCCGTTCCGACGCGACGCTCAATCCGGGCGGTGTGCGCATCGGCACGGCGGAGATCTACAATCAGGTCGAACAGATGCCGGAGATCCTTGAGGCGCTGTGCATCGGTCAGGATTTCGACAATGACGTCCGCGTCGTGCTGTTCGTGCGGCTGGCCGCCGGCGTGACGCTGGACGAGGATCTGGAAAAGCGCATTCGTTCCAAGATCCGCAGCGGCGCCAGCCCGCGCCACGTGCCGGCAAGGATCGTCGCCGTCAGCGACATTCCGCGCACCAAATCGGGCAAGATCACCGAGCTTGCAGTGCGCGACGTGGTGCATGGCCGCGCCATCAAGAACAAGGAAGCGTTGGCCAATCCAGAGGCGCTGGAGCTGTTCAGGAACCTGCCGCAGCTGGCTGAGTGACGCGGCCGGGATGGTTAACCAGATATGTCGGTCGAATTTACCTAGATTTCATGAGTGGTACACATTCGTAAATTTTTTGGACGGCCGGTAAGGAGTTGTTAAGGCCCGGCGCCGATAGTCGCACGTAACTTGAGGGAGAAATCCCGTTCCTCGTCCCCTGAGGATCAGATTCGCTCAAGCCCCCGTTGTGACAGCAAATCCCATTTAAGGCGTCCTGTTGGACGCCTTTTCTTTGTCCGGGATTCTCGCCCGGGAATGGCCGGCCCTATTCGGCCAGCACCCGCGTCGACGGGAAGGCGACCTCGACCAGCGTCCCTTCGCCCGGCGTCGAGGTGATGGTGAAGCGGGCGCGGTTGGCTTCCACCATCGCCTTGGTCAGCGGCAGGCCGAGACCGGTGCCGTCGCCACGCCCGCGCTTCAGCGCATTGATCTGCTTGAATGGCTTCAGCGCCTGCTCGATCTCGGCATGGCTCATGCCAATGCCGGTATCGCGCACCCGCATGACAACGTCGCCGGAGGTTTCATAGGCGGTCGACACGATCACCTGTCCGCCGGCTTGCGTATAGCGAATGGCATTGGACAGGATGTTGAGCGCGATCTGGCGCACGCTTCTGAGGTCGGCGACCACTTCGGGCAGTCGCGAGGCGAAGCTGGAGCGAATGATGACACGCTCGCGGTTGGCCTGCGGCTGCATCATCGCCACCGTCTCCGCCAGCGTATCGTTGAGCGACACCGCCTCGTAGTCCATTTCCTGCTGGCCGGCCTCGATCTTCGAAATGTCGAGGAGGTCATTGACGAGATCGAGCACATGGTTGCCCGAGCGGTTGATGTCTCTGAGATAGTCGCGGTAGCGGTCATTGGCTACCGGGCCGAACTTCTCGTCCACCATCAGCTCGGAAAAGCCGATAATGGCGTTGAGCGGCGTGCGGATCTCGTGGCTGATGCGGGCGAGGAAATCGGTCTTCTGCGAGGAGGCGCGCTCGGCCACCGCGCGCGCCTGGGTCAGATCCTCTTCGGCCCGCTTCCACTGCGTGATGTCGCGCACCACGGCGCAGAAGCCGCTGTCATTGGGCAGCCTGCCGATGGTCATGAACAGCGGGATGAAGCGCCCTTGCGCCTCGCGCCCGATCACCTCGCGGCCATCGTTCATCACACTCGCCACGCCGGGCTCGGACAGGCCGTTCAGATAGTCGCGCGCCGCGCGCTGGCTTTCGATGGCAAACAGCGAGGCGAACGGTTTACCGGTGACGTCGTCGCTGTCGAAGCCGAACAGCGCCTCGGCCGGCCGGCTGATCGAGCGGATGTCGCCGTCGCGGCCGATCAACACCACACCATCGGTCGCGGTGTCGATGATGGTGCGCATCTCGGCAATGCGCGCTTTGAGTTCGGAGACATCGGGCTGCGTCTGCTCCTCGGCTGCGAGATGCGCAACCATCGGCGGCTCGTTATCGCCGGTACGTCGCACCACCAGCATCAGCGCCTTGCCGGCGCGCCACGGCACCGAACGCAAAATGGCTTCGATCGGAAATTCCTGGCCCTCGCGCGTCTTCAGTTTGAGTGTGTGGTCGCTTTCGCCGGCCATTTCTGAATAGGGATCGGCAAACAGCGCGTCGAGCCCGCCGGCGTCGCTCAGGTCCTCAAGCGTGTCATAGCCGGTCAGGCCGAGGAATTCCTCATTGGCGTAATGAAGCTCGTCGCCCGAATGGATGAGCAGCGGCACCGGCAGCTTGCCGAGGATCGACGTGTCAGGGGCCTTGTGTTCATCTCCGGCCGAGAATGCCGAAGGCATGAACCCCTCAAGCTTGAGCGGCGGCACTTTCAGGCGCTGTGGTTCTGCCGGCACTGTGTCCGCATCGCCGGCCTTGTCCCCGTCTTCCACGGCGGAATCGGTCGCCTCGTCGGACGGCGCCCAATCCTCATTGTCCTCGGCATCGCGGAAGTCGGCCGACGTCATGCTGTCGTCTTCACCGGCATTGGCCGGCGTCTCGGCAACAACCGGCTGTGGCTCTGCGGCCTCGACGATCTCTTGGGCTTGCGTATCATCCGGTTCGGAAGCCAGCGCAGGTTCGTCGTTGGACGACGTTGCTTCCGTACTGTCTTCGGTGACGGAGCCTCGTTCGGGATCGGCATAGTCGAGCAGGGAGCGCGACACTGTCGGCGCCTTCGCCTCGCCTGCTTCGCCGTCCGCAAGGCCGTCGTCCGGCTGCTCGCCGTCAAGCCGCGCGAGATCCTTTTCGTCCTCGGCATCGCTTTCCGGCGGTTCGGCCTCAGCCGTTTCATTTTCGGGTGCGGTTGCCGATGGTTCAGCCACGGCAGCCGGGCCGGCTTCGCCCGGACTCGAGACCTCGGCGGGCCGCCGGGCTGGCGCGGCTGTTTCAGCCTGGTTCGCCTCGACATGATCCGGCTTGAGCTCATCTGCCTTGGCCTGGTCTGGCGTTACCTGATCCGGATTGGCCGGTTCGGCCTGCTTGGCAGTCTCCGGCTGCTCCGGCGGGGGATTGTCCTTCTTCAGCCGCTCGCCGATTTCGCGGAAAGCGCTGCGCTCCAGCGTCGACAGGCCCCTCTCGCTTGTCGGCTGCTTGTCGTTGGCGGGCTGCCGATGCTCGGCCAGCCGGATGACCTTGTCGGCAAAACGACGTTCCTGCTTCGGCACGATGGTCAGCGCCGGCACTTCGCCCTCGAACGGATCGGCCGCCCTGGGAGCTTCCGCCACGGGCTGTTCCGGGGCCGGCTCAGCTGCTGCCGCTGGCGCGCCATTGGGGACCAGCGCCATGCCGATTGCTTCCGGATCGACCACCGCATCGCCGGCGCGGGCGACGCCGAAACCACGAAAACCTTCGAAGGCGCGGCTGCGGCCATAGACAGGCAGTGCTGCCAGATCGACCGGTATCTTCAGGTCGGAGCCGGCAACCGGCCACAGTACCGAGCGGCCCGACCAGGTGTCGCGCCGTTCAAGCAGGCCCGCGATCTCGCCCGAGGCGTCGAGGCCGAAAGTTGTCGCGACGTCCTTGAAGCGGCGGCCGATCACGTCGGCGGCGGCTTTGCCGACAATGTCGCCGAATTCCGGCGACAGCGCGCTGAACTTGCCGTCGGCGTCGGTGCGCCAGACGAAGCGCAGCGGCGGCGCCGAGCGGTCGACCTCACGTTTGGCGGGAGGCGCAGCCGGTGGGGCTGCGTCAGAGGGCAGGGCGGGCGCAGCGGCACTGCTGTCCAACTGCGCACTCTCGGCCGGGGAAACAGAGTCCGGCTCGGCCTGCGCCGGGCTGTCCGGCTCGCCCGCCTGCGGCTCTTCGCCGGCATGGAAGTACCAATGATCATGTTGCGCCGGCGCGCTGTCATTCGCCGCCTGCTCGCGGCCGGTCGTCTGCTCGCGATGGTCCGCCTTTGTATCGGTGGACGCCGAAGCATCATGCTCGGTGGCAGCCGGACCTGTCTCCCCGACATCAGGTGCGGCCGCGAGTGGGGCGCCCTGATTCCCGCTTGCGGTGGGCTGGTCAGCCACCGCATCCACCGTTACCGCGTTCTCCGCGGCGGCTTGCGCCGGGCCATCGTCGACCTGCGCTGCAGCAGGTTCGGCATCCAGCTCGCCGACAGGATTTTCCTCACCGAGCTGATCCTCGTCGATGACCACCAGCAGATGCCTGGACTCGGTCAGGCGCGCGAAGCCGGCCGGATAGGACGTGGCGCCGCCGGGGACCAGCCGCTTGACCATGCGGTCGTCCTGGCTCGCCACGTCGGCGACAAGCGCGGCCAGCGTCTCAGGTCGGATGGCGAGCGCGCCAAAGCCATCCGAAGCCGCCTCGACAGTGCCGGCGGCGTCGACAAAGGCGATGAAATGGCCGTCTTCGGTAAAGCCGCTGATCGCGCGGGCCGCAATCTCGGCAGCACTGCGCGAGCCGGCCTGCGCTGCCGGCACCACCAGCATGATGGCGCTTTCGCCGTCCGGCATCGTGACCGCACTGGCCAGGAAGCCGACGGCGCGGCTGGTGATGCCGGTCGCCAGCCGTACCGTAATGGCGCGGTCGCTGCCGATCTGCGGGAAGCCCGCGGTCGCCATGATCTGACGCCTGGCGATCAGCGGCAGCTGTGCCGAGGCGCCGATGATGGCCTCGATATCGGGATAGCCGAACACCGCAGCGCCCGGGCCGTTCGCCCAGATCACCTGTTCGAGGTCGGCCGACAGAATCGCGATCGCGTCGCCGGCGGCGAAGCGCTGGCGAACCGCATCGAGCACGGCGACATCGAGGAAAGAGTAGTTCTCGGAAGGCATGCGCTTGGCGGACCCTTTCGGTGAAACCTCTTGGCGAACCCCTCTTGGCGAACCTACAAGGCGGGCAATTTGCAGTTAACGCTTTGTTAATAAAAGCCCGCGCGGCGAAGGTCCACAAGCCATGGCGGGAAGCAGGTGGAATCTCTGGCCACTTGGTTAACAGCCCCTCGGAATGCCCTTGGGTAACCTCTTGGGGTAACGCATGGGAAGAAATTATGGTGCACTGCAACAAAGATATTGCATCGCACAAAAAAACCGCTATATTGCCATCATACATGAACGAGACGGCTTTTTGTCAAAGCCGCTACCCCGAAAGGATGGAAAATGACCAAGGCCAAGACCGCTGAGACCATCGAAAACGTCGAATTCCCGAGCTTCGACGCTTCCAAGGCAACCGACCAGATCCGCGCTTTCGCCGAAAAGGGCGTCGAGCAGTCGAAGGAAGCCTACTCCAAGCTGAAGACCGGCGCCGAAGAGACCCAGAAAGTCCTGGAATCGACCTTCGAGACTGCCAAGACCGTTTCCAGCGACCTGTCGCTCAAGACCATCGCCGCTCTGCGCGCCAATGCCGAAGCCGGCTTCTCGCATCTCGAGGCCCTCATCGGCGCCAAGTCGCTGTCGGAAGTGGTCGAACTGCAGACCGCCTTCCTGCGCAAGCGCGTCGAGACCACGGTCGAGCAGGCCAAGGACTTCCAGGCTGTTGCTTCGAAGGCTGCCGAAGACGTCGCCAAGCCGGTCAAGACCGCTTTCGAGAAGGCCCTGAAGGACATCAAGGCCGCCTAATAATTGCGCACAACTCTGCGATGCATCAAAACGTCGCATTTCGTCAGACAAATAGGTGTGCGATAGAGTTGTCCAAATGAATACCCGGCGAGTGGAACCTCCTCCCTCTGCTCTCCGGGGTGACCAGCCAGCACCTCCTCCCGCTGGCTCGTAACAGGAAAAGGCCGGCACCTCCTCCCGCCGGCCTTTTTCTTTTGCCGAAGAAACCGGCGCCTGTTGGCAGAACCGGCTTTGCCTTATCAAAGGCCTTGAATTAGTCTCTGATAGACCGTATTGGACGCATCGCCGAACGACAGAGCGGATCTCGGAGAATGAATTTTCACCACGATCTGGCTCAGGCGAACGTGCCGTTGTAGCTCAGATGGTTAGAGCGCCGGATTGTGGATCCGGAGGTCGCTGGTTCGATCCCAGCCAACGGTACCATCGAATTTCCCGCTAAAGTCTTGATTGCCGATCCCGACGATCCACGAGAGATCAAGACCTGTATGGCCCTGTCGGCAGGGCAGGAAGACCCTGACTGCGCACACACACCGCGGTGCGGATACCCGCGCCGCAGCTTAGGTTTCATTTTACTCCAGCGGTTCGTCGGTCGGCCGAGGCGTCGTGCCTGCCTGACGAGGACGGCCGGCATTGCGATTTGCAACGCGGCTGTCGAGCGGCGATCTGGACGCTTGCTGGGCGCCAGCGGTCTTGGGTGCCGTCGGCTTGGCGCCGGAATCGCTGTCTTCAGCATCGCGACGGGGATGTGGCAGGCCGGCGGCCTCGGGCGATCTGACCGAAGGTGTGGCGGCCGGGTTTGTCGATACGGGTTTGTCCTTGGCCATTTTCAACTCTCGCCTTTTCAGCATGCAGACGGCCGGACAACAAAGTCGGGCCACTGGGGCAGAACGGTCAGCCGTGCGGGCGCATCACGACTTTGATGCAGCCGTCCTCCTTGTCGCGGAAGGTTTTTGTAAAGCTCGGGCCCGGCCTCGAGGCCAGCCCGATGGGTGATCACGAATGACGGGTCGATATCGCCGTTCTAAACTTTCTGCAGCGATGTCGCGTTCATCCCGGATCGTCGGATCGGCCACCTGTTCGCAGCGTATGTCGCCTTTGCCGTGCCATGTGAGGGCCTGCATGTGCTGTTCCTTGAGGACAAGCTCTATGAGCCGAACTTGGCTTGATGTGAAATGTTCCCGCTTCGAACGAGCATCCGGCCTCAACCCTTGGCGGCCGAGCCGGGTTCGGCCATGCCGCAATGCTGCTCGGCCAGGGTGCCGGCCGGCGTGCCATGCGCCGCTGCAACCTGCAGCTTGTTTTTCCAGCCGCTGATCGCCTGCTGCCACGACCGCATCCCTGATCGCTTCGCAGGGCAGAGGTTTGGCGCAAGCGCAGGATCTGCTATCGCGCCAGCATCGCGGCGACAACGAACACGACGGCGGCAACGACGACAAGCGCGACAATGGCCAGCACCGGGCCGTTTTTACTCGGGGCCGGAGCGCGCTCGTCGTCCGGCCGCCGCATTGCATTGGCGAAGCTTGCTTGATTAGCGAAAGCCGGCGTGCCCGTCGCTGCGGGAACCGGCACGGCGCCGGTGTCTGCCGCTTCGGCATCGGTTTCCATAGGCGCCGCCGCCGGGTCGAATCCCGGCGTCTTGTCCTCTGTCACCCCAGACTGAATATCGCCTCTGTCTTCGGCCGGGTTACGTTCGACGTTCATGATTATGCTCCTGCCGCTGGCCCGGGCTTCCCCAACCGCGAGCGGATCAGGATGTTCCATTGGGCGGAATCGCCGACAAAGAGGAGCAAATTTCAGATAGCCTTCAAACAGATGTCCCTGGTGGCAACGCGGGCCTTGCAACCGGTCAGCACCGGATTGGTGGTCTCGTTGTAGTCGGCCATGGTCGGCAACCCGGCAGATTCGGCAAAGTTCCAGTCTGGCTCGCAATGCCCGCTTACGCACACCGCCGCTCGTTAACCTTGAGCTGGCTCGTTCCAGCCACTCCAACCCAAATTGCCAGTCCGGCTCCCGGCGGCGCGCTGTTTGGATTCCGTGGGAACATCAACAGCGCCAGCGAGTTCGGTATGTGCAGCAAGTTCCCTGTTCGCCGCATGGCCGACTGCCGGAGCCCTTGACTGCCCGCGTCTTCGCTCCTGGAGCGCGGGCCACTCCTCTTAGCCCAAGGTTGCGATCATGAGCAGAAACATTCCGGAAAAGCGGGCCAGGCAGGGTGGCTTGGGGCGACCGGTCCTTGGCGTGCTCTTGGCAGGCCTTGTCTTGGCGCTCGTTGCCTGGGGGATCGCTGAAATCTATGGCGAGCAGGCTAAGACACCGGCGACGCAACAAAACAGCCGGGTTCCATCGCCAGATACTTACAGCCCAAATCCTGGCCAAACGGACCCTGCAAACTCCAAGGCCGATGATGTGAATGGCGAACCGGTGGACCGAAATCCCAAGCTCGACAAGGATCCCACGCCGCGATCAAGCACTGGCGGGGATCAGCCAGGAACGCCGCCAACTCAACCTGCTTCGCCATAGCGTTCGGACCTGTTGATGAAAACAATCCAACAGCAGATGCGGAAATTTGGAGCGGCGATTTCAGCCAAGTTCAGGTGCCCGGGTCTGTCAATAATCGCCGACGCTCTCTGATAGCTGAAAGTCACGAAAACCTCCGCTGATTCTTACCGCTTGCTGGATGGCACTGGCGGCTCCAGACCGACTGCGCGCTGTGTCACGCCGGCAGAGCTTTGCACCTCTGGGCGCTTTTGAACTTGCAAGTCGATGGAATCGGGCAAGCTGGGTGTAGATGATGCAGTCGTCATCTTATCGAGGTCCGGCAGCAACACCATCTTTGCGTAGCGTGGAGGAACCAGATGGCCTCCGAAAACAGCGAATATCCCGCACACGAATAAAGCGAGAAGCAGGGCCGTAAGCACATCTGTGAAAATCTCGACAAATCTCATGTGCTCGCTCCGCGCGTAAGGATCCCGCCGCGCTCTCGACAGTAAGAGCGGCGGGATCCTCAACCGGCGATGAAGGGACTTTGATCGACGGTCTTCTCCTAATGTGGCTTCCGGTTGCGTGTTCCCTGGTTCGGACCTTATCCACCGACTATGGGACTAAGGTCCGGAACCTAAATGGAACCAATGGGGAAGAGCGGAATCCATGTGCCTTTAAGAGGCTTCAACCTGAGGGCACGACGGCTGATCGTCAGCCTCCCGCCAGAGACAGTCCACGGGCGCGCTCGCGCAGCAACGCAAGCAGTTCGTCGCGCCGTGGCTCCGGCGTGTCGACGGGTAACACCAAACACAAGGTCCTTTTGATGGCGCCGTGGCCGTCACGGATGGGGGCCGCCATGCACCAGGTGAAACGGTCGGCCAAGGCTGTGGTCTCGCTGAAACCCTGCCGGTGGGCCAAGGCAACATCGGCAAAGAATTCGGCTGGTGCAATGATGCGGCCGTCGGGAAGCCTGTAGTCGCCAGATGGGATGAAATCCCTCAACTCTTGCTCGTTCATATGGCCGAGGAGCAGCCGTCCGGATGCCGTCCATGGGATCGGCACCTCAACCCCAACATCGCTTGAGATCCGGAACGGGCCTGGGGAATCTCGGCAGTCAAGAACGACGTATTTGTTGCCACGCAGGCCGCATAGCTGGACCGTCTCGCCTGTCTCGGCGGCCAACTTATCCAAGGTCTCGATGATGCGACGGTAATGGGCATTGTGATGTGAGTAGGCCCAGCCGAACAGATGCATGGCGCGTCCGAAATAGACGTAACCTTCACCGCCGACGTTTTCGAGCATTTCGGCGTCGAGCAGGCTGTTGACGATCTCGTAGGTGGTCGAACGCGGCGCGCCGATCATTTTGGCGATGTCGCCGACGCGCATTGGCGCGCGGTGCCGCAGCAACGCCTCGAGCAGCATGATGACGCGGTCAATGCCGCGTCGTCGTTCGCCGTTGCGCGGCTCCGCGCCGGCTTCCTTCCCGATCGCATCGTTAGTGCCGTCGCTCATGACCATCCGCCAAAATCATTTCGTTCTCGTCTCAAGGCGCTTGAAAGATGTCAAGGCTCGGTCTAGCATCCAATTTGTCCGATATACAGACACATTGTCTGAAATACCAGACAAACTAACGAGCCTGACGCAGACAAATCCCGAGGCGACACACGGTTTCCAAAATCCGGCGACCGACGGGTTTCCTCGCCTTGTTCTGCACGTCGAGGCCACAACCTCTGAAGGGAACAGTCATGATGAAATCACCGTTTTTCGCATCCGCCAGCGCGCTTTGCCTCGGTCTCGTGCTGAGCTTTGGCGCCGGCTCGGCAGCCAATGCCGCCGCCAACTGCATCAAGGGCGACCGCAAGGCGCCGTACACGATCGGCTGGGCCAACATCTATTCCGTGCCGACCTGGATGAAGCAGACCCAAGGCACGATCGAAGCCGAAGTCGAGACCCTGAAGAAGCAGGGACTGGTCGACAAGCTCGTCGTCACCGACGCTCAGGGCGATGCCAACGTCCAGATCCAGCAGATCCAGTCGATGATCGATTCCGATGTCGACGCCATCATCCTGATCGCCGGTTCGTCGACCGCACCTGCACGCGTTCTGGCCGATGCCTGCGCCAAGGGCATCGCCATCATCAACTTCGACAGCCTCGTCGATACCGACAAGGTCACCGCCAAGGTCAATACCGATTCTTCGCAGTGGGGCGACCAGGCGGCCAAGTTCCTGATCGACGCTATCGGCGGCAAGGGCAAGATTCTCATCCTCAACGGCCCGGCCGGGGTTTCGGTCAGCGATGACAGACGCAAAGGCGCCGACGCTGAGCTCAAGGCCCATCCCGACGTGACGGTGCTTGCCGAGACCAACACGCCCTACAACGTCGCGCCGGCACAGGAAGCCGTCACCAGCCTGCTCTTCGCCAACCCCGAGATCGACGGCATCCTGTCGCTCGGCGGTGCTCTGTCGGCAGGCGCCGTGCTGGCCCTCGACAAGCAGGGCCGCGAACAGGTGCCGATCACCGGTGAGAACGCCCGGCAGTTTTTGGAACTCTGGAAAGAAAAGGGCTTGAAGAGCTGGGCGACGATGCAGCCGAACTGGCTCGGCGCCTTCGCCACCTACACCGCCGTTCAGGCGCTGGAAGGCAAGGATGTGCCGGCTTTCGTCAAGATTCCGCTGCCGGTGATCGACAATTCCAACATCGACGAATACCTCGCCCGGGCCAAGGACTTCCCGGCTGACGGCTACATCTTTTCTCCTTACGATGAGGAGCTGTTCAAGAAGCTGCTGGCTCAGAAATAAGCCTGAAGGGTTGTAGCGTTGACAACCATGGCTCCGCTGCTCGCGGCGCGCGGGGTGTCGAAGTCTTTCTTCGGCAACCCCGTCCTGCGCGACGTTTCAATCGCTCTCCAGCCGGGCCGCGTGCATGCGCTGCTCGGCGAGAACGGCGCCGGAAAGTCGACCTTGATCAACCTTTTGTCCGGCGCCTTGAGACCGGATGGCGGGACGATCGAGGTCGATGGACGCGCGGTCTCACGCATGACGCCAGCTGTTGCGCGGCAGGCCGGCATCGCCGTCGTCCAGCAGGAACTCAGCCTGACGGCCAGTCTTTCCATCGCCGAAAATGTTGGTCTCGGCGCCTATCCCAAACGGTTCGGCCTGATCGACTACCGCGAACTCGCTGCGCGGGCGAGGGCCGCATGCGAACTTGTCGGGCTGCACGAGCCGCTGTCGACGCCGGTCGGGCATCTGTCGCTCGGCCGCCGCCAAATGGTGGAGATCGCCAAGGCGCTCTACCGCCGGCCGCGCGTGCTCATTCTCGACGAACCGACATCGTCGCTATCGGCAACCGAAACCAAAATCCTCACCGATCTGCTGCAGCGGTTGCGCGGCGAAGGCATCGCCATTCTCTACATCTCGCACCGACTGAACGAAGTCATGGCGCTGTGCCAGCACGTCACCGTTCTGAAGGACGGCACCTGCACGGCCGACCGCACCCTGGAAGGCACCGACGCCGCCGGGTTGGTTCGGCTGATGGTCGGCCGCGATCCCGGTGATCTTTTTCCGCAATGGCAGCCTTCCAGTTTGCCTGCCAACGCTATCTCTGTCCGAAATCTTTCGGCCGGCCTGATGCGCGACGTCGATCTGGATATCAAAACGGGCGAAGTGCTTGGCATTGGCGGCCTGGTCGGGCAAGGGCAGGAAGATCTGCTGCTCGGTCTCTACGGCGCCATTCCGGCACGGACGGCGTCGGCGACCGTCAACGGCGCCTCCGGCCTGCCCGGCGGCGTGCCGAAAGCCAACGCGCTGGGGCTGGCCTATGTGCCCGCGGATCGCAAGCGCGAGGGCCTGCACCTGATCCATCCCATCATCACCAACATGATGCTGCCCGCCTTTGCCAGGCTGCCGGCGCTGAAGCTGCGCAGCCGCCGCGCAGAGCGCGAGACGGCCAAAAGCCTTGCCGCCCAACTCGGCATCAAGGGCCACCTCGGGCGGGCGGCGCAGGCTCTATCGGGCGGCAACCAGCAGAAGGTGGCGCTGGCGAAATGGATGCCGCACGACCCGCTGGTGCTTCTGCTCAACGATCCGACGCGCGGCGTCGACGTCGAAACAAAACGTGAGATCTACATGATGCTTCGCAATTTCGCCGCCGCCGGCAAGGCGGTCGTGATGCTCAGTTCCGACACGCCCGAACTCGTGCACCTTTGCGACCGTGTAGCCATCGTCCGCGAAGGCCGCATCGTCGCCATGCTGGCGCGTGGAGCGCTGAGCGAGCAAGCCATCGTCTCCGCGGCGATGGGCGCCGAACAGCGGAAGGTTGCGGCATGAACACATCTTCCTCCGCCCGGCAGACCGATGCGCTCTACTGGCCGGTGCAGATGCGTCGCAATGTCGGCGTGCGCAGCCTGTTTGCCGTCGTCCTGGTGTTTCTCATCGCCTATGGCGTCCTCTTTCCGGGCCTGTTCACGGCGTCCGGCTTCGCCAAATTCACCCAGAGCTGGTTCCCATTGGCGCTGGTCGCCATGGCGCAGGCGATCCTGATGCTCACCGGCGGCATCAGCCTAGCCATCGGCGCGACGGTCAGCTTGGGCGCGGTCATCGCCGCGACGACGATGGCCGGGCCGCTGGGCGTCGCCGGGGGCACTGCCGCGGTGGCGCTGACGGGCCTCGGCATCGGGGCGGCGACCGGCTTCATCGTGGTACGGCTTCGGCTGCCGGCCATCGTGGTGACGCTTGCCGGGTCGTTCATCATCGGCGGCGCCGCACTGCTGATCCTGCCGCGGCCCGGCGGCGCAATCCCGGCGTGGCTGTCCGACCTGCTTGCCGGCAACACACCGGCGGCATTCGTGCTGCTGGTGGTCATCATTCTCCTGTGGAAGCTCTATCTCGCCACGCCGCTTGGCTTGAGCCTCTATGCCGCCGGCGAGAATCCGGTCGGCGCCTATCGCTCCGGCGTGCCGGTCGACGGCGCGCGCATTGCGGCCTATGCGATCAGCGGTCTGCTCTCCACTGGCGCCGGCTTGTTCGTCGCCGCACAGACCGGTTCGGGCGACCCGGTCATCGGCGCCGCCTTTACCCTGAACTCGATTGCCGCTGCGGTGCTCGGCGGCATCGGCTTCCTCGGCGGCCAGGGCACGATGCGCGGCGCGCTTGCCGGCAGCCTGCTGCTCAGCCTGATGATCAGCGTCATGTTCTTCCTCGGCTTCACGCCGGTCGCACAATATGTGGCCCAGGGCCTGATCATCATCGGCGCGGTCGCCATCCCGCAATTCCGCAAGGCACAGCAATGACAGCATGGAATGACAGCGCGGGCGGCAAACGCGCCCTGACGGTCCTGCGCAGCCGGCCGTTTCTCACGGTTGCCATCGTTGCCGCGGTCTGGATCGTGGCGAGCTTCGTTTCGCGCGGCTTCGGCGCTTATGGCCATCTGCGCTATCTGGTGGAACTCGGCGCCGTCATCGGCCTGGTTGCCGCGGGCCAGACTTTTGTGGTGATCGCCGGCGGCATCGACCTTTCCGTCGCGGCCATCGTCACGGTCAGCGCCGTCAGCCTGCCGCTGCTGTCGTGGCAGGTGGATCCGACCGGCATCACCGCCATTCTTGCCGTTCTGGTGCTGACCACGGCAATCGGCCTGGTCAACGGGCTCGGCGTCGCTTTACTGCGCGTCCACCCGATGATCATGACATTGGCCATGGCGACATTCCTGCAGGGTCTGTTGATCATCATCGCCGGCGGCAGCGCCGTGACCGCCGAGAACCCGCTGGTCCACTGGCTCGGCAATGGCCGGCCGGCCGGCATTCCCGCTGGCGTATTGTTGTGGGTGGTCGTCTCGGTGATCGTGCTGACCACGATGCATGCGACATCGCTCGGCGCCCGGATTTTCGCCATGGGCGCCAACCCGCTTGCCGCGGCGCTGTCCGGTGTTCCGGTCACGTCCACAACGCTTGCGGTCTACGGCATCAGCGGCTTCTGCTCGGGACTTGCCGGCGTGCTCGTGTTGGGCATGAACGGACAGGGCTATGTCGGCATCGGCGATCCCTATCTGCTCGCCTCGATTGCCGCCGTGGTCCTCGGTGGCACCTCGATCCTCGGCGGGCTCGGCACCTATGCCGGCACCATCCCCGGCGCCATCCTGCTGGTCACCATCACCGCGCTGATCACCGTCGTCAACGCATCGCCCGGCTGGCGCAGCATCCTGTTCGGCTCGCTGATCCTCGGCCTGCTGCTGCTCTCAGGCCGGGAGCAGGCGCGCCGATGACACATCGTCGAGCCGATAGATGCGCCTTGCGTTGCCGAAGAACAGCGCCGTCTGCTCGTCGGCGGAAAAGTCCGCTGTGATGGTTTTGAAGCCGTCATATATGTCATCGAACGAGGCATGCAGGCCGGCGACCGGAAAGTCGCTGCCGAACATGGCGCGACCGGTGCCGAAACAATCGATGCAATGCAGGACGACGGGCTTCAGGCTGTCGAGCGTCCAGTCATGATCGTAGGCGACCAGATCCGATATTTTGATGGCGACGTTGTCGCATTGCGACAGAAGCCGCAGCCCGTCGCGCCACACCTGCATGCCATCGGCGTCGCGGTCGATCGGGCTACCGCAATGGTTGAGCACGAATTGCTGATCGGGGAAGGCAGCCGCAAGGCGAGCCGCGCCGGCGAGCTGGCTCGGAAACACCATCAGGTCGAAGGCCAGCCGATGCTGGCCAAGCAAGGCAAGCCCGGCACGCCAGGCCGGCTCCTCCATGATGCCGTCACGGGTCGCAAAACGGCGGGCAGGGTCGGGATCCCAGCTCAATATGTCGCGCACGCCGACGACACGCTCGAACGCGGCTTGCGCTTCGATCAGCGCAGGCGCCTGGCGATCGGCGAGCGGCACGTGAACGACATAGCGGGCGGCGACGCCGCGCGATTTGTCGAGTGCTTCAAGCCAGCGCGTTTCTCCGATGCAGTCGCCACTCGCCCAGCCGGCTTCGACATGGACGGTGGCGACGACATTATGCCCTATGGCATCGCGCGCATAATCCCCGGGCAGATAGTTCCGCCGCAAGGGGCCAAGCTCGCCCAGGCCGCCGCGCTCGCCGGCCGTGGCGGCGAGCCAGGGATGCCGTCCCAGGCTGAGATCCCAAAGATGATGATGGGCGTCGATGATCGGTCCGGCGTAAGGTTCTGGCACGTATCTCTCTCAGGCTGTGACCGGCGATCGATTCTGGCTTCGTTCTGCGGCGGTGAAAGGGTTAGCATCGGATGACTGAAAACTCACCGGTTCCAGCCCTTTCGGTGCACGAAAATTTTCAGCTCGACGACCGCATCCGCGGCGTGCCTCCCGGCACAACCGGGCTTGACAGCAGCCTTGTCGCGGCCGAGCACTGGCATCCGGCCGATGGACGCATGGCGCTTCCGGTGCTGACCCTCGACGAGGCGGCCTTCTCCGCCAATCGCGACCTGTTCCTGCGCTATGCGCGCGAACACAATGTTGCGATCGCTCCGCATGCCAAGACGCCGATGGCGCCCGACCTTGCCCGGTCGCTGGTCGAGGCCGGCGCATGGGGCACGACGGTCGCCGACATCAGGCAAGCGACAGTGATGCTGAAGGCCGGCTTGACACGGCTGATCATCGCCAATGAGGTTGGCGGAGCCGGCGGCGCCAACCGGCTGGCCGTGCTTGCTGGTGCCTGGCCGGATGCCGAGCTCTATGTCTTTGCCGACTCGGTCGACGCCGTGAACGCGCTTTCCGAGGCTTGGCGCGCCAATGCGGCACTGCCGCCTTTGCATGTGCTGGTCGAACTTGGTGCGGGCAGGGCGGGCGCCCGCACCACCGCGCAAGCCGAGGCCATCGCCGATGCGATCACGGCTGCCGGCGGGCGGCTGCTGATAGCCGGCGTTGCGACCTATGAAGGGGCGGCGGCGCAACCCGAGCCCGGTCGCACCGATGAGGTGATATCCGGCCTGCTGGCGATGACCGCCGACATGTTCCTGCGGCTGCGTGCCCGCGTCGGCGGCGACGCACCCCTGATCGTCACGGCCGGCGGCTCCGCCTTCTTCGACCAGGCGGTCGCGGCGCTTGCACCCCTCGTTTCCAGCGACGGCAACGCAACGCTGGTGCTGCGCAGCGGCGCCATCTTCTTCCACGACCACGGCACCTATGACCGTTCGCTCGGCGCCCTCGATGCCCGCAAGGGTTTTGCCATAGGCGGCATCAGCGCTTCGGCGCGGCATTCCTTTCGCCCTGCGCTACGCCTGTGGGCCGAAGTGCTGTCGCGGCCGGAGCCGGGCCTTGCCATCTGCGGCATGGGCATGCGCGACGTGTCGTTCGACCAGGGCTTTCCAACGCCGCTCACCGTCTTTCGTGCCCGCAAGCCGCTGCCGATGCCGGCGGCGCGCGCCGAGGTGGTCAAGCTCAACGACCAGCATGCCTTCCTGTCGATTGCGCCGAGCGACGACATCGCCGTCGGCGACGTCGTCGAATTCGGCATCTCGCATCCCTGCACCTGCCTCGACCGTTATCGCGTGATCTTCGGCGTCGACGCGACCGGCCACGTCCGCCACGCTTTTCCCACCTGGTTCGGCTGACCAGATCCCCAAAAAGAGAACCTCGAAAGGATCCGATATGATCAAGTATTTTCAGTCCGGCTCGCGCATGTCGCAGGCAGTCGTCTATGGCGGCCTCGTTCACATAGCCGGCCAGGTGGCCAACGATCGCAAGGCCGGCATCGAAGGCCAGACCAGCGACGTGCTGGCCAAAGTCGAGGCGCTGCTGGTCGAGGCCGGCAGCAGCAAGTCGAAGCTGGTGGCGGTCAACATCTTCCTGCCGCAGATCGGTGATTTCGAGGCCATGAACAGCATCTACGACGCCTGGATCGATCCTGCCCGGCTGCCGGCGCGGGCCTGCGTCGAGGCGCGGCTTGCCGACCCTGATTTACGCATCGAAATCACCGCGGTCGCGGCGGTCTGACCATGCACACCGGCCTCGCCCACACGCTCGAGTTCGACCGCGACGGCAAGACGCTCAGCCATCTCAGCATCCCGTTCTCGATCGATCGCTCGCCCTACTTTCAGGTCAAGGTGCCGATCTGCCTCATCCGCAACGGCGACGGCCCCACACTGCTTTTGATGGCCGGCAATCACGGCGACGAATATGAGGGCGAGCTGTCGCTGGCAAAACTGGTGCGCCGGCTCGATCCGAAGCGCATCAAGGGCCGCATCACCATCATGCCGATGGCCAACGCCCCTGCGGTGATGGCCGCCAAGCGCTGCTCGCCGCTCGACGGCGGCAATCTCAACCGGGCCTTTCCCGGCGATCCCTCGGGAACGCCGACAAGCCGGCTCGCCAATTTCCTTGAGACGGAGCTGTTCCCCCGTCACGACGTCGTCTTCGATATCCATTCGGGCGGCACGTCGATGGAGCATCTGCCGACCGCGCTGGTCGAACGCAACGCCGATCCCGAGCGCCACCGGCGTGGCGTCGAGCTGATGCGCACGCTCGGCATGCCCTACGGCTTTATCGCTGACAACGGCCAGGCCTCGCCAACCTCGATGGGCGCAGCGCGCCGCGCCGGCGCCGTCGGCGTCAGCGGTGAGTTCGGCGGCGGTGGCACCGCAACGGTCGATTCAATGGCGATCACGGCCCGCGCACTCGACCGTCTGATGACAGCAATGGGTGTGGTCGACGCGCCGGTCCTTGGCGCAGGCGAAAAGCCTTCGGCGCCGACAAGGCTGCTGTCCCTGTCCAGGCACAGCCAGGGCCTCTATGCCACCCGCCGCGGCTGGTTCGAGCCCGCCGCCAGGCTCGGCGACAGTGTCACTTCAGGACAATTGGCCGGCTGGTACCACGATCTCGAGCGGCTCGATGTTGCCGAGGAGGCCCTGCATTTCGCCGAAAGCGGCTTGGTGCTGTCGCGCCGGCTGCACACGATGTGTGAGGCGGGCGACTGCCTAATGCAGGTCGCAGAGCCGGTCGACGGCTGAGCCAAAGGCAGAGGATATTCCATGCAGCAACTGTCCATGTGGACCTATCCCTGGGACATCCAGGATCTCGGCCTGGAGACGGTCGAACGTGATCTTGTCGAGCGCGCCGGGCTCAACATGATCAGCCTGGCGACATCCTATCATGCCGGGCGCTTCCTGCAGCCGCGCAGCCCGCGCCGCAAGGCCTATTTCCCTGAGGACGGCACCATCTATTTCAAGCCGACCGCTGCGCGCTGGGGAAGTCTAGCCATCCAGCCCAAGGTGGCTGACGTGATCGCTGAGGGCGGCGACGTGCTCGGTCAGCTTATCCGCAGGCGCGACGCAGGCGGGCTAGGCGTTTCGTGCTGGACGGTCTGCCTGCACAACACCCGCCTGGGCATGCTGCATCCGCAGGCCGTCACCCGCAACGCCTTCGGCGATGCCAACTACTACAATCTCTGCCCGTCCCATCCCGATGCGCGCGCCTATGTCCGCGCGCTGATCGCCGACATCTCGCACAGCTACCGGCCGGACCGGATAGAACTTGAAAGCCCGTCCTTCATGGGCTTTGCCCATGAATACCATCACGAGAAGGACGGTGTCGGGCTGACGCCGGAAGACGATTTTCTTTTGTCTCTGTGCTTCTGTCCGTCCTGCGTCGCCCGTGCGGCAAAAGCCGGCATCGATGCCGAGGCGGCGCGCAAGCTGACCAGGCAATGGATCGTCGAGACCTGCGAGCGTGCAGTGCCTGAGCGGCGCTTTCCCGATTTCCCCGCCTGCGGCCTCGACGCCTTTGCCCCGTGGCCGGAGCTCCATGCCTATCTCTTGTGGCGATTCGAGCCAGTGACCAGCCTGGTCGCCGAACTGCGCGAGGTAGCCGATCCCACGACGCGGGTCGTTATTATCGATCTGAAAGACGGCTGGCTTGGCGGTTGCGATCTGGCAGCGCTGGGCAAGGTCTGCGACGGGGCGATCCTGTGCGCCTACGACATGCAGGCCGGCGATGTCGCCAGCCTGATGGCGGCCGGCCGTGCGGCACTGGGCGCGGACAAATTCCTCGGCGCCGGCTACCGGCTGTTCTATCCGGAAATGGCCCGCCCCGACATCCTCGCGGCCAAGGTGAAGCCGGCGCTGGCGCCCGGTGTGGACGGCGTCAATTTCTACAATTACGGCCTCATTCCAGCCGCGCGGCTCGACTGGATCCGCGCTGTTCGGCAGTCTTGAGCCAGCCGGCCAATGCTCGTGGCCACGAGGCGTTGAGGCCGGATTCGGGCGCGAGCGCTGCCGGGTTAATCAAATCAGCGAAACCTGAAGCCATCCATGGTGTAATCCGGGTAGGCGTCCATCGTGTCTAATAGGTCGAACAGGTCAGGTGTGTCCGCCAATATTCCTGACAGAACCAGCACCGTGGCCACGCCGGCAGCAAGTCCGCCGGCGATGTCGTGTTCGACGCTGTCGCCGACGCAGACCACAGTGCTGCGGTCTGGATTGCCTGCCACCGCTAGCGCAGCGCCGAATATAGTGGGGTAAGGCTTGCCGATACGCGTGACGCTACCACCGAGGTCCTCGTAGAGATCCGCCAGCCGGCCGGCGCCGAAGCGCGGCCCCACTGCCGTTAGCATGATCTTGTCAGGGTTGGTGCAAAAGCATGGCACCTGCCGCACCGCAGCCGGCGCAAGAAGCCGGCGATAGTGCTCAAGATCGTAGCGGTCGCCCTCGCTGGCCGAAATCAGCACCAGCCCGGCATCGTCACCGTCCTTGGTCAATGCGAAGGGCAGACCTTCGATCGCCGAGCGGTCATCGTCGCGGCTTATCAACAGGCATTTCGTGTTTGGCAGTAGCTTTCCGGATACCGCCATGTCGTGGAAGAACTCCCACGCGACCTCGCCGGAAGAAACAAAATGGTCCCAGCTTCCCGGTTCGAAGCCGAGCTTTAGCAGCCGGCTCTCGTTAGGCCCCGCCCGCTTGCCGGAGTTCGAGATCAGCACAATGGTCTTGCCGGCGCGCTTCAGCGCCGACAGTGCTTCCACCGCCCCTGGATAGGGGCTGGCGCCGTCATGGAGCACCCCGAACTGATCGAGCAGGAAAAAATCATAGCGCTCGGCCAGCTGGTTGACGCCGTTGAGGTGTTCGACTGTTTTCGCGCTCATAGAAGCCCCGCCGCGCTTGCGCCCGTCAGCGCCAGCCGCGCCGTGCCGGCGGCGGCTTCGTGCGAAAGCGCCGGCAGGAAATCAACACCAAGTCTGCGCTGCCGGATCGCCGTCCAGGCGGCATTCGCCGCACCGCCGCCGACGCTTCTGACCGACGTCAGCCGCGGCGCGCCGAGCTCTGCGAGCCTGTCATAGCCGAGCGCCTCGATCGCGGCGATACCCTCCAACATGGCTTTCAGATAGTCGGCGTCCTCCACCGGTCGCGGCACAAGACGAGGCGGCAGTGCCGGATCGGCGATCGGAAAGCGTTCGCCTGCAGTGGCAAGAGGATAGTAGTCGAGGCCGGTCTCGGTCATCGGGTCGATCGCCATGCTCAGCTCGACGATGCGCGCCAGAGGGAAATGTTGTGTCAGCACCTTGCCGCCGGAGTTCGATGCGCCGCCCGCCAGCCAGACATCTCCAAGCCGATGGCTGTAGATGCCGAAGCGTGGCGCCGAGATAGGCCGGTCGGACAGGATCTTGACGGTCAACGACGACCCCAGCACGGTGACGCCGTCGCCTATTGCCGCGGCACCTGTCGCCAGGAACGAGGCGCAGCCATCGGTCGTTCCGGCGACGACGGCGATTTCGCGCGGTAAGCCGAACATATCCGCGGCATCCGCGGTTAGCTTGCCGACGACATCGCCCGGCCTGACGACGCCGGGCAGCAACTCCATGCGCATTTCGGTGGCCGCAATCCAGTCCGGCCAGCAGCGGGCCGTGATGTCGTAACCGGTTTTCAAGGCATTGTTCTCGTCGCTGACATCGAAGCGACCGGAGAATTGTCCCGCGATCCAGTCCGCCTGATGCAGCACCGCGGCAACACCGGGCGTGCGCTGGAACCAGAGCGCCTTGGCAAGACCGGACGTTGCCCCAAGTGCGGCACTGGTCGCTGGGGCTTCGCGAGCGATCGCGACCAGAATGGCGTTGTCGGCGACCGTATCGTTGTACATCAACGGCTCGGCCAGCGGCCGCCCGGCGCCGTCGACCGGCAGCAACGTACCTGAAGTGCCGTCAACAGCGATCGATCGGACCGCTGTTCGGTCGATGCCCGAAAGCAGTTCCGCCAGCGCTGCGCCGACCGCTGACCACCACACTGCAGGGTCGCGGGCATTCCGGCCAAACAACTCGAGCGAAACGGCGGAACGCGCGGCAATGGAAAAATCTGGACGCATGGCGACCGCGCGCGCGCCGGACGTGCCGATGTCGATGCCTATGGCAAGCGGCGTGTCAGCGGCTGGCGGCATTGAGTTTCTGGCGATACTTCTCGGCGTCCCAGTTGACCAGTTCATCGTTCTCGGCGGCGGTGAGGTAGTTCAGCCGCGCTGCAATGTCGATGCGTGCCGTCACGTCGGCAAGGCAGCGTTGCATGGCGTCGGCGCCGGCACTGGCGTCGCCGCGCATCAGCACGCCCAGCCCGGGAAACAGGATCGCCACGGGCTTTGCACCGCACCGCTCGATGACGCGCGGCACATCCTCACCGGGCTTTGCCACCACCGACCCCCGACCCAGAAAGATGACGTGATCGGGGTAGAGGCTGCCCCCGGACGCCATGCGGCGGCTTTCGGGATCGATGGCGACCGCGTGCGCCTCGATTTCCGCCGGCAGCCTGTAACCGGTTTTCCCGGCCAGCGCCGCCAATCCCGCAACATCCGGTTCCGCCACTTGGCGCGCCGGCCGCGCCAGAAGCAGCGTGACGCGGCGCAGCAGCACTTCGGCCTCGGCGACGGTATCGGCCGCGACGACCAGCCCGTGATTGGCAAGGATCAGCACGTCGACCCCAGCCTGAAGCCGCTCGGCAATACCCTGGGCAAGCGGCAGGCCTGGACGGAAATAAGGAACATACGCCCATTTGAGACCATCAAGGCGTCTGGCGGCTTCCACCTCGCAATCGGCCTGTACCGCCAGCGAAATGGTCTCGACGCAATGGACATGCAGGACGACGCGCTGCGGCATCAAAGCGTGAACGGTGGTTTCAATCGAAGGGCGCAGGCGCCGGGCGTTGAGCGTCTCGATGGCGAAGATCTGCGGCTGGTCGGCGGCGCTGTCGCGCTGTTCGACAGCCCTGAGCAGCGGCGCCATCGCCACCGGGACCATGATGTCTTCGGAGAGCGCATCCTTCAGCCATGTGCCGGAAGCCTTGATCCACAGCGTGTCGCCGGCTTTCAGCGAGGTGTTGCCGCCGGCGGCCTGGGTCAGGTTTGGATTGCGCCCGATGCTGGCCGAAAGCGCCCGCAAGGCAGCCATTTCCTGCGCATCCGCATAGGTCGCCATGGCGCATTTCCTCTATCAGCTCCGCCAGCCTCGCAGCTTCGGATACCCGTCGTGGGATGTTGATGTGTATCGCAGATGCGAGCGACTTGCGTCAATAGTGATCTAATGTCATCAAAGGTTCTTGCAACCGGAAAGATGTTGAGTAAGTTGCGTCAAATGCCGTGGCAAAAACGGCTTCTGGGAGGAAAAACGATTGAGCGACTCCGGCCGCCAGCGTCAGATCGTCGAGTTGCTGCGGGATCGCCCCTTCGCGTCGGTGCGCGAACTGCAGGAGCAGCTCGGCGTGTCGGCGGCGACGGTGCGGCGCGACATCGACAAGATCGACGAGGCCGGTGAAGCACGGAAGGTCTATGGCGGTATCTCGGCGCTCGACGGCGCTTCACAGGCGGGTGTTGCCTATGCCAGGCCCTATGACGAGAACCGCGACCTCGCGGTCGAGGCCAAGCGGCAGATCGCCGCTCTCGCGGCCACGATGGTGCGCGACGGCGATGCGGTCATCGTGCATGGCGGTTCGACCTGCTTCCACCTCGGGGTCAAGCTCGCCGAGCGCAGCATCCGTCTCTATACCAATTCGATGCCGCTCGCGGCCTATCTGAGCGACCACGGCCGTTGCAGCCTGACCGTTGCCGGCGGCGATCTGCATCGTGAGCCGGGCATCATCCATTCACCGACCCAGGCGGAGCCGTTCTACGCGTCGAAGTTCTTTCTCGGCGCCCAAGGCCTTGGCCAGGAGGGCGTGCTGGAATCGCACCCGCTGCTGGTCCGCTCCATCGCCGATCTCAGCCTGTGTGCCGACCAGATCGTGGTGCTGGCCGACAGCCGTAAGCTGTCGATCCACGCCCGTAACATCGCGCTGCCCTTGTCGCGCATCGGCACGCTGGTGACCGATGACGGCCTGTCCGACGTCGACGCGCGCATGCTGGAAGGCGCGGGCGTCATGGTGCGCATCGCTTCGGCTTCGGGAGCCATCCAGTGAAGATGGCCGTCCTCGATTTCGGCAAGACCAATTCGAAGCTGTTCGTCTTCGCTCAGGACGGGCGCATCGTCGACGAGCGCCGGACCCGGCCGAACTGGATGCGCAAAGATGGCTTCAGCGTGCTTGATGAGGCAGCACTTCACGATTGGGCGGTTCGCGCCGTAAGCGAGGCCGCCGACATCCATGGCGTAGAGGGCGTGATGGTGTCGGGCCATGGCTGCACCTTTGCCCTGGTCGACGAGGCGGCGCTGACGCATCCGATACTCGATTACGAGCAAGAGCCGCCGGCTGATATTGCCGCGCAAATTGATCGCCTCGTTCCGGATTTCACCGAGACCTTCTCGCCGCGATTGCCGCTCGGCTTCAACTACGGTCGCCACATGCTGTGGCTACAGGCGGTGCAACCCGGTGCATTCACGGCCGCGAAATCGATCCTCGGCTATCCACAATACTGGAGCTGGCGGTTTGGCGGCCGGGCGGTCTCGGAAGTGTCCTATCTCGGCTGCCACTCGCATTTATGGGCGCCGCGCAATCGCGACTTCAGTTCGCTGGTCGACATCGAGGGCTGGCGCGACCGGATGCCCGCCTTCGAGCGGGCGGGCTCGGTTATCGGCGAGCAACGCCTCGGCGACACGAAGCGGCGGATCGCCATCCACAATGGTGTCCATGACAGCAATGCCGCGCTCCATGCCTATCGCCGGCAGGAGCTTGGCCCGGTCACCGTCGTCTCGACCGGCACCTGGGTCGTCGTGCTTAATCCGGATTGCCTGCTCGACGCGCTCAATGGTCAGCGCGACATGCTGGTCAATGTCGATGTCGACGGCGGCCCTGTGCCGACCATCCGCTTCATGGGCGGGCGCGAATTCGCCACGATCAGCGACGGCTGGCAAGGCGCGATCGCGCCGGCGGCGGTGCAGCGGGTGATCAACGCCGGCAGCATGGCGCTGCCGAGCTTCGCGCCGGGCGGCCCAATGCCCGGCCGCGCCGGCAAATTGGTCGGTCGGATGCCGAGCGCCGAGGAACGCGCAGCCGTGGCGCTGCTCTACGTCGCGCTGATGGTCGACCTCTGCCTCGACCAGATCCATTCGGACAACACCGTGATCGTCGATGGCGGACTGAACGCTGGCGGCCTGCTCGCCGGGCTAGTGGCGCAACTGCGTCCCAGCCAGGCCTTCCTGCAAGGGGCCACACTGGAGGGCAGCGCCACCGGGGCGGCGGCGCTGGCCTTCGAGACCGTCGGCCGCGAATTTGCCGCGGAAGTGCCGGAGCCCGTGCGTGCTGCAAGCTTCACCGGACTTGCCCGATATCGCGACACATGGCGTGGCCTCATCGGCGAGCAGGGCATCCCCCGCGCGGCAGCGGGAGGCGCACGGTGATCGTCGCTGCTCAGGCCGAAGTCACGCGCCAGCCAGTGCTGGAAATGCGGCACATCTCGAAGACGTTCGGGCCAGTCCGCGCCTTGCAGGACGTGTCGCTGACCGTCCATGCCGGCGAAGTCCATGCGCTGATGGGTGAAAACGGTGCCGGCAAGTCGACTTTGATGAAGGTGCTGTCCGGCGCCTATCGGCCTGATGCCGGCGGCGAGATACTGATCGACGGCGTGCCGGTCGCCACCGGCGACCCGATCAAGGCGCGGGCTCACGGCATTGCGGTTATCTATCAGGAACTGTCGCTGGCGCCCAACCTGACGGTCGCGCAGAACATCTTCCTCGGCAATGAGCCGAGGCGTTTCGGCATCGTCGACCGCGACCAGTGCTACCGGCGCAGCAATGAGATCATCAAGCGTCTCGGCGTGTCCTTCTCCGCACGGGCCCAGGTTTCCAGCCTGTCGCTCGGCGAGCGTCAGCTGGTCGAAATCGCCCGCGCGCTTTCGACCAGCGCGCGCATCATCGTCATGGACGAGCCAACCACCTCGCTGACCTCGCGCGAGACCGACCGTCTGTTCGAGGTCATCGCGACGCTGAAGTCGCAAGGCATCGCCATCATCTACATCAGCCACCGCATGGAAGAGGTCTACCAGTTGGCCGACCGTGTCAGCGTGCTGCGCGACAGCGGCTATGTCGGCACGCTCGAGCGCGCCGAGCTGAACGCCTCGCGCCTCGTCTCGATGATGGTTGGCCGCGACCTGTCCGCTTTTTACAGGAAGGATCATCGCCCGCCGGACAACAAGCGCGCGGTCGCCTTGTCGGTGCGCGGCATGGCGGACGGCAATCTCCTGAAGAACTGCTCCTTCGAACTGTATAAGGGCGAGGTGCTGGCTTTGGCTGGCCTTGTCGGCTCGGGCCGCACCGAACTCGCGCGACTGATCTTCGGTGCCGACAGACGCATCGCCGGCACGCTGGAACTCGACGGCAAGCCCGTAACCATCGGCTCGCCAAGCGAGGCACTGAATGCCGGCATCGCCTATCTCACCGAGGACCGCAAGGAGCTCGGCCTGTTCCTCGACATGTCGATATCCGACAACATCAGCATGGGCGTGCTGGCCAGGGATGCGCGGCCCGGCGGCTTGCGGGATTTCAAAGCCGCCGAGAGACGTGCTGCCACGGCCGTTTCGGATCTCTCCATCCGCACCAGGTCGGTACAGGCCAATGCCGGTTCGCTGTCGGGCGGCAACCAGCAGAAAGTGTTGCTTGCCCGCCTGCTCGAGACCGAGCCGCAAGTGGTCATCCTGGATGAACCGACGCGCGGCGTCGATGTCGGAGCGAAGTCGGAAATCTACCGGCTGATCGACAATCTCGCCAAAAAGGGCATCGCCATCCTGATGATCTCCAGCGAACTGCCGGAGGTGATCGGCGTCGCCGACCGCGTGCTGGTAATGCGCGACGGCACGATCGCCGGCGAGGTGACGGCGTCCAAAGACCAGCCGCTGCGCCAGGAAGCAATCATGGAACTTGCAACGGGAGCGGCCAAGGGATGACCGACAAGGCGACCGAGATCAGTGGCCAGGCTGTCGGCAGGAGCCGGCGGTTGCGCACCGCCTTCGCCGCCCTTGGCATGCTGCCGATCCTGATCCTGCTGGCGGTCGGCTTTCAGTTGATGAACGCGCGCTTCTTCACCCAGACCAATTTGCTGATCGTCATGCAGCAATCGTCGATCAACATTGTGCTGGCAGCGGGCATGACCTTCGTCATCCTGACCGGCGGGATCGACCTTTCCGTTGGCTCGATACTTGCGGCCTCGGCGATGGTGGCGGTGATGGTGTCGCTGGTGCCTGATTGGGGACTGCTGGGCGTGCCGGCGGCCATTCTCGTCGGCCTCGGCTTCGGCGTCATCAACGGGCTGCTGATCGCCTATATCAGACTGCCGCCCTTCATCGTCACGCTGGGGTCGCTGACCGCTGTGCGCGGCGTCGCCCGCCTGCTGGGCCAGGACACCACGGTGTTCAACTCGGACCTGCCGTTCGACTTCATCGGCAACGGTTCGCTGTTCGGCATTCCGTGGCTGGTCATCATCGCGTTGTCGGTCGTGGTGCTGTCCTGGCTGGTGCTCAAGCGCACCGTGCTCGGCACCTGGATCTATGCCGTCGGCGGCAATGCCGAAGCGGCGCGGCTGACCGGCATCAAGGTGCCGCTGGTGCTGCTCTTTGTCTATGGCGTTTCCGGCCTGCTGGCCGGCCTTGGCGGCGCCATGTCAGCGGCCCGGCTCTATGCGGCCAACGGGCTGCAGCTTGGGCAGTCTTACGAACTCGACGCCATTGCCGCGGTCATTCTCGGCGGCACCAGCTTCGTCGGCGGCGTCGGCTCGATCTGGGGTACGCTGATCGGTGGCCTGATCATAGCGGTGCTGTCCAACGGGCTCATCTTGGCCGGTGTCTCGGACATCTGGCAGTACATCATCAAGGGATTGGTCATCATCGTGGCAGTCGCCCTCGACCGCTACAGGCTCCAGGCAGGAGCGAGAACGTGATTGACCTTGGTCGCCGGCGTAAACGACCGGTTTGTGTAACGCACCGTGAGAGGCGCGGGGCAATTGGAGGAAAGCAATGAAGACCATCGCTAAACTGCTCTGCGGCGTCGCACTCGCGGCTGCCGCCATCGCGCCCGCATCGGCCAAAGACCTCAACAAGGTCGGCATCTCGGTCGGCCTGCTCGGCAACCCCTTCTTCGTCGCGACCATCAAGGGTATCGACGACGCGGCCAAGAAGATCAACCCGAAGGTCGAGGTAACCTCAGTGTCGGCCGACTACGACCTCAACAAGCAGGTCTCTCAGGTCGATTCCTTCATCGCCGCCGGGGTCGACGTGATCATGCTCAATGCGGTCGATGCCAAGGCGATCGGCCCGGCGGTGAAGAAGGCGCAAGCAGCGGGCATCGTCGTTGCCGCCTTCGACGTCTCGGCGCCAGGCGCCGACGTCACCGTCATGACCAACAACGTCAAGGCCGGCGAAGAGGCCTGCCAGTATCTGGTCGACCACACCGGCGGCAAGGGCGACTACGTTATCCTCAACGGCCCGGCGTCGTCGTCGATCCTGGAGCGGGTGAAGGGCTGCAAGGACGTCCTTGCAAAACACCCCGACATCAAGATCCTCTCCGACGATCAGAATGCCGAAGGCTCGCGCGACGGCGGCCTGAAGGTCTTTCAGTCGCTGCTGACCCGCTTCGACAAGATCGATGCGGTGTTTGCCATCAACGATCCGACGGCGATCGGCGCCCAGCTTGCGGCCAAGCAGCTCAATCGCTCGGAGTTCATCTTCACCGCAGTGGATGGAGCGCCCGATATCGAGAAGGAACTCGCTTCCGGCACCTCGATGATCAAGGCCTCGGCTTCGCAGGATCCCTACGTGATGGCTGGCCAGTCGCTGACGATGGCGGCTGAGCTGCTTGCCGGCAAGAAGCCGGCGGAGCCGACCGTGCTGCTCGACCCGAAGCTGATCACGGCCGAGAACCTGAAAGACTACAAGGGCTGGACCGCAGCCCGCTAAGCCTCCCAATGCCGATGCGGCCGGGGCAACCCGGCCGCATCTCAATTCAGAAACGGGAGACGATCATGTCGCGCATCGGTATTCATTCCTTCGTCTGGTCGGCGAGCTCGGCGCAAGGCGACCTCGAACGCACGCTGGCCAACACCAAGGAGGCCGGTTTCGACCTGATCGAGTTCTCCTATCTTGACCCGGCCAATGTCGACGTTGGCGGGTTGGCCAGGCGCATCGCCGACCTCAAGCTCGGCGTCGCGATCAGCATCGGCCTGCCGGCCGACGGCGACATTTCGAGTGCGGACAAGGCGGTTGCCGCGCGCGGCGTCGAGATCCTCAACGAGACGATCGCGCTCACCCGCGATCTCGGCGGCCAGAAAATTGGCGGCATCCTCAGTACCAGCCACGGCTTGCAGACGCAGGCGCCGACGCGCGATCAGTGGAACCGCAGCGCGGGGACACTTGCGAAGGTTGCGGAGACGGCCAAGGCCGCCGGCGTCACGCTCAATCTGGAGATCGTCAACCGCTTCGAAAGCAATCTGCTCAACACCGCTTCACAAGGCCTGGCCTTCATCGCGGACACCGGCTCCGACAACATCTTCCTGCATCTCGATACCTTCCACATGAACATCGAGGAGGCCGATGTCGGACTGGCTATCCGCCATGCCGCTGACAAGATCGGTTATGTCCATATCGGCGAGAGCCATCGCGGTTTCCTAGGCACCGGCAATATCGACTTTGCCGCCATCTTCGATGCGCTGACCGCAATCGGCTATAGGGACGACCTCAGCTTTGAATCCTTCTCGTCGAAGATCGTCGACGAGAACCTGTCACGGAAGACCGCGATCTGGCGCAATCTGTGGGCCGACAATATGGAACTGGCCCGGCATGCGCGCGCCTTCATCGCAATCGGCTTGGAGACGGCGCAGCGCAAGGCAGAGCTTGTCGCATCGAGACATCGTCCTTAGCAGGAGCGCGCTGCCAAAGCGCCAATGTTGTCGTTCATCCGGCCCGCGCCTTACGTGCAAGGGATCGACGTCGGAGGCGCTGAGTGTGGCGGAGGCAGTCGAGCGGGTGACGCTGACGAGAGTTTTCTGATTTTGGCCCACGAAACGCAATAAAATCAACATCTTCATACGCCCTCCGGGGCCATCCGATCTCCATACTGGACGGAGATGACGTTTGACACAGCGCGGCGGAAAGAAGCAGGATGGCTGATAGAGTCGACATCGCATAATGATGTCACTATATAGCGGCGGCTTCGACCGTGTAGCTGTGGCGGTGTACCACGAAGCAGCAGAAAATGTGTTACGCGTTGTGATCCCTATTGTGATACAAATCGGCCGTCGACAGCAGGAAAAGATCGTAAGAACAACAGCATAGAGCCGAAGCCGATCCCGGCCAACGTACCACTCTATCAAACAATCAGAACGTGCTCATTGAACCCTTCCCTTCATTCGGCTCTTCGGACCTCCGACAAGATCAACTGCCGGGCGAAGCCGACTCGGTTCGAATGGCAGCATGCATCCTTTACCGGGTGCGGACGTTTACGGTTACCAACCGGCATAGCCGCCAGGGAAAAGCAGTATGAGTGAACATGCGATCGAGTTCTTGCGCGGATGGATCGGTGAAAAGGTCCACTGCCAGCACTCGCCGGTAAAGATCGAGAAGCAGGCCGAGACCCTCGCCAAGGAGTGCGCGGCCAAGGCCGCTGAGGTCGGCATTCCGCTGGAAGATATCCAGGAAGAAGTCGGCGACATCCAGGAACTGATCGCATCGCGGCTCGAAGAGGCGGCCGAGGCCGACCAGAGCAACGCGGCCAAGCCGTGACGCAACAGGCCTGGCGCCGCCAGGCCTTGTCCTCTATCCAAATCGATCTTTCAGCCAGGCCTTCGGCAGCGCCGGCACGAAATTGCCGTCGCGTCCGCTCATATCCTCATTGGCGACCATTGCATTGAGGATCGCCTCCTCTACGCCTTGCGCCACCGCATCGAAGAACGGATCGATATCGACGTCCGGGATGTAAGCGGCGTTTGCGGTTCGTCCCGATGGCGCAAGTGCTGCTTGCGGATTGGCGGTGGTGAAGGCCAGAAAAATGTCGCCCGAACTGTGGTAGCCGAAGCCGCCTGTCATGGCGATGCCGAGCGGCACGCGCTTTGCCAGCCGCTTCATCTGGTGCGGCAGAAATGGCGCATCGGTGGCGACGATGGCGATGATCGAGCCCTTTTCGGCACGCGGCGTGCCTTCGCGCATCGCCGGCTCTACCAGATCGGGCCCGACGCGGGCGCCGCGCAGTGTGAAATTGCGCCGCTTGCCGAAATTCGCCTGCACGAATACGCCGACCGTATGCCTGATGCCCTGCCACTCGACGATGCGCGATGCCGTTCCCGAGCCGGCCTTGAAGCCAAAGGCAATCATGCCGGTGCCGCCGCCGACACTGCCTTCCTCGATCGCTCCACCGGCGGCACCGTCGAGCGCGGCTTCGACATGTTCGAAGCCGACGTGATGACCGTTGATGTCGTTGAGGAAACCATCATAGGTCTCCGCCGCAACCGGCAGGCCCCAGCCGCTGTCGAGCGCCGTCGGCAGCACGCGTTGCATCCAGCGCAGCGTGCCGTCGCGGGTAACGCCGCAGGAATGCGTGTTGGTGATCGTGACCGGCAGGTTGAAGGCGCCGACTTCCTCGATAATGTGCGACCCCGTCAACTCGCCATTGCCGTTCTGGCTGAAGACACCGGCAAGCACCGGCGTGGCGAGCTCAGCCAACGGCCGCGGCAGGATGGCGGTGACGCCGGTGCGCACCGGCCCCGTGCCAACCTCGAGCAGACCCTCGCCGGAAATCAGCGTCGCATAGCCGACCGATACGCCGGGCACATCGGTGATGGCGTTGAAGCCGCCCGGCGTGCCCTCGAAGGCAATGCCGAAAGCACGGGCGCGCGGCTTGCCCGCCGGCGTTTGAAGATGCGGGTCATGTCCGGTCATGCGGTCCTCTAAAAAAGCGAGCCCTGATTGCCCGGTTCTTTCGGTTTGCTGGCCGTCGGCTTTGCGGCGGGTTTGCTGGCGGGCGGCGTGGCCGCTGGTTTGGCAACGGCCTGCACCCGCTCGGCGTCGCCGGTCGCGACTGCATTTACGATGCCGTCGGCGAACTCCAGCTGCAGGCCAGCGCCCGGCACCACATCAACTGCCAGTTTGATCACCGCGCCGTCGGCATCCTTGACCAGCGCGAAGCCGCGCGCCAGCACAGCCTTGTGCGACAGCGTTGCCATCAGCCTCTCGGATTGGACGATGCGGCCGCGCAGTCGCTCCAGCCTGAGCAGTACCGCTTGCGTGCCGCGTCTCGTCAAAGCTGTCAGCAGATCCCTCTGCACGGTTTGCCGCCGCGCCGTTGGCTCGATCGTAATGCGCCCTTGCAGCAAAGCTAACTGCTGCCTGTGCCGTTGCAGAGATGCTTTCGCGCATTTTGGCAGTTGATCCGCTGCGCGATTGAGTTCCGCGCGCCGGGCTCTCGCCAATGCGCGCAGCGCCCCCTGGGCGCGCAAAAGGTTGCGGTCGTTGGTGCGTCGCGCCTCGGCAATCCGCCGCGACAGCGTTGCCGGAGTGAGCTTCACGGCGAAGAACCGAGCTTGCTTTCTTTCGGTGGAGACCATCAGCCCCCGGCTAAGCCGGCTGGCCGCCTCGTCCAGCCGCCGTCGCGGCAGCGCCAGCAACTGGTCGGGTGAGGGCAGTGCCCGGGCCGCCGCACGCGAGGCCTGCCGCTTGCGTTCGAAATTGCGCAAGGTGGCTGCTTTGAGACGTGCGCCAAGACTGGCTAGTGTCGCTTCGAGGTCCGCTTTCACCGGCACCGCGATCTCCGCCGCACCTGTCGGCGTCGGTGCGCGCATGTCGGCGACGAGGTCGATCAAGGTCCAGTCGGTCTCGTGCCCGACGGCCGAAATCACCGGAATGCGCGAGGCGGCGACGGCGCGCGCCAGCCCTTCATCGTTGAACCCCCAGAGGTCCTCGAGGCTGCCGCCGCCGCGCGCCACGATCAGAAGGTCGGGCTGGGCAATCGCGCCATCCCAGGCCAGCGCGTTGAAGCCGTTGACGGCGGCCGTCACTTCCGCCCCCGCCGTCTCGCCCTGGACTCTTACCGGCCAGACCAGCACATGCAGCGGAAAGCGGTCCTTGATGCGATGGATGATGTCACGGATCACCGATCCGGTCGGCGAGGTGACGACGCCGATGGTGCGCGGCATGAACGGCAGCCGCCGCTTGCGGCCGGCATCGAAAAGTCCTTCGGCCTGCAGTCGCCGCTTGCGCTCTTCCAAAAGCGCCATCAGCGCCCCGGCGCCGGCGGGTTCTAGATTGTCGATGACGATCTGGTAGTTGGATTTGCCGGGATAGGTGGTGAGTTTGCCGGTGGCGATCACCTCCATCCCCTCTTCGGGGCGGAATTTCAGCCGGCTCATCGTGCCTTTCCAGACCACGGCATCGAGCCGCGCGCGGTCGTCCTTCAGTGTGAAATAGGCATGGCCGGAAGAGTGCGGCCCGCGATAGCCGGAAATTTCGCCGCGCACCCGCACATGGCCGAAGACATCCTCGACCGTGCGCTTCAGCGCGCCGGAAATCTCGCTCACCGTGTATTCGGTGGCATTGGTTCGTGATTCGGATTCTGCGTCGCTCATCGGCCGATTGAGCGGCTGTTGTCGCTCCGCGTCAAGATTCCATAACTTGATCTTAAGCCTGTCCTGATTGACTCTGGGCCAAGGAGGACGCATGAGCGCCCGCAGACAACGCAGCCCGTTGACGTTCCAGGTCACCCTGACGGTGCTGACGCTTGCCGTTTTTGCACTGGCCATCGTTGTCGGCTTCGGCCTTTACGCCACCATGCAGGCCGACCGGGTCTCGCTCGATCGGCAGAAGGTTTTCCTGGCCAACGGCCTGCAGGACCAGGTCGCCGCGGTAAAGCGCGAGCAGGAAAGCGTCACCGTCTGGGATGATTCCGTTATCAACGCCAAGGCCGGCAACCAGACCTGGATGGCAGAGAATCTCAGCGTCTGGATGTCCTCGTATTACGGCCACAACCGGGTCTATGTGCTGGACGACGCCAACCGGCCGGTCCACGCCATGCGCGAAGGGAAGGTCGTGTCGCCTGCCGTCTTTGGCGAGGACGAACCCGCTTTGCGGCCGACAATCGCCAGGTTGCGCCAGATGATGAGCAAGGACGCAAGCCAGGCCGGCGCAAAATTCGTTGCCGACGATCTGGTCTCGCTTGGCGGTCAGCCTGCCATACTCAGCGTCATGCCTCTGGTGCCGAGTTCGGATCGCGTCGCCCAGGCATCCGGCAGCGAATATCTGCATGTCTCCATAGAGTTCATCAACGACGCGGTGATCGGCAAGATCGCGCAGAAATATCTGCTGGCGGGGGCGCATCTCCTGCCGATGGCTCAGCCGCTTGGCTCGGCTGCCATTCCGCTTATCGACAAACAGGGTGTCATCCTCGGCTATATTGCCTGGGACCAGGAACGGCCCGGCCTGACGCTGGTGGGCAAGGCCAGCCCGGCCCTGGCTCTGGCCGCGCTGGTTGCGGCGAGCGTGCTCGCCTTTCTGCTCCGGCGTCTGCGCCGTGCGTCATCGGCGCTGCAGACCAGCCAGGCCCAGGCGCAATATCTCGCCTTTCACGACACGCTCACCGGCCTGCCCAACCGGGCACTGTTCGAGGACAGGCTGCGGCGTGCCTTGCTTACCTCCTGCAATGAAAGCAAGGTCGCGCTGCTTTATCTCGATCTAGATCGCTTCAAGCATGTCAACGACACGCTTGGTCACCCGGCAGGCGACGAACTCGTGCGCCAGACGGCGGCCAGGCTTCACCATACTGTTCGCGACGTCGACACGGTGGCAAGGCTGGGTGGCGACGAATTCGCGGTAATCCTGATCGATGTCCGCGACGTCAGGAACGCAGAGGATATTTCCGAGAGGGTGCTGCAGAAACTGCAGGAGCCGTTCAAACTGATGGACGATCAGGTCTTTATCAGCGCCAGCATCGGCATAGCCTTGTCGACAGGCCCTGATGCCGACGCAGACGATCTGCTGCGCAAGGCCGACATCGCGCTCTACGAAGCCAAGAAGAACGGCCGTGGCCGCTACCAGGTCTTCGCCGGCGACATGGACGACCTTTTGCTGCGCAAGCGCAAGGTCGAGAGCGAGCTGCGCAGCGCGCTGAATGGCGGCACCGGTATCAAGCTCGCCTACCAGCCGGTCTTTGCCAGCGACGGCAAGACCATTGTCGGCGCCGAGGCGCTGATCCGCTGGGCGCATGAGGTCCATGGCGCACTGCCGGCGGCGCAGTTCATCGCCATCGCCGAGGAACGCGACATGATCGGGCAGCTCGGCGCATGGGCCCTGCTGGAAGCCTGCCGCTTCGCCGTGAAGACCAAACTGCCGTGGCTCGCCGTCAATGTCTCGCCGCTGCAATTGCGCGACGCCGGCTTTGCCGAAGAGGTTGCCTCGATCCTCGCCGAAACCGGACTGGCGCCGAAGCGCCTGCAGCTCGAAATCACCGAAAACGTTCTCCTGGAAAACAACGACACCACCAGAGCGGCTCTGGCAGCCTTGCGCCAGTCGGGCGTCGGCATTGTGCTCGACGATTTCGGCACCGGCTATTCGTCGCTGAGCTATCTGCGCCGCCATGCCATCGACAAGCTCAAGATCGACCGCTCCTTCGTGCGGCTTCTCGACGGCGACGGCAATTCGGGCGCCATCGTCAAGGCGCTGATCGATCTCGCCGGCGCGCTCAAGGTCGAGGTCACCGCCGAGGGCGTAGAGACCGAGGTGCAAAAGGCGCTGCTGGTCGCCATGGGCTGCCAGCAGCTGCAGGGCTACCTCTTGTCGCCGCCGCTGGAACCGGCGCAATTGGTGGCGCTGCCCGGCCTGTCGTCGGCCAACGCAACGACGGAGGCGGCAGCGTCGGCCTGATCGTTCCTACCAGCCAGGCAGGATCTGGTTCGGCTTGCCCCGCTTCATCTTGGCGAAGGCGAGCGAGGCGAAATCGAAGCCTCCCGTTTCTTCGCCGAGCGGCACGGAAATATTGTCGAGGCTTTCCGAGATGTGCCGGGCCAGCGCGTCGACGATTTCGGGACGCGAGGTCTGGCCGCGCATGATGCCGATGCGGCAGTCGGGCAGGGCGCCAAAACCGTCGGCTTCGCCCAGCACTCGCATGCCGGGCCGCAGCGCGCATTCCGGCAGCACCGAGATCGCCAGCCCCGACAGCACCGCGGCGGTGATGACGGTCGCCGAGAAGCTGGTGAACAGGATGCGATAGTCGCGGCTTTGCCGGTCGAACACATCGACGGCGGCGCGCCGCCAGATGCAGTTCGGCCGGCCGAAGGCCATCGGCAGCACTTCCTGTTCGTGCGTGGCATGGTTGGCCGAGGTCACCCATAGCAGCGGCTCGCGCCGCACCACTTCCGACTGGCCGCGCGTGTCGTTGTGCGTCACCAGCGCAAGATCGAGATTGCCGCGCTTGATATGCTCGACCAAGCCTGGTGTCGGCTCGCAGACGACGGTCAGTTCGACGCGCGGGTTTGACCGTGTGAAGCGTGCCATGATTTCGGGCAGGAACCGGTCGGCATAGTCGTCGGGGGTGCCGATGCGGATGGTGCCTTCGAGCCGCTGGTCATCGAAGGCGGCCAGCGTTTCGCGGTTGAGATAGAGCAGGCGGCGCGCGTAGGAGAGCAGCTTGTCGCCTTCCTCAGTCAGCCTGTTGGTGCGGCCGTCCTTTTCGAACAGCGGCTTGCCGATCCGCTCTTCCAGCCGGCGCATCTGCATCGACACCGCCGATTGCGTGCGCAGCACTTCCTCGGCCGCGCGGGTGAAGCTGCCGGTATCGGCAATCGAGATGAAGGTCTGCAACTGGTCGAGATCGAGTGGCGCTTTCATCGGTCCAATCCATCACTAGCGTTGATGCTAAAGATTAGAAACATTCGTTGGATTAATCAATCGGTGCGTGGCAAATTCACATTGTCCACATGAAGGCATGTGAATCGAGACCGGAACGGCCGCTGTCCCCAGCGCCGATCGCCTGGTCTTGTCCAGTTCGAGTCTGAAGGAGACCGACATGACCACGTTTGATTTCGCCACCGAGACCTCGCGCATCACCTCGCGTCCGGCCGTTGCGACGCGCGTGGCCAACACTCTTCTCAATGCCTACCAGGCCTGGAAAAATCGCCGCGCCTTCTATCGCCTTGGCGAGATGTCGGACGCCGAACTCGCCGATATCGGCCTGACGCGCGCGGACCTCCATGTCGCCATCGATGTGCCGTTCGGCGCCGATCCGACCGTGAAGCTGCGTGCGATTGCGAGCGATCGTGCCGATACGATCGAAGATCTCGCCCGCCAGATAGCGTGATATCGGGCGCATTGTTTCGGTTGCCGTGAACCTTTCTCAGGCTCGCCGCGACCAACGAGTATAGCAGGCTCCCCACTCCCTGCCGGTTCCCCGCCGGCCAGCCTGCACACTGGCCCGGTCCTCCTCCAGGACCGGGCTTTTTCTTTTAAAGCTCCGTCGTCATCGTGCGGTCTGCGCCGCGTCCCTTCGCTCCTTGCTCCGAAGCCGCGAAGGTCAGCGCCCAACTACCGCCGGTCCATGTCCCGCTTGAACTGGTCGAAGATCGTTTCCACGCCCTTCTGATACTCGTCGCGCTGCTGGGCGCCGGTCTCGAACATCTTGCCGAAAATATCGTCGAACGGATTGCGTGGCCTGCCGCTCGGATTGGCCTGCGGTTGCGGCGCCTGGCGCTCCTGCGGTGCCTGTCGCCGCTGGGGTGCTTGCGGCTGCTGCGGCGCCGGCTGCCCACCGGGCAGGCCGAAGCCGCCACCACCGCCTTGCCGCATCATCTCTTCAAAAATCTTGCCCAGCGGGTTGTCGCCGTAAGGGCTCTGCGTCTGTTGCGGCTGTGTCGGTTGCTGCGAACGGCCCTGCGGTTGCTGTGCAGCACCACCGCCGAACATGTCCTGCAGCACCTTCCCGAGCGGATTGTCGCCATAGGGGTTGGGCGCCTGTTGCGGCTGGCTTTGCGGCTGTTGGGCGCCGCCGCCGAACATGTCCTGCAGCACTTTGCCTAGCGGGTTCTCACCGTAAGGGTTGGGTGCTGGCTGCGGCGCAGGCTGTGCCCCGCCGCCCGCCTGCCGCATCATCTGTTCGATGATTTCGCCGAGCGGATTGCTGCCTCCGCCGAAGCCACCGGCGGCCTGCATCTGACCCCCGGTCAACTGGTTTGTCGTCTGCTTGAACAATCCGCCCATCACCATCGAAGCGATGGCCGGCAGCATCTGCTGCAATATCTGCTGGCTGACGCCGGTCGCCTGCGCGGCCTGGCTGGCCACCGCGCGCGACAGCTCCTTCGAGCCGAACAGATGACCCAGAATGCCATTGCCCTCATTGACGCCTTGCGGCGAGAAAGCCTTGGTCGCGTCCTCGAAATATTTGGCGTGCTGGCCGCTTGCCATCGCCGTCATGAAGGCGCCTAGCCCATATGGATCGGCCGTGTTGCGTTGCAAGCCCTGCGAGAAGGCCGGCAGCAGAGCGGCGACAGCCGCCTGCGTCTGCTGCATGGAAAGCCCGTACTGCTGGGCAAGCGCCTGCATGCCGTTGCCGTTCTGCGCCTGCGCCAATATGTCGAACAAGGTAGGCATCGGTTTCTCCTCCGGGAAATCCTCAAGGGAGAACCTAGTTCGTTTCGATGTTCGATTGAAGCGGCTTTTGCCGCTGCTCAAGGCGCGACGCTAATACGCATATTCCATGAACACCGGCTCGATCGAGCCGCCCCAGCGCGTGTGGTAGGCCGACAGCATTTCCTCGGCACTGGTGGTGCCGCGCGCCACGACTTCGTCCAGCGTGTTGAGGAACGAGGTCTCGTCATAGCCGTCGCGGTTTTTCCTGCCGCGATTTTTCAGCCCAAGGCGCGAAATGGTCATTACATCGCGGCCGATCTCACGCAGCGTCGTGTTGCGGAACGGCGCGGAAATGCCTTGTTCCGGCACCCCATTGCGCATCGCCAGCGTTTCTTCATAGGTCCAGCTCGAAGTCAGCGCCTCGGCGGCGTCGAGCGCGGCCTCGTCATAGAGCAGCCCGACCCAGAAGGCCGGCAGTGCGCAGATGCGGCGCCACGGCCCGCCATCGGCGCCGCGCATTTCGAGGAAGCGCTTCAGCCTGACGTCGGGGAACAGCGTCGACAGATGGTTCGCCCAGTCGCCCATGGTGGGCAGTCCGTCCGGTACTTCATTGCGGGCAGCGCCGGCCATGAACTGGCGGAAGGTGATGTGCGTCATGTCGTGATAGTGGCCGTCGCGGATGACGAAATACATCGGCGCGTCGAGCGCCCATTCGACATAGTCGGCAAAGCCGAACTCGGGCGAGAAGCAGAATTCGAGCAGCCCCGAGCGTTGGTTGTCGGTGTCGCGCCAGATGTCGCCGCGCCAGCTCTGCAGCCCGTTCGGCCGGCTGTCGGTGAAGGGCGAGTTGGCAAACAGCGCCGTCGACAGTGGCTGCAGCTTCAGCGACACCTGCATCTTGCGGCGCATGTCGGCTTCGCTTTCGAAGTCGAGGTTCACCTGGATGGTGCAGGTGCGATACATCATGTCGAGACCCTTGGTGCCGACCTTGGGCATGTAGCGGGTCATGATTTCGTAGCGCGATTTCGGCATTTTCGGCGTCTCGGCCAGCGACCATTTCGGGCTGCCGCCGAGGCCGAGAAAGCGGATGCCCATCGGCTCGGCGATCTCGCGTACCTGCGCCAGATGCGCATTGCCCTCCCGGCAGGTCTGGTGGATCGTTTCCAGCGGCGCGCCCGACAGCTCGAACTGGCCGCCAGGCTCCAGCGAGATCGCGCCCTGTCCGGTCGGCTCGACCAGGCCGATGATGCGGCCGTCATCGATGATCGGGTCCCAGCCGAGCTTTTGCTGCATGCCTTCGAGGATGGCGCGGATGCCGCGCTCGCCGCCATAAGGCACCGGCGCGTTGCCGTCGACATAGAAGGGGAACTTCTCGTGCTCGGTCCCGATGCGCCACTTGTCGCGCGGCTTGTTGCCTTCGGCCAGATGCTCGACCAGTTCGTCGATGCCTTCGATTGGCCGGAAATCGGTTGTGTCGCGCGCCATGGGGCCCCCTCTGCGGCTCTCGGAGCCCGCCGGCGCTAAATGGACGAAATGTCAGCAGCCGATCAAGCGAAAAATCCTGAGCCACAGGTCAACAGGAATTGATCTTTACGCCTCTTACCAGTCTCCGACCGTCGCCTGCATCACCGCAAGCGCCGCTACAGCTGCTGTGTCAGCGCGCAGGATGCGCGGTCCGAGCGGGATGGCAGTGACGAAGGGGAGCGCCCGCAGCATCTTGCGTTCGTCATCGGAAAAGCCGCCTTCCGGCCCGACCAGCAGCGCCAGCTTCCTCTCAGGTATTGCCTGCAATGCCGGCAGCGGGTTGTTGGTCGAGGCATCCTCGTCGCAGAAGATAAGCCGGCGTTCCTTGTCCCAGCCGGAGAGCAGGCGCTCGAATTTCTCGGCCTCGCGCACTTCCGGCACCGCCAGTATGCCGCATTGCTCGGCCGCCTCGACGACATTGGCGCGCAGCCGGTCGATGGAGGGTTTTGCCACTTGCGTGTGCTGGGTGATCACCGGCTGCAGGATGCCGGCGCCCATCTCGACCGCCTTCTGCACGAGATAGTCGAGCCGGCCCTGTTTTAGCGGCGCGAAGCAATAGATCAGGTCAGGCAGGGGCGGTTGCGGTCTCTGCGAGGCCAGCACCTTCAGCCGCACCGCCCTTTTCGACCTGGTGGCAATCGCCGCCGACCACTCGCCGTCGCGGCCGTTGAAGACCAGGATCTCGGCGCCTTCGCCGAGCCGCAGCACATGCGTGAGATAATGGCTCTGCTGCTGGCCGGCATCGAATTCGATGCCTGCCGCGAGGTCGTCCGGCACGAACAGCCGCTGCATCTTGTAATTGGCGCGCATCGCCGAGGAATGGGCGAGGCGGTGCCTGGCGTCAAGTCTCGGCGGAACGATGCCATAGCGGTTCAAAACCGTGCCGCAGCACCGAAACGGTCGTGGCCGGTGTGAGCAGGCGCAGCGACCGGCCGGCAAGGCTGTCGAAGGCCGCCGCATCGCCATAGCCTGCGAACGACCAGGGCAGCGCGTTGCCGCCGCGCAGCGCATAGGCCGAGCCGCCATCCGCGATCATCGCTCCGTCCGGCAATTCGGCAAGCTCTCCCATGGTGACATCAGGTGGCTTGCCGCCGGAAGCCAGCCGCTCCTTGTGCAGCCGCTTGTCCACCATTGGCACGCGCGGTTCGTTTACACCGAAGACTTTGCCGAAACGCCCGACAAAATCCGTGGCTCGCTCACGCCGGCAATAGAAACAGGGACGGTGCCCGGCGGCCAGCGCCGTCACCTCGTCGAGGAAGAACAACTCGGTCCAGCCGGCCCTGCCGCCCGGCCTGTTCCTGCCCATCGGCTCGCGCCGCACATTGCGGAATTGGCAGACGCAGATGATCCAGGCCGGCAAGGCCCAACGCTTTTTCAGCAGCGTCTTGGTCTCAGGATCGTGGATGATGCCGCGATTGCCGGTGAACAGGCCGCGCTCGGATATGGCATGGATGGCGCCGAACGGATCGACCCGGTTCTGCAGTGGCATAGCTCTCTCCCGAATACGCATCTTGGCTGCAATACGGGCGACATGATATCGCTCGTCGCGTCATTTCATGTCAGCAGGGTTTTGCGATGCGGGTGCTGGTGGTCCAGAACTACGACAACACCGGCCTTGGCCAGGTTGGTGCCGCGCTCGCCGAAGCCGGCGCCGATCTCGACCTGCGCCGGCCCTACAAGGGCGATGCGCTGCCGGACGACGCGACCGGACACGATGCCATGGTGATGCTTGGCGGCGGTCAGAATGCGCTGGCCGACGATGACTACCCGTATTTCCCGGCGCTGCTCGAACTGACCCGCGATTTCGCCGCCAAGGATCGCTCGGTTCTCGGTATCTGCCTGGGCAGCCAGTTGGTTGCCCGCACTTTCGGCGGTGAGAACCAGATCGGCGGCGCCTCGGAATTCGGCTGGCACAAGGTATCGCTGACGCCGGACGCCAGAACCGATCCGGTGCTCGGCGCACTTCCCCAGGATTTCCCCATCTTCGAATGGCACGACGACACTTTCGCGCTGCCGTCAAATGCGGTGCGGCTTGCCGGCAGCGAAATTGCCGAGAACCAGGCGTTCCGTATCGGCCGCGCCGTCTACGGCTTCCAGTTCCATTTCGAGGCCGACCGGCCGATGGTGAGGGACTGGAGCACGTCCTTCGCGCCGCTGATTGCCGATCGCCATCCCGACTGGCACGATCGCCTCGACAGCGAAATGGCACGCAACGGCCCCGAGGCCGACGCCGCGGGCTTGGCCATTGCCCGCGCCTGGGTGGCGACGATCTGAGACTGGCCGCGCGCAGTCAGCAATTCCAGGAAAAGTGTGAAGCGGTTTTCCGTCCGGAATTGCGTCAGATAAAAAGATAGAGCGGTTCGCCGTAGCGGCGAACCGCTCTATCCGTTGCATAATTGGCACGCGGCGGGGAATCTGCCGGGGACAACTTCTTTCGTCCTTGGTTTGTGGCCGAACGCTATCCTACAAGGCGCGCGCTATGCAACGGCAATGGCAACCGCGATGAACCTTCTGTGTGATCCGCGCGACACACCGCCGATACAGAATCGACCTACAAGCGCGAAATCGTCGAAACTTTGAGACGAATTCTCGGTTTCAACCCATTGGTAACCGCCTCGTGCCCAGATGCAGGAAGCTCAACTAGAGATGACGTCCGTGAAAGCAGCGCTTCTGTCCTTTGTCATGCTGTCTGCCATCGTTTTGTGCGGTCTCGGCATTTATTCCGCCGATGCAGCCAACAACCATCAGGCCGTCGACGGCTACGGCGTCACCGCCGCGCTTCGCTAAAACGCTTTTCCCTGCACAGTCAGGATACGCTTGTCCGCGCCGTCCACGGCGAGCGCGCTGAGCATGCCTGACTGCCAGGCGAGTGTGTCGACATTGACGCGGTTCGGCATCACCTCCGCCTGCGGCACCGGTGTGTGGCCGTGCACGATCACCTTCGGGTAAAGCCCTGGATGGTTGTGGAAGACGTCGCGGATCCAGACCAGATCCTGCGGGCTCTGGCTCGCCAGCGGCACGTCAGGCCTGACGCCGGCATGGCATAAGAAGAAATCACCTGATATCAGTGACAATTGCAGCGACCGCAGGAAGTCGACATGGGCTTGCGGTACAGCATTGACCAGTGCCTGGTGTCCCCGCCGTAACGCCTCGGCCTTGCCGAACCAGCTTGCGTGTCCCGCTAAGTCGACACCATAGGATTGTGCCGTCTGCACGCCGCCATAACGGATGAACAGCCCTTCCGGGTCAGGCTCGTCGAGAAAGTCGAGGAAGCCGATATCGTGGTTGCCGGCGAGCATCAGATGCCGCGGATCGCGTTTCTGTGCCTCGATCAGGAAGTCTATGACGCCCTTGGACTCTGGTCCGCGGTCGACATAGTCGCCGAGGTGGATGACGCGCCAATCGCTGGTCGGCTTGTATTCGAGTTCGCTCTCGATGCGGCGATGCATGGCGGCGAGCAGATCGAGCCGGCCATGCACGTCGCCGATCGCATAGAGGCGCATGCCATCGGGTGCGCGCGCGTCGAGGTAGTGGATGCCGGTCTCGGTCAAGGCGGCTTCGTCTCCGTGATCCAGCGAGGCTAGGGTCTAATCGGTGAACAAGACCCTAGCGCCGCAACTGGTCCTTGCCCATGTCGGTCACCAGCCGCTTGCCGCACAGTGCCAGCGTGATGTCCATCTCCTTGCGGATGATGTCCAGCGCCAGGGTCACGCCTTGCTTGCCCATGGCGCCCAATCCGTACAGGAACGGGCGGCCGATATAGGTGCCCTTGGCGCCGAGGCAAAGCGCCTTCAGCACGTCCTGGCCCGAGCGGATGCCGCCGTCCATATGCACCTCGATCCTGTCGCCGACGGCATCGGCGATCTCTTCCAGCGCCATGATTGACGACGATGCGCCGTCGAGCTGGCGCCCGCCATGGTTGGAAACGATGATGGCGTCGGCGCCGGTCTCGACCGCCATCAGCGCGTCCTCCTTGTCGAGAATGCCTTTCAGGATCAGCTTGCCGCCCCAACGTTCCTTGATCCAGGCGACATCCTTCCACGACAGATGCGGGTCGAACTGCTCCGTCGTCCACGATGCCAGCGAAGCGACGTCGCCGACGCCCTTGGCATGGCCGACAATGTTGCGGAAGGTGCGGCGCTTGGTGCCGGCAATGCCCATCAGCCAGCGTGGCCGCATGGCGATGTTGGCAATGTTGGCCAGCGTCATCTTGGGCGGCGCCGACAGCCCGTTGCGGACATCCTTGTGGCGCTGCCCCAAGATCTGCAGGTCGAGCGTCAACACCAGCGCCGAGCATTTTGCAGCCTTCGCCCTGTCGATCAGGTCGAGCACGAAATCCTTGTCGCGAAGCACGTAGAGCTGGAACCAGAACGGCTTCTTGGTCACCGACGCGACATCCTCGATCGAGCAGATGCTCATCGTCGACAGCGTGAACGGCACGCCGAATTCCTCTGCCGCCTGCGCGGCCAGCATCTCGCCATCGGCATGCTGCATGCCGGTCATTCCAGTTGGGGCAAGCGCCACCGGCATCGCCACTTTCTCGCCGATCATGGTCGATTCCAGCGAGCGGTTGCTCATGTCGACCAGTACGCGCTGACGGAATTTTATCTTCTGGAAGTCCTCTTCGTTGGCGCGGTAGGTGCTTTCGGTCCAGGCGCCGGAATCGGCATAGTCGAAGAACATCTTCGGCACCCGCCGGCGCGCCAGGTCCTTGAGATCGGCAATGGTGAGGATGTCGCTCATGGTGGTTCCTCGTTAGCCAGTCGTCTTGAAGCCGTCGTCGGCGTCGGAGCGCTGCTTAAGCCTGAGCCGCGATACGCGCTGCCAGTCGCCGCTGCGTTCGGCCTCGAGCATCGAGCGCTCGACATAGGAGATATGGTCCATCGCCGCTTGGCGGGCAGCTGAGGGATCGCCGGCCTTCACGGCTTTGTAGATCGCGCCGTGCTGGGCCAGCAGCGCCTCGCGCGCTCCGGGCACGCTGAACACCAGAAGCCGGTTCTGGAACACGCCTTCAGACAGCAGCCGGTAGCAGGAGCGCAGCGTGTGCAAGAGGATGATGTTGTGCGCGCATTCGCACACAGCATGGTGGAACTCGACGTCGATTTCCGCCTCGTCGTCGAAATCGCCGGTGCGGTGCGCCTCGTCCATGCGCGCCACGATGCGGTCGAGCAGCGCAATGTCGTCCGCTGTCGCGCGCCGCGCCGCATATTCGGCCGCAACACCTTCGATCTCGCGGCGGTATTCCAGATAGTCGGTCACCGCCTTGCGGTGCATCGAGATGAGGTCGGTCACCGGCTTGGTGAACAACTGGCCGATGACGTCGGCGACATGGGTGCCGCCGCCGGCCTTGGTGATCAGCAGCCCGCGCCCTTCCAGCGCCTTCAGCGCATCGCGCAGGATCGGCCGCGACACGTCGAACTGGCGCGCCAGCTCGCGCTCGCCCGGCAGCCGGTCGCCGGTGCGCAGCACGCCTTCAAGGATCAGGCTTTCGATCTGCTGCACCACCTCGTCGGCGGTGCGCGAATGCTCGATCCTGGAGAAAATATCGCTCAACGGGGGCCTGGGAAATTGAACCGGCGTCGCGCAAGATAAAGCCAGCGTCGCCAACTGGTCAAATTATTTATCCAATTTGCCCAATCGGGTCGGTCTGCGCGTCGCGCCGGCAGGACCTACGATGCTAGACTTTGGTGTTTACGCGCCTCATGGATTGCCTTTAGAGGACGCCATCACACGAAGGGTCGAGAACAGGGGGACCACCGTGTCGGACGAGACGTCCAACCTCGAATTCCAGCCGCGCGCCCAGGGCAGCGTGATGGGCTTTCCCGCGCATGAGGGACGGCCCGGCGCGATCGGCGAGGTCCATGCCCGGCCGCATCCGCTGATCGAGAAGCCGCGCGTGCTTGTGCAACTCGCCTTCATGACCGAGGGCGGCTCCAGCGTCGACATGGCCGTGCTCTCCGAACTGTCGCGGCGCCTCGGCATCGCGGCGCCCGACCGTCATGCCCGCCACCACGCCATGAAGTGGGGCAAGGGTACGCTGCGCTGGGAGCGGCATACGGAATTCTCGACCTATCTTTGGGAAGGGCCGCTTGCCGAAAGCGGCAGGGCGCAGGAGGATTCTCCTTTCGGCAACGGGTTCTCGCCGCCGGGAACGGTGATCTCAGGCATAAGGCTGGAGATCCGCAAATGGACGCCGGCAAGCGAGAAGCTGATTGCGGCCTTCGACCCGACGAGCCTCTGCTATTCGCTGGTCGAGCGCGGCAATGCGGCCATCGTCACCGATTTCCGCCAGGACGGCGACGGCCTGACCCGCATCCTGGTGCTTGATCGCGGCCTGACGCCGGCGCGGACCGGCGCGCTGTCGCAGCGGCTGATCGACGTCGAGACGTATCGCACGCTTGCCATGCTCGGCCTGCCGCTGGCGCTGACGCTGTCGGGCCGCGCCCGCCGCATCGAGGACCGGCTGGCGCAGACCACGCTGGAAATGAAGGTCGCTGAAACCCGCGACAGCCAGACGCTGCTCGCCGACCTGACCGAGCTTGCCGCTGAACTCGAGGCTGATGCCGCCTCCAGCCTCTATCGCTTCGGCGCCAGCCGCGCCTATGACGGCATCGTTGTCGAGCGGCTGGAAGCGCTGGACGAAGAAGCCGTGCCCGGCTACGACACTTGGGGCGGCTTCCTGCAGCGGCGGGTGGCACCCGCCATGCGCACCTGCCGTTCGGTCGAGGAGCGCCAGGCCAACCTGTCGCGCAAACTAACCCGCGCCACCACGCTGCTGCGCACCTGGGTCGATGTCGAGGTCGAGAAGCAGAACCGCGATCTGCTGGCGTCGATGAACAACCGTGCCCGGCTGCAACTGCGGCTGCAGCAGACGGTGGAAGGCCTGTCGGTGGCGGCAGTGTCCTACTATGTCGTCGGCCTGATCTCCTATCTCGCCAAGGGCGCCTCGATCTTCGGCCATGCCTTTGCACCGGAAGTCGTCACGGCCGTCGCGGTGCCGGTCGCCATCCTGCTGGTCTGGTGGGGCGTGCGGCGAGTCAGGCGGATGCACTCCGAGCCGGCGAAACATCCGGGGGAGTAGGAGCGCACTTTACCATCCCCCTTGTGGGGAGGGTCGATCCGCATAGCGGATCGGGGTGAGGGTGCTCGTAAAGAGCTTTCGTCGCGCGGACCCCCACCCCGCTCACTGCGTTCGCGACCCTCCCCACAAGGGGGAGGGTTAAGATCCATAGCGGCAGATTGCCGCTGCGGAAGGCTGGCAGTACGCTCTTTGCCCGACGCGGTGTTTGCAACATCCGGATGTAACTGGTAAAAGATTTTTACCAGCCAAGCGGAGGACGCCGCGAATGTCCGGCCTTGTCATGCCCAAGCCAGACGACGCCACGATGCGAAGGCGCGCAGAGATCGTCGCCGATATGCGCATCATCGTGCCGGGCGAGGGCGTCGTCGACGCCACCAACGAAATGCGCGCCTTCGAAAGCGACGGTCTCACCGCCTACCGGCAATTGCCGCTGGTCGTGGTGCTGCCGGAAACGGTGGCGCAGGTGTCGCGGGTGCTGAAATACTGCAACGACCGCAACATCCGTGTCGTGCCGCGCGGCTCCGGCACCTCGCTCTCCGGCGGCGCGTTGCCGCTCGAGGATGCCGTGCTGCTGGTCATGAGCCGCTTCAACCGCATCCTTGCCATCGACTATCCCGATCGCGTCGTCGTCGCTCAGCCCGGCGTCACCAATCTCGGCATCACCACCGCCGTCGAGCAGGAGGGCTTCTACTATGCGCCCGATCCATCCTCCCAGATCGCCTGCTCGATCGGCGGCAATGTCGCTGAAAATTCCGGCGGCGTGCACTGCCTGAAATACGGCCTGACCGCCAACAATGTGCTGGGCATTGAGATGGTGCTGATGAACGGCGAGGTGGTGCGGCTTGGCGGCAATCATCTGGACTCGGAAGGCTATGATCTCCTCGGCGTCATGACGGGGTCCGAAGGCCTGCTCGGCGTCGTCACCGAGGTCACCGTGCGCATCCTGAAAAAGCCAGAGACGGCCCGTGCTCTGCTGATCGGCTTTCCGACCAGCGAGCAGGGCGGCCAATGCGTCGCCGACATCATCGGCGCCGGCATTATCCCTGGCGGCATGGAGATGATGGACCGGCCGGCGATCCATGCCGCGGAAGATTTCGTCCACGCCGGCTATCCCCTTGATGTCGAGGCGCTGCTGATCGTCGAACTCGACGGGCCGGGCGTCGAGGTCGATCACCTGATCGGTCTCGTCGAAGCGATCGCCTACAGGAACGGCTCCACCACATGCCGCGTCTCGCAATCCGAACAGGAGCGGCTGAGCTTCTGGGCCGGTCGCAAGGCGGCCTTCCCGGCGGTCGGCCGCATCTCGCCCGACTATTACTGCATGGATGGCACCATCCCGCGCAAGGAATTGCCGGGTGTGCTCGCCGGCATGCGCGAACTGTCGGAGAAATACGGCCTCGGCGTCGCCAATGTCTTCCACGCCGGCGACGGCAATCTGCATCCGCTGATCCTCTACGACGCCAACGTGCCGGGCGAACTCGACAAGGCGGAAAGTTTTGGCGCCGACATCTTGCGGCTCTGCGTCAAGGTCGGCGGCGTCTTGACCGGCGAGCACGGCGTCGGCGTCGAGAAGCGCGATTTGATGCCTGAAATGTTCGACCAGATCGACCTCGATCAGCAAATGCGCGTCAAATGCGCCTTCGACCCCAACCATCTGCTCAACCCGGGAAAAGTGTTCCCGCAACTGCGCCGCTGCGCGGAGCTTGGACGCATGCATGTGCATCGCGGGCAGGTCGCGTTTCCGGATATTCCGAGGTTTTGATGGGGGCGGAATGTCTCACGTCGGCGATCCTTCGCGCCCCCCTCTGTCCTGCCGGACATCTCCCCCACAAGGGGGGAGATCACCAGTCATCTCTGCCTTCGCCAATCTTCGACGTTGCTAGAGAGGCGCGGTCGCCAAAGCTGCTAATCTCCCCCCTTGAGGGGGAGATGTCCGGCAGGACAGAGGGGGGCGCGAAGGAACTCCACCCATCTTCGCCATGACGACCTTCACCCCCACCACATCGGCCGAGATCCTCTCCACCGTCCAATGGGCGGCGGCGGAAGAGACACCTTTGGAAACCATCGGCCACGGCTCCAAGCGCGGCATCGGCCGGCCACAGCAGAGCGAACACACGCTCGATCTTTCGAAGCTCACCGGCGTCACCCTCTACGAGCCGGCCGAGCTGGTGCTGTCGGCCAAGGCTGGCACGCCGCTTTCCGAGATCGAAAACCTGCTCGCCGAAAACGGCCAGCAGCTCGCCTTCGAACCGATGGATTACGGTCCTTTACTCGGCGGCGAGCCCGGCAAGGGCACCATCGGCGGCATGCTCGCCGCCAACCTATCCGGTCCGCGTCGGCTGAAGGCGGGGGCCGCGCGCGACCATATCCTCGGCATCAATGCGGTTGCCGGTCGTGGCGAAGCGTTCAAATCAGGCGGCCGTGTCGTCAAGAACGTCACCGGCTACGATCTGTCGAAGCTGATGGCCAACAGCTGGGGCACGCTGGCCGTGTTCACCGATGTCACCTTCAAGGTGCTGCCGGCGGCCGAGACCGAGGTGACGCTTGCCGTGCGCGGCCTACTCGACGATGCCGCCTCTGCCGCCATGGCGCTGGCGCTAGGCTCCAGCGCCGAAGTGTCGAGCGCGGCCCATCTGCCCGAACGCATCGCCGCGCGCGTTGCCGGGGGCAGTCTAGGCACTGACGCAGCAACGCTGCTGCGCGTCGAAGGGTTTGGCCCATCGGTCGCCTATCGCATTGAGGCGCTGAAGACCCTGCTGAAAAATGCCGGCCCGCTGCAGGAGATCGCAGGTGAGACATCGCATACCCTTTGGCGTGACATAAGGGATTGCGCACCCTTCGCCGACGGCAGTGAAAAGCCGGTCTGGCGCGTTTCGATGGCGCCGTCTCAGGCCCATCAGATGGTGCTGACGCTGCGCATGCAGATCGGTGCCAGCGCCTTCTACGACTGGCAAGGCGGGCTGGTCTGGCTGCGCATGGAGGAGGGCGATCCCGAAGCCGGCCTGCTGCGCGGGCTGATCAGAAAGCACGGCGGCGGCCACGCGACGCTGGTGCGCGCCGCCCCCGTGCATCGCGCCGCCGTGCCGGTGTTCGAGCCGCAGGCGCCGCATCTGGCCGCACTGTCGGCGCGCATGAAGGCCGAGTTCGATCCTAAGACCATCCTGAACCCAGGCCGCATGGCCCAAGGCTAAGATAATGCAAACTAACTTCTCCCTTGCCCAGCTCGCCGATCCCCATGTCGCGGAATCGGAGAAGATCCTGCGCAAATGCGTGCATTGCGGCTTCTGCACCGCCACTTGCCCGACCTATGTGACATTGGGCAACGAGCTGGATTCGCCGCGCGGCCGGATTTACCTCATCAAGGACATGCTGGAGAATGGCCGCCCGGCCGACAAGGAGATCGTCACCCATATCGACCGCTGCCTGTCCTGCCTCGCCTGCATGACGACCTGTCCGTCGGGGGTCAACTACATGCATCTGGTCGACCATGCCCGCGCCCATATAGAGGAGACTTACAAGCGGCCGGTGCTCGACCGGCTGACCCGCGCCATGCTGGCCTTCGTGTTGCCCTATCCCGGGCGCTTTCGTGCCGCGCTGAAACTGGCGAGACTGGGCAAGCCGTTCATTGGTCTGTTCGAAAAGGTGCCGGCCCTGAAGCCGCTCAGCGCGATGCTGAAGCTGGCGCCGGCATCGATCCCGGCGGCCTCGCCGATGGCCTCTCCCGGCGTCCATGCCGGCAAGGGGACGAAGAAAGGTCGCGTCGCCATCCTCACCGGCTGCGCCCAATCGGTACTCGACCCCGCCATCAATGAGACGACGATTGCATTGCTGACACGGCTGGGCGTCGAGGTCGTGGTGCCGCAGGGCGAAGCCTGCTGCGGCGCGCTGGTCCATCATATGGGCCGCGAGGCAGCAGCCCTTGCCTCGGCACGGCAGAATGTCGATGCGTGGACGCGTGCCATCGACCAGGGCGGGCTCGACGCCATCGTCATCACCGCATCGGGCTGCGGCACAACCATCAAGGATTACGGCTTCATGCTGCGCCTCGATCCGGCCTATGCCGACAAGGCCGCGCGGGTCTCGGCGCTGGCCAGGGACATTGCCGAATATCTCGCAAGCCTCGACCTGCCCGAGCCGGTGCGCAAACCCGGCACCGTCGTCGCCTATCACTCCGCCTGCTCGATGCAGCACGGTCAGAAGATCATCCGCCAGCCGAAGGAATTGCTGTCCAAGGCGGGCTTCGTCGTGCGCGAACCGCGCGAGGGGCATCTGTGCTGCGGCTCCGCCGGCACCTACAACATCCTGCAGCCGGAGATTTCCGCAAGGTTGCGTGACCGCAAGGTGAAGAACATCGAGGCGACCGACGCCGAAATCGTCGCCACCGGCAACATCGGCTGCATCACCCAGATCGCTTCCGCCGCGAAGCTGCCGGTGGTGCACACGATCAAGCTGCTCGACTGGGCCTATGGTGGTCCGAAGCCGGAGGGCGTCTCCGAAGGAAACCTGGTCGCCGCCGAGTAAGCAGCTATTCCGCTGCCAGCCGGTCCACCACGCCATACGTCGCCTGGTAGCGCGCGCGCTGGCGGCTGAGCGCGACCATTGTGTTGCGCAAGAGGATCGCCACAGTGATCGGGCCGACGCCGCCCGGCACCGGCGTGATCCAGGAAGCGACTTCCTTCACGCTCTCGGTGTCGACGTCGCCGACGATGCGGCTCGTGCCGTCCGGGCCGATCTCGGAATTGATGCCGATGTCGATGACGGCCGCACCGGGCTTCACCATGTCGGCCTTGATCAGCCGCGGCTTGCCGACGGCGACGAACAGCGCATCGGCGCGGCGCGCATGTGCCGCCACCGAGCGCGTCATGTGATGGCACACCGTCACCGTTGCGCCTTCGCTCATCAGCAGGAAGGCAATCGGCTTGCCGACGATCTCGGAATGGCCGACGACGACGACTTCCAGCCCCTTGAGGTCGAGGCCGGTTTCCTTGAGCAGCTCGACCGAGGCCGCAGCCGTGCAAGGCGCGAGGTCGAGCTGATTGTAGACGATATTGCCGATCGACGCCGGGTGCATGCCTTCGACATCCTTCAGCGGATGCACCGCGGCCTGCAGCGTCTTGATCGGGATATGCGCCGGCACCGGCCGCTGGATGATGATGCCGGTGACGCGCGGGTCGGCGTTCAGGCCATGGATCGCCGCCTCGAGTTCGCCGGCGCTGATGTCGGCGGGGAACCGCCGCTCCTCGAAACCGATGCCGGCAAGCGCGGCTTTGGCGCGCTGGTTGCGCACATAGACATCGACGGCAGCGGTATCGCCGACGGTGATCGACACCAGCTTGGGCGGAAAACCTTCGGCGGTGGCGATGGCGGCATCCTCGCGCACGGATGCCATGATGCGCTGGGCGACCGGACCGCCCCGGAGATAGCGGCTATCGTCTGGCGGAGACATGGCTGAACCTTTGCAGCGAGTTTGGCGCAGGGGAGTTTGGCCGTCCCTATAGCAGGGGAAATGCGGCAAGGCAGCGTGAAAGCGAACCGTCATCCCCCTGGCGCGACGTTCTGGCGCAGCCTGGCTCAGCTACCGCCGCAAAGAGAAAGGGCAGCACGGTTTCCCAGGCTGCCCTTTTCTGACTGGCCGCATCCCCACACGGCCCGTCCCCCGTAAACTCTTCCCGATCCCTGAAGGTCTAGCCTTCTGAACCAGATGATTCGGTAGCCGACTATATCACGACCACGATCGTTCCAACATTGACCCTCTCGTAAAGGTCAACCACGTCCTCGTTGCGCATGCGGATACAGCCGGAAGATACCGAGCCGCCGATGGTCCATGGCTGGTTGGTGCCGTGGATGCGGTATTCCGTCGTGCCGAGATAGAGCGCGCGGGCGCCGAGCGGATTCTCTTCGCCACCGGCCAGATAGGTCGGGAGGTAGCGGCCCTTGGCAGCCTCGCGCTTGATCATCTCCGCTGGCGGGCGCCAGTCCGGCCAGACGCGCTTGTTGGTGATCTTGTGCGTGCCAGACCATTCGAACCCAGGCTTGCCGGTGCCGACGCCATAGCGCCGCGCGTTGCCGTTCTTCTCGACCAGGAACAGGAAGTTCTGCGTCGTATCGATGACGATCGTGCCCGGCTTCTGCGGGCCGTCATAGGCGACTTCCTGCGGCAGGTAGAGCGGATTGATCTGCGGCCGCATCACCACGCGCTTGGCCGGCGCCTGCACGGAAGCAGTGCGCACCCGATCGGGTCGCGCTGGCTGCGCATAGCGAAGGCGTGGCTGCTGCTGCACGAACTGGCGGCTCTGCCGCACGATGCCGGGCGCGCGGCCAAGCTGCAGCACCCAGGGTGCGGAAAGGTCGGGGCTCACCATCACCGGCGGCCTGTCGGCATAGCGGTCGTTGGCGGCAGAGGAGGTGACGCCGGCGGCCAGAATGGCCACGGCGCCGAGCACGGAACGCAAAAAGATCTTCATCGGAACGCACCTTGATCGTCGAACGGACGGAGGCGGAACTTGCCCCCGGTTGCGCGATCCTTGGCGCGAAGCGGCAACCGAAACATGAATCGGAATGCGTAAAATGCCGCTTTGTCAGTAAACCTTTTGGTGTGGTTACCGCCGGGTTCAGGAATCTGGTAAAGCCGCGGTAAATGCAGCGCGAAAGCGCGTTAACGGATGGATTGGCCATGGCGCAAGACAACACCGGACTGCTTACCGGCTCCGACGGGATCACGCGCTGCTTTTGGCACGGCAATCTGCCGGACTATCTGCACTACCACGACCATGAATGGGGCCGGCCGGTCGCCGACGACCGCAGGCTGTTCGAAAAGATCTGCCTCGAAGGCTTTCAGTCCGGCCTGTCCTGGCTGACCATTCTGCGCAAGCGCGAGAATTTCCGCGAGGCCTTCGCCGGTTTCGACTTCGACAAGGTCGCTGCCTTCACCGACGAGGATGTCGAGCGCCTGGTCGCCAATGCCGGCATCATCCGCCACCGCGGCAAGATCGTCTCGACCATCAACAACGCCAAACGGGCGTGCGAAATGGTCGACGAGTTCGGCTCGCTGGCCGCCTGGTTCTGGAAGTTCGAGCCGGGGCCGAAGGAGCGGCCGGCGGTGGTGGACATGGCGCATCTACGCGCCAACCCGACGACAGCGGTCTCGATCAGGATTTCGAAGGAGTTGAAAAAGCGCGGCTGGACCTTTGTCGGCCCGACGACGGTCTACGCCTTAATGCAGGCGATGGGTCTGGTCAACGACCATCTCGAAGGCTGCGTGTGCCGGGAGCAGGTGGAGAAGGAACGCAAGGCCTTTAAGAGGCCGAAGTAGGGCGCTGTCCCCCTACCTCCCCCTTGTGGGGAGGTCGCGCCGAAGGCGCGGGTGGGGGTATCTTGGCGCTGCACCCCCACCCCGACGCTACGCGTCGACCCTCCCCACAAGGGGGAGGGTAAGGAGCTCACGTCCCACTTGCGCCAGTCAGGAACAATCCCGCGACAATCGCCGCCAGTGCCGCAAAGGTCGGATAAATCACCAGCAATCCTGTCATCAGCGCCTCGCGCATGGTGGAACGCTTGCGCTCGTCGGCGGTGACCTCGAACGGACCGAGGCTCGCCGTCACCGGCGCACGGTTCTCGGCCGGCCGCAGTCGAACTTCATGCAAGCCGTCGTCTCTGATGTCGAACTTGTGTGCCGCAGTCATGGCCCCAACCCTTTGTTTCGGCGCGCTTATCGGCTCTGATTGTGTCGGCACGATGCCGCGCCGATGGCGGAATTGTTTCCTTTTGGTGCGTTTTGTTTCGGAGGAGAAGGAAAAAGCGCAAACCCTTGCCGCACAAAGCCGCTTCGGTTAGGACACGCCCACTCCAAACAAGTCATCGATTACTAAGCGAAAAGACCCATCCTATGGCCGACAAATCGGAAAAGACGAAAGCGCGGCTGCCGCGCGGCTTTGCCGACCGCAGCGCGGAAGACATCCGCGCCGTCGAGAAGATGATGGCGACGATCCGTTCGGTCTATGAGCTCTACGGTTTCGAGCCGGCCGAGCAGCCGCTGATCGAATACACCGATGCGCTCGGCAAGTTCCTGCCCGACCAGGACCGGCCTAATGAGGGCGTATTTTCTTTCCAGGACGATGACGAGCAGTGGCTGTCGCTGCGCTACGATTTGACTGCGCCGACAGCGCGCTACGTCGCCGAGAATTTTGAGAAGCTGCCGAAACCCTATCGCAGCTACCGCTCCGGCTGGGTGTTCCGCAACGAAAAGCCCGGCCCGGGCCGCTTCCGCCAGTTCATGCAGTTCGACGCCGACACGATCGGTACGCCGGGCGTCGCAGCCGACGCCGAGATGGCCATGATGATGGCCGACGTGATGCAAGCGCTCGGCATCAAGCGCGGCGACTACGTCATTCGCGTCAACAACCGCAAGGTGCTTGACGGCGTGCTGGAGGCGATCGGCCTTGGCGGCGACAACAATGCCGGCCGCCGGCTGACCGTGCTGCGCGCCATCGACAAGCTGGACAAGCTCGGGCCGGAAGGCGTGAAGCTTCTGCTTGGGCCGGGCCGATGGGATGGCGGCAAGGAAGGCGAGGGCGACTTCGCCAAGGGCGCTGGTTTGGACGACGGGCAAGCTGAAGCAGTTCTCCTCGCCACGGCAAGGAACGCACAGGTCGACCAGGTTTCCATAGTGAGCTCGAACCCGACTTACCAAGAAGGCGTCGGCGAGCTCGCGACGATTGAAGCCCTGGTCAGGGCGGCCGGATATGGCGAAGATCGCATCGCCATGGACCGCTCCGTCGTTCGTGGCCTCGAATACTACACCGGCCCGGTTTTCGAGGCCGAGCTTCTGGCCGAAATCCCCAACGAAGACGGCCAGATCGTGCGCTTCGGTTCGGTCGGTGGTGGCGGCCGCTATGACGGGCTGGTCTCGCGCTTCCGTGGCGAGCCGGTGCCGGCGACCGGCTTTTCGATCGGCGTCTCCCGCCTGATGACGGCGCTGAAGAACCTCGGCAAGCTGGACACCACCGATGTCATCGCGCCGGTCGTCGTGCTGGTCATGGACAAGGATACGGAAAGCCTTGGCCGCTACCAGAAGATGGTCGCAGAGCTACGCGCCGCCGGCATCCGCTCAGAGATGTATCTCGGCGGCGCCGGCATGAAGGCGCAGCTGAAATACGCCGACCGCCGCGGTAGCCCGGTCGCCGTTATCCAGGGCGGCGACGAGCGCGCCAAGGGCGAGCTGCAGATCAAGGATCTGATCGAGGGCGCGCGCATGTCGGCAGAGATCACCGACAACGCCGAATGGCGCGCCGCAAGGCCGGCACAGGTCACGGTGGCGGAGGCTGAGCTGGTCGCCGAGGTGAAGAAGATTTTGGCTGCGCAGGCCGCTGACCGTGCGAAGGGTGGCGCTTGAACGCCCCCCTCTGGCCTGCCGGCCATCTCCCCCTCAAGGGGGGAGATTGGATGTCGCGCATGGTTTCGCCAATCTCCGGCGTTGAAGAAGAGGCGCTGCGCTCCAAGCTGCCAATCTACCCCCTTGAGGGGGAGATGGCCGGCAGGCCAGAGGGGGGTGCCTCGCACCCAACCAGCCGATGACTCGCTATCCCGCCATCGCATCCGAAATCACCAAGCTCTTCGCCACCCGCAACACCCATGCGGTCGAGGTGGCGGTGCTGCAGCCGGCCGACCCATTCCTCGATATGGCCGGCGAGGATCTGCGCCGCCGCATCTTTCTCACCGAAAGCGAGACCGGCAAGACGCTGTGCCTTCGTCCCGAATTCACCATCCCCGTCTGCCTCGACCACATCGCCTCGCAGGCCGGCACGCCGCGCCGCTATTCCTATCTCGGCGAAGTGTTCCGCCAGCGCCGCGAGGGCGGCAACGAGTTCTTTCAGGCCGGCATCGAGGATCTCGGCGACCGCGACACGGCCAAGGCCGATGCGCGTTCGCTGGCCGATGCGCATGCGCTGCTGCAGCTGGTGCTGCCGGCGCAACCTCTGGCGATCACGCTCGGCGACCAGACCATCTTCGAGGCGGTGCTGGCGGCCCTCGGCCTGCCGCGCGGCTGGCGCATGCGACTTGCGCGCGCCTTCGGTTCGGCGCCGATGCTGCAGGCAGCGTTGTCCGATCTCGCCAACCCGCCACGCAACGGTCAGCTTGACGGCGAAGTCGCGGCCCTTGTCCTCGATGGCGATCTCGAAGCGCTTTCCGCCCACATTGCCGGCGGCATGGAAGAGGCCGGCCTGCTGGCATCCGGCGGACGCGCGCCCGCCGACATTGCCCGGCGGCTGATCGAAAAGGCCGAATTGCGCAGCGTGCGGCTGTCGAACGGAGCGTTTGCGGCGCTCAGGGATTTTCTCGCCATTGACGTGCCGCTCGACGGCTCGAGTGCTGCGCTCGAAAGTTTTGCGGCCTCTGCCGGGCTTTCTCTGGGCGCGGCGCTCGAAAAATTCGCCGCCCGCGCCAAAGCCATCGAGGCACATGGCCTGCCTGCAAAGACGATCCGCTACGACGCTGCCTTCGGCCGTCCGCTGGATTACTACACCGGCATCGTCTTCGAGATCGCAGCACTTGGTGGCGAGCGGCCGCTGGCCGGCGGCGGTCGCTACGACCGGCTGCTGACCCTGCTCGGCGCCAAGACGCCGATCCCCGGCGTCGGCTTCTCTGTCTGGCTCGACCGCATCGAAGCGCTGCGGGGAGAGCCGCAATGATCACGCTGGCGATCCCATCGAAAGGCCGGCTCAAGGAGCAGGCCTTGGAGGTACTGGCCAGGGCCGGGCTTGCCGTCAGCCTGCCCGGCGATGAGCGCCAGTACCGCGCCCGCATCGACGGCGCCGAGGGCATCGAGGTGGCGTTCCTGTCGGCGTCCGAAATCGCCGGCGAGATTGGGCAAGGTTCGGTCGACCTCGGCATTACCGGCGAGGATCTGCTGCGCGAAAACCTCGCCGACTGGGAGGCGCGCGCCGAAATCGTCGCTCGCCTCGGCTTCGGCCATGCCGATGTCGTGGTCGCGGTGCCCGGCATCTGGCTCGACGTCGATACTATGGCCGATCTCGACGATGTCGCCGCCGATTTCCGCCAGCGCCACGGCAGGCGACTGAGGATCGCAACCAAATACTGGCGGCTCACGCAGCAGTTCTTCTCGCAAAAGCACGGCATCCAGGTCTACCGCATCGTCGAAAGCCTCGGGGCCACCGAAGGCGCACCGGCGGCAGGCCTCGCCGACGTCATCGTCGACATCACCACCACCGGCTCGACCCTGCGCGCCAACCATCTCAAGGTGCTGGCCGATGGGGTTGTGCTGAAGTCGCAGGCCTGCCTCGTGGCTGCCAGGAAAGATCGTGCTGCTGCGGATGAGGCGCTAGTGCGGGAAATAGCCGCGAAGATGAGCGCGCTCCCTCCCCCTTGAGGGGAGGGTGGACAGCCGCCAAAGGCGGATGGACGGGTGGGGTCGCTCCGGCAGTGCTCGACGCGAGACCACCCAAGCCGGGTCGACCGTGACCAAGGAAGTCGAGCACTTCGCCGAGGACCCCACCCGCCTCGCTTCGCGAGGCACCCTCCCCGCGAGGGGGAGGGGAACCGCCTCTACTTTCCACCATCCCATCAGGCTGATAGGCTCGCCATATCCCGGGAGGAAACGGCGATGGCGATCAATCTCGACGAGCTCAAGAACGCCACCAATCTGCGCGGGCGCGGCAGGGCGTTCATCGCTCCGCTCGACGGCCGGGCACATGTGTCGGGCGACCGTTCGGTGCCGCTGCTCGACAAGACGATCCCTCAGCTTTTCTCCGACACGGTCGGCAGATACGCCACGCAGGATGCTGCCGTCTTCGTCGGACAGGACAAGCGCTTCACCTGGAGCGAATTGTCGGACACGGTCGATACGCTCGCCGCCGGCTTCCTGGCGCTCGGCCTCGAAAAAGGCGACCGTGTCGGCATCTGGTCGCCCAACCGCTGGGAATGGCTGGTCACCCAATTCGCCACCGCTCGCATCGGCCTGATCCTGGTCAACATCAACCCGGCCTACCGGCTGACGGAGCTGGAATATGCCCTCAACAAGGTCGGCTGCAAGGCGCTGGTCACCGCCGCCAGTTTCAAGACCTCCGACTATCTCGGCATGATCGAGACGCTGGCGCCGGAGCTCGCCAAGGCCACCCCCGGCAAGCTCAAGGCGCAGAAATTGCCGACGCTGAAGATCGTCATTAGCATGGGCGACGACAACTCGCCCGGCATGTTCAATTTCGCCGATGTGCTGTCGATGGCCGGCCGCGACGAGCATGACAGCCTCGACCGCATCTCCGAAGGGCTGAAGCCGGGCGAGGCCATCAACATCCAGTTCACATCAGGCACGACGGGCGCGCCCAAGGGCGCGACGCTGACCCACACCAACATCGTCAACAATGGCAATTTCGTCACCGCTGCGATCAAGCTCACCGTCGACGACCGGCTCTGCATCCCGGTGCCGCTCTACCACTGCTTCGGCATGTCGATGGGCACGATGGGCTGCGTCACCAAGGGCGCGACCATGGTGTTTCCTGGCGAGGGTTTTGACGCCGGCGCGACGCTGAAGGCGGTGGCGCAGGAACGCTGCACCGGCCTCTACGGCGTGCCGACCATGTTCGTCGCCATGCTTGACCACGCCGACTTCACCAGCTTCGATCTCTCCAGCCTGCGCACCGGCATCATGGCGGGCTCACCATGCCCGATCGAGGTGATGAAGAAGGTGGTGACGCTGATGCATATGGAAGAGGTGACCATCGCCTACGGCATGACCGAGACCAGCCCGGTCTCGTTCCAGAGCAGCGTCGACGATCCGCTGGAAAAACGCGTCTCCACTGTCGGCCGCATCCATCCGCATGTCGAGGTCAAGGCCATCGACGCCGAGGGCGCCACCGTCGCAATCGGCACGCCCGGGGAGCTGTGCACCCGCGGCTATTCCGTGATGAAGGGTTATTGGGACGACGCGGAAAAAACCCGCGAGGCGATCGACAGCGATGGCTGGATGCACACCGGTGATCTCGCCACCATCGACTCCGAGGGCTATTGCAACATTGTCGGCCGGGTCAAGGACATGGTCATCCGCGGCGGCGAAAACGTCTATCCCAGAGAGGTCGAGGAATTTCTCTATCGCCATCCCAAGGTCAAGGAGGTGCAGGTGTTCGGCATTCCCGACGCCAAATATGGCGAGGAGCTGTGCGCCTGGATCGTGCTGAAGCCCAACCAGATCGCGACCGAGCAGGAGATCAAGAATTTCTGCGCCGGCCAGATCGCCCACTACAAAATCCCCCGCTACATCCGCTTCCGCACCGAACTGCCGATGACGGTGACGGGCAAGCCGCAGAAGTTTCTGATGCGGGAAGCGATGGTGGAGGAACTGGGGCTGGTGGTGCAGAAGACGGCGTAGGGTGATCTAATTGCCTGCGTTACGAGACTGGATTGCCGCTGACAATGGTCGTTATCGGTAGCGTATTGGCGATTTCCCCTCAGGGCGAAACCGTTGACCACTTCCTAAATATATGACCACCTCGTAACGAAGCGTTTGCTTGCAGGTTGTACCATGGTGCCGGGAAACATGACCGGCTCAACAAAGGTGAGGAATGCCAAGCGTCAATCCTGACGTGCTAAAGTGGGCCCGCGAAACGGCCGGGTTCGATCTCGAAGGTGCAGCAAAAAGGCTGGGCCTCAAGGACACGCGTTCTGTCGCAGGTCCAGATCGTCTTGCGGCGTTGGAAAATGGCGATGGCGAACCTTCCCGGCCCTTGCTCCTAAAGATGGCAAAACACTACCGGCGCCCGTTGCTTGCGTTCTATCTGCCCGCACCCCCTAAGCGGGCGGAGCGTGGTGAGGATTTCCGCACCTTGCCGGTGGATTATGCTCGGCGAGACGAGGCATTAGTTGATGCTTTGCTGCGCGAAGTTAGGGCAAGACAAGAGATGGTTCGCTCCCTGCTCGAAGTTGAAGACGAGGCAAAAAAGCTGTCTTTCGTCGGAAGCTTCGACGCTAATGGCAGTACCAAGGCACTAGCAAAGGAAATTAAGGACGCTCTTAGTTTCAATCTTACTCAATTCAGGCGGGGTGGCCGAAATGACGCCTTCGCTTATTTGAGGAACCTCACCGAACAAATCGGTGTCTTCGTGCTGTTGATTGGGAATCTTGGAAGTCACCACAGTGCTCTTGACGTTGAGCTTTTTCGTGGGGTTGCCTTGGCGGATCCTATCGCGCCTTTCGTCGTCATAAACGATCAGGATAGTGAAGCAGCGTGGTCTTTTTCACTGCTGCATGAATTGGCGCATATCTGGATCGGCCGCACGGGAATCAGCGGCGCAAATCCTTCCACTGCAGTCGAGGTATTCTGCAACGACGTTGCTGGCCAAATCCTCATGCCCGAAGGTGAAGCTGGTCGTGAGGACGCTTTGCGCGGCGCGCCAACCGAACAAGTCATCGCTAGAATAAGGCAGCTCGCTGAGGCTTGGCGCGTGAGCCATTCTGCAGTCAACTATAAGCTGTTTCGCGAGGGCATTATTTCGCGCGAAGTGTGGGCCGAGATTAGTGGCATCTTTCGCCGCTTGTGGCTTCAGAACCGGGCGACCGCGCGAGAGCGAAATAAGGAGAACGAGAACGGACCCGATTATTATGTAGTCCGACGGCATAGGCTGGGTAACCGACTAGTGGCCCTTTCTGGGCGGATGCTTGCCGAGGGCGTTCTCTCGCCATCTATGGCGAGTCGAATCTTGGGCGTTAAGCCGACCAACGTTTACGCTCTGACGGGGTTGTCGACTGCTGGCACCTCTGGCCGCGCAGCTTGAGGGGGTAACGATTTATCTCCTCGATGCCAACGTCCTAATCACCGCCAAGAACTCGTATTACGCATTTGATCGCGTGCCCGAGTTCTGGGACTGGTTGCTGCATTGGGGTGAACAAGGTGCAATCAAGATTCCCGTCGAAATCCTCGAGGAAATCGTAGGGGGTACAGACGACCTGGCTCAATGGCTTGGTGACAAAGACAATAAGAATGCGCTTTGCCTCGAGGAAGAAGCCGATGTCGGGCGGGTTCAAGATGTCTTGGCGAACGGCTATGCCCATGACCTTACCGACGCCGAAATCATCAAGATCGGACGTGATCCTTTTCTGATATCGTATGCCATGTTTGCTCCGGATGTCCGGACGGTTATCACGACCGAAGTTTCAAAACCGGCAGCACAACGTGCAAATCGCAGAATTCCTGATGTCTGCAACCAAATGCATGTGGTATGGGGTGATAGTTTCTTGCTAGTTCGAGAGCTCAATTTCTCGACCAAATGGCGTGACCGCGTTTAGAGCATAGCTCATCGCTTCATCCATCGACCTAGTGTGCAAGCCCCTCACACCCCAGCACCGCCCCATCCAGCCCGCGAATGATCTTCGCCAACTCGACGCACTCATCATGCCGCACCTTGTTGCGGCGCCAGGCGAGGCAGATCGTGCGTTGCGGCATTGGCTCCTGGAACGGCACGATCTTGAGGTCCGGCATGGCGCTGGCCGGCCTTGCCGCCATTTCGGGGATGAGCGTGACGCCGAGACCATGCGCCACCATCTGCAGCAGCGTCGTCAGGCTGGTGGCGCCGTAGCTTGCCATCGCTACGGGACGCACGCTGCCGCACAGGGCCAGCGCCTGTTCGCGCAGGCAGTGGCCTTCCTCCAAAAGCATCAACCGCTCCAGCGCCGGGCTTTCCGGCGGCACCGGTGGCGAGGCGAAGGCTGGATCTCCGGCTGGCACGGCGAGGAAGAAGCGGTCGGCGAACAGTTCCTCGGTGACCAGGCCCGGCTGCTCGAGCGGCAGCGCGGCGATGAAGGCGTCGAGCCGTCCGGTTGCCGTGTCCTCGACCAGTGATGCCGTCACTGCTTCGCGCAGTTCGAGCTGCAGGGACGGAAAATGCCGCTTCAGCTCCGGGAGCACATGCGGCAAAAGATACGGCGCCACGGTCGGGATGATGCCCAGCCGGAAGCGGCCTTCCATGGCCGGGCGGCCGCGCCGGGCCGTCGTCTCGACATCACTGATGTCGCGCAGGATGCGCTCGATGCGTGGCAGCAGCGCTTGCGCCTCTTCCGTCATCCGCACCGTCTTGCCGCCGCGCTCGAACAGCCGGCAGTTCAGCCTTTGCTCCATCTCGGCGATTTGCGCGGACAGCGCCGGCTGGCTGACGCCGGCGAGTTTTGCGGCGCGGCCGAAATGCAGCGTTTGCGCCAAAGCCTCGAAATATTGCATCTGCCGCACGGTCAAGCCAATCATAAGGAAAGCCTATCGCAACAAACAGGAAAGGCAATTTGTTTTTATCGAAGAGACGGCTTAGTCTGGAACCATTCCAGAGTGGCGCGGCTCCCGGCCGGCCCGGAAAAAACAACACATAAATCAGCAATTCGGAGGCCAAGATGGACGCGATGACCGACGACAACAGCGCCGGCAAATGCCCGGTCGCGCATGGAACCTCCGCCAGGACCAACCGCGACTGGTGGCCGAACCAGCTCGACATCGGCGTTCTCCACCAGCAGTCGAGCCTTTCGGACCCGATGGGCGAAGCTTTCGACTACGCCGCGGAGTTCAAGACGCTCGACCTCGACGCGGTGATCGAGGATTTGCACAAGGTGATGACGGATTCGCAGGATTGGTGGCCGGCCGATTTCGGCCATTACGGGCCGCTGTTCATCCGCATGGCCTGGCACAGCGCCGGCACCTATCGCATCGGCGACGGCCGGGGTGGCGCCGGTGCGGGCCAGCAGCGTTTCGCGCCGCTGAACAGTTGGCCGGACAACGCCAATCTCGACAAGGCGCGCCGGCTGCTGTGGCCGGTCAAGCAGAAATACGGCCGCAAGATCTCCTGGGCCGACCTGTTGATTCTCACCGGCAACGTCGCGCTGGAATCGATGGGCTTCAAGACCTTTGGCTTTGCCGGTGGCCGCGCCGATGTCTGGGAGCCCGAGCAGGATGTCGACTGGGGTTCGGAAACCAAGTGGCTCGACGACAAGCGCTATTCCGGCGACCGTGAGTTGCACGGCCATCTCGGCGCGGTGGAGATGGGCCTGATCTACGTCAACCCGGAAGGGCCGAACGGCAAGCCGGATCCGCTGGCCTCGGCCCGCGACATCCGCGAGACCTTCGGACGCATGGCAATGAACGATGAGGAAACCGTGGCGCTGATCGCCGGCGGCCACACCTTCGGCAAGACCCATGGCGCCGGTGATGCAACACTGGTCGGCGCCGAGCCGGAAGGCGCGGGCATCGAGGCGCAGGGCCTCGGCTGGTCGAGCAAGCATGCCACCGGCATTGCCGGCGATGCGATCACGTCCGGCCTCGAAGTTACCTGGACGACGACGCCGACCAAGTGGAGCAACAACTTCTTCGACAATCTCTTCAACTTCGAATGGGAGCTGACCAAGAGCCCGGCCGGGGCCCATCAGTGGACGCCGAAGGGCGGCTCTGGCGCGGCTACGGTGCCGGACGCGCACAATCCCTCGAAGCGTCATGCGCCGGCAATGCTGACCACCGACCTCGCGCTGCGGGCCGACCCGGCCTATGAGAAGATCTCGCGCCGCTTCCACGAGCATCCGGAGCAGTTCGCCGATGCCTTCGCCCGTGCCTGGTACAAGCTCACCCATCGCGACATGGGGCCGGTCGTGCGGTATCTCGGCCCGCTGGTGCCGAAGGAAGAGCTGATCTGGCAGGATCCGGTTCCGGCCGTCGACCATGAGCTGGTCAGCGACCAGGATATCGCATTGCTGAAGGCCAAGATCCTGGCTTCGGACCTCAGCGTTTCGCAATTGGTCTCGACCGCCTGGGCCTCGGCCTCGACCTTCCGCAACTCCGACAAGCGCGGCGGCGCCAATGGCGCGCGCATTCGTCTGGCGCCGCAGAAGGACTGGGAGGTCAACCAGCCTGTCGAACTGGCCACCGTGCTGGCGAAGCTCGAAGCCATCCAGAACGAGTTCAACGCAGGCGGCAAGAAGGTCTCGCTGGCCGACCTCATCGTGCTCGGCGGCGTCGCCGCGGTCGAGAAAGCGGCGCAGGATGGCGGCAATGCGGTGAAGGTTCCCTTCACGCCCGGCCGCACCGACGCCTCGCAGGCGCAGACCGACGTCCATTCCTTTGCGGCGCTCGAGCCGAAAATTGACGGCTTCCGCAACTATGTCAGGGGCAAACCGCCGATGTCGGTCGAAGCCATGCTGGTCGACCGGGCGCAACTGCTCAACCTGACGGCGCCGGAGATGACGGTGCTGGTTGGTGGCCTGCGCGTGCTCGGCGCCAACACCGGCGGCTCGAAGCATGGTGTGTTGACCGACAGGCCGGGCACGCTGACGAACGACTTCTTCGTCAACCTGCTCTCGATGAGCACCATCTGGGATCCGGCCTCCGAGCCGGGCTCGCATGAGGTCTATGAAGCACGCGACCGCAAGACCAGGGCAGTCAGGTGGACCGCCACACGCGCCGACCTGATCTTCGGCTCGCATGCGCAGCTGCGCGCGCTGGCCGAGGTCTACGGGTCGGCGGATGCCGGGCAGAAATTCGTTGGCGATTTCGTCAAGGCGTGGACCAAGGTGATGAACGCCGACCGTTTCGACATCGCTGCCTGATACAACCTCCCAAACGAAGGGGGCGGGGGCCCCGCCCCCCCCCGGGGTTTTT
>NZ_JAMYVF010000015.1:0-161534 GCF_040323735.1 Mesorhizobium sp. M0029
AGCGGGCATCGAGAATGAGGTAGGGGAATGGCTCCTGAAGCGGTCGTTCGGCAAACGCCTTCAGGCTCTCGTCCAAGCGCTTGTTGATGGCCGAGATCGACGAAGCCGAGAACGCATGACCGCACAGCTCTTCCGTGATCGCCTTGACCTTGCGGGTCGACACGCCCTGGACATACATCTCGGCCAGCGTCGCCACCAAGGCCCGCTCGGAACGCTGGTAGCGCTCGAACAGCTCGGTGGAGAAGTGACCCGCCCGGTCCTGTGGAACCCGCAGCTCAAGCTTGCCCACCCGGGTGACCAGGGTGCGGCCGTAGTAACCCGAGCGATACCCAAGGCGCTCAGGCGTGCGTTCGCCCTTCGAAGCACCCAGCGCCTCCTCCATCTCGGCCTCGAGAACCTCCTGCATTACCGCACGGATCACTTCGTGCAGCCCCTCCGGGTTCGAAAGCAGAATGTCTTTGACGGCAGCGCTGGTCGATTTACCTTCTGTCTTGGTCATGGTGGCGTTCCTTCCAGGGAATCGGTGACGTTGAACATCACCAGCCTGCCATGACCGCCCTCTCTCAGCGAATTTGCAGAACTCTCAGCACACTACCCGGAAATCAGCGCCAACCTAGTCTCCCTCCCCCTTGTTGGGAGGGATTGAGGGCGGGGGTATTCGTAGGGCGCAAGCCTCCGCTATGGTCCCTGTGCAAACCAATCCCAGCCCTACGGATATTTCCCCGGCTTTGGTGCGTAGATTTGCGGATCGAAGTCCAAATCCTTCGGCAGCGGCAGGCTCGAGCACTGCAGATGCATCTGGCGCGCCAACAGCCTTCGCTGCTGCTGCTCATGCTCCTTGATCGCCGCCACGAGACCCATGCTGTAGGGCCCCAGCACGACGCCGGCGGCCCATCCCGGATGCTCCTTCTCGCGCCGGTCGTAGTTCAAGGCATCCGTGCGGGCCTGCTGGCATTCCGGCGTCGCCCATTTCGGGTCTTGGGTCGAGAGCGAGGCTCCATACTGGACCGGAGACGATACGCACCCTGCCACTGTCGCAGTCAACGCGACGACCATTGCAATTCTCATCCGCAAGCCCCTCCTAATGTAGGACGCGACTACAAAACGATTCCAGCGGGAAAAAGGCAGCTTCAGGATGCGTATCTTGCATGGGCGCTCAGCCCAGCAGGTTGCGCGCCGTGCGCATGAAGATCTTCGAGCCGAGCGGGATCAGATCGTCGGGAAAATCATAGTCGGGATTGTGCAATGACGGGGTGCGCTCGCCCGCGCCGAGGAAGAACATCGCCGACTTCGCCTTGTGGCCGAAGATGCCGAAGTCTTCCGAGGCGCGCATCGGCAGGGCCTCTTCGCTGCGCGCGACACCTTCCTCGTCGAGTGCGCGGTTGAGATGCTCCACCGCATCCGGCGCATTGACGCTGGCGACGAAGATCTCGTGATAGTCGCAGCGCACGGAAAGGTGGTGCTCGCCCGCGATCCTGGCAGCCAGGGCTTCCGCAGCTGCGACCAGCTCCGCCATGCGCTCGTCGCGCCTTGTGCGCAGCGTCGCCCACACCTCCGCATGTCCGGGCGCGATGCCGAACACGGCCTCGCCCATGGTCGCATGGGTGACGGTCACCATGCTGAAATCGTCATCGGCGAAAGTGCCGCGCCCCAGTGCCGGAAGCGCCGGCATCAGCTGGCTGATCGCCGGCATCGGCGACACGCCGGTTTCGGGCATGGAGGAATGCGCGGTCTTGCCCTCCAGCACGATGCGGATGCCGCGCGAGGCGCAGTTGACGACGCCGGGCTTGAGCCGCACCTCGCCGAACGGCACGCCCGGCAGATTGTGCAGCGAGAAGGCGAAGTCCGGCGCGATCTCGCCAAAGCGTGGATCGGCGACGACGCCGGCCGCACCATTGCCGGTCTCCTCCGCCGGCTGGAACATCAAGACGACGCGGCCGCGGGCCGGCCGCTCACGCCCGAGCTGGCGGCCAAGTGCGGCCAGGATCGCGGTGTGGCCGTCATGGCCGCACATATGCGATTTTCCCGGCACCTGCGAGGCATGCTCGACGCCCGAAAGCTCCTCGATCGGCAGCGCATCGATCTCCGAGCGGAACAGCACCGTGGGTCCCGCCTGGCCGCTGTCATAGACCGCCGCCACGCCATGACCGCCGAGGCCGGTCAGCACCTTGTCCGGCGCTGTATCGGCGAGGAAGCTGACGACTTCCTTGGCGGTCTGTTCTTCCTCGTTGGAGATTTCCGGGTTTTGGTGCAGCTTGCGGCGCCATGCCGTCAGCTCGATGATATCGCGATTGGTCAGGGTCATGGCTTGGGCTCCGCTTTGGTGCTGCAGGTTACACAAACACGATAGGGTTTTTCTCACGCCGTGCCATACTGATCAATTCCACTGGTCCATCTGCCTGTCTTGTGTGAGCGTAGATGACGACATCCCATGACCACCACACAACCCAGAGAATTTCCAGCTCCGCACTGAGGCCGTCGATCTCATCTCCGACATCCGGTGGCTTCTCCTGAAAAGCGCCGCGTGCTCGCCTGTGCGACATCTTTCGCGATAATTGCTTCCATCCACCCGAAGGAACGGTTTCGGAGCAACAATGGCTAGGCGGTTTGCGTTTCTCTTGGTTCGCGACTTCACGCTGTCGCCGCTGTCGCTGTTCATCGACACGCTGCGGCTCGCCGGCGATGAAGGCGACCGCAGCCGCCGGATCGAGTTCGACTGGGAGATCGTCGGCGAGCGTGGCCTGCCGATCCGGGCGAGTTGCGGTGTCGAGTTGCTGCCGACCAAGGCGATCGGCAATCCGCAGGAGTTCGACAATGTCGTCGTGGTCGGTGGCCTGCTCGACACCAACCGCAGCCTCAGCTCCGAAAAGGAGGCCTTTCTGTTGCGGGCGGCCGAAAAGGGCGTGCCGCTGACGGCACTTTGCACCGGCAGCTTCGTGCTCGCGCGCTACGGTCTGCTCGATGGCTACAGTGCCGCCGTCAGCTGGTTTCACATCAAGGATTTCCGCAGCCAATTCCCTGATGTGAACGCCCATGCCGACAGCCTGTTTTCCGTCGATAGGGGCCGCTCGACCTGCGCCGGCGGCACGGGTGCGGCCGACCTTGCCGGCCATTTCGTGTCGCAGTTCATCGGCCGCAAGGCTGCGGAAAAAGCCGCCAAGATCCTCGTGCTCGACCGCATCCGCTCGAGCCTGGATGTGCAGCCCGTCGGCGATCTCTTTCCGGCCGCGTCGAGCCGAGCGGTGAAACGGGCGCTGCTTCTGATGGAAAGCAATCTCCAGGAGACGCTGTCGGTCGCCGAGATCGCGGGCCGGTTGCATTTATCCCGGCGCCAGCTTGAGCGGCTGTTCGGCGCCGAGCTCGGCATCGGCCCGATGGCCGCCTATCTTGCGCTGCGCGTACATCAGGCCAAGTCGCTGCTGGAGGGGAGCGACTTGGCAATCGGCGACATCGCCTACCGCTGCGGTTTTCCCAATGCCGGCCATTTCAGCCGTGTCTTCCGCCATCAGACCGGTATCACGCCGACCCATCTCAGGCATCCGAACCGAATGTCCGGTGTCTTTGCCAACGGCAAGGGGAGCGGTCCCTAAGCCTATATTGGGGCGTGCGATCTCGCCGTTGGTATGATAATATCATACCAACCTGATAGGAGGGATCCATGTCCGCCACCGAAAAACGCACCTTCAGCCTGCCGGCCGAGCAGGCTGCTTTCATCGACCAGCTCGTTCGGTCCGGCACATACGCGACCAGCAGTGAAGTGATCCGCGCCGGTCTTCGCGCATTGCAGGAACGCGACGCCGCCGTGGAACGCTGGCTGCGTGAGGAGGTCGCGCCGACCTATGATAGGTGGAAGGCAGACCCCTCCCAGGCCATCCCGGCCGACAAGTCTTTTGACAGCATCCGCGCACATCACGCAGCTCGCCTCAAGGGGAACGTGTGAAGCGCCGGCATGTTGTCCTTTTGCCGGAAGCCCAGACGGACCTGTTATGGATATACGATACGGTCGCTCACGCATCCGGCAACCTCACCGCCCTTCGCTACATCGAGCGGATCGAGCGATTTTGCCTGGGTCTCGACTATGCCTCGGAACGCGGAACCCTAAGGGATGATGTGCGGCTGGGGCTTCGCATCGTTGGCTTCGAGCGCCGCCTGACTGTGGCCTTCACCGTAGAAGGCGACCAGGTGGTGATTCTCAGGGTGTTCTACGGCGGCGTCAACTGGGAGGACGAGTTGGCGCCTATCGCTCCGTGAACGCCCGCGCGAACGAGTCCAGCATCGGCCGCGCCAGATATTCGAGGAAGGTTCGGTCGCCGGTGCTGATAAACGCCTCGACCGGCGTTCCCGGGTAAAGCTGCTCGGCTTTCACGCCCTGCGGCAGCGTGTCGGTGATCTTCAGCCTGGCGCGGAAATACGCCTCATGCGTGGTTTCATCGATCAGCCGGTCGGCGGAAATTTGCGTCACCGTAGCCGGGACCTCAGGGGTGAGGCGCGCGTTCAGGGCGGACAGCCTGAGCTTCGCCGGCTGGCCGACGCGAACCAGGTCCACGTCTTTCGGCCGCAGCTTCGCGTCGACGATGAGGCCCGACGCGGTCGGCAGGATCTCCATGATCTTCTGCCCCGGCGCAATCACGCTGCCTTTGGAGTTGTAGATCGAGGATACCACGATGCCGGCTGCCGGCGCCTTGATCGTCGTGCGCCCCAGCACCGCCTCGGCTGCGGTGATCTGTTCGCCGATGTCGGCCAGGCTGGTGCGAACCTCGTCGAGCTTGGTCAGCGCGTCCTCGACGCGCTGCGTGGTCGCGCGCTCGACCTGCGCCTGGGCTTCGACGATCTGCGTCTTGGTCGCTGCGATATCCGCCTCCAGCGCGCCGGCCTGGCCGACCAGATCGGCCTCGCTGCGCAGAAGCTGCGAATATTCGCTGCGGTTGGTGAGACCCTTGTCGAGCAGGCCGGTCTTGATGCCGAGTTCCTTCTTTACGATCTCGGCCTGTTGCTGAATGGCCAGTTTCTGCGCGTCTAGTCCCAGCGCCGACTCACGATGCATGGCGACGCGCTGCGCCAGGATCGACTGCTCGGACCGGAACCGGGCGAGCCGGGCCTCGAACTCCTTCTGTTGTTCGTGCACCAGATTGTCGAAATCGCTCTGGAACGGCGCGGGCGCTGCCTCGGCGATCGGCGCCAGCCTGTCCGATCCGTCGCGCTCGGCCTCCAGCCGCGCGGCACTTGCCCTGAGCGCGATCGACTGTCTGGTCAGCCGGTTGAGGTCGGCCTCGGCCGCCGTGCGGTCGAGGAGGACCAGCGGCTCGCCTTGTTGCACGCGGTCGCCTTCATACACCAGCAACTGCTCGATGATGCCGCCCTCGGGGTGCTGGATGAGGATGTTGCCGCCCGTCGCCGAGATCGTGCCGGAGGTGATCACCGCGCCGGAGAGCGGCGCGTTCGCCGCCCAATAGCCGAAGCAGCCGACGAAGAGCGCTATGGCCACGTAGCCGACGACGGCCATGCGGCGGAAGTCGGTGCGCGGTCGACCTTCGAAGGCGAGGCTCTGCTGCATCATCGTCTATGACCCGAAGCGGACGCTGTGCGGGCGCACGGTCGGCACGAACGAGCCTGTCACCACCGCGCTCCCGGCCTTGCCGGCCGCCGGTTGCCTCAGCACCTCGCTCGCAGGGCCGAAAGCTTCGACCATGCCGTTGCGCAGGACCATGACGCGGTCGCAGGCCGCGGCGATCGAAGGGCGATGCGTGATGACGACTGTCGTGACGCTTACACTTCGCGCGGCCGAAAGCATCCCTTCGAGCGCCGCCTCCCCACTGCCGTCGAGATGGGCGTTGGGCTCGTCCAGCACCAGCATGCGTGGCTTGCCGTAGAAGGCGCGCGCCAGCCCTATCCGCTGGCGCTCGCCGCCCGACAGCACGGTATGCGACGGGCCTATCATGGTCTGATAGCCGTCGCGCAGCGTGAGAATCAGCTCATGCGCCTCGGCGCGCCTGGCCGCTTCGACGATCGCGGCGTCATCGGCGTCGGGTGCGAAGCGGGCGACATTTTGCGCGATCGATCCCGGGAAAAGCTCCACCTCCTGCGCGAGATAGCCGATATGCCTGCCAAGCTGGGTTTCGTCCCAGCTCCTCAGGTCGGCGCCGTCGACCCTGACCGCGCCGCCGGTCGGCTGCAGCGCGCCCACAAGCAATTTCGCCAGCGTCGATTTGCCGGCCCCGCTCGGGCCGACGATCGCCACCGCTTCGCCGGCGCCGATGGCAAAATTCAACCGCTTGAGGATGGGCTCCGTGCCGAAAGCCGCAGTCGGCGCGATGAAGAACAGATCCTGCACCGAAATCGCGCCCAATGGATCGGGCAGTGCGAGCTTGCGCCCCTGCGCTGGTTGCGCCGCAAGGGCGGTGTCCAGCCGCTTCCAGCATCGCTTGGCGTCGACGATCTGCCGCCAGGATCCGATCAGCTGGTCGAGCGGCTGCAGCGCGCGCGACGACACCAGCGACGAAGCGAAGATCATGCCGGCGGTCATCTGCCCTTGTAGCACCAGCCACGCGCCGGCGCCGAGGATCGCCAGTTGCAGCATCATGCGCAGCGCCCGCGACGTCGCGCTGAAGATCGCATTGGCGCTTCCGGAACGGTCATGCAGGGTCAGCGCCTCAGCAACCTGCTGTCCCCAGACCGCGGCGGCATTTTGCACCATGCCCATGGCGCGCAGCGTGTCGGTGTTGCGGGCGAAGGCCTGCTCCGCCTGGCTGGCCACCGCCGAGCGTTCCGCCGACATGGCATCGTTCCTGCCGATGGCAAGCTGGTTGGCCACGACCAAGAGAAACAGCAGCACGGCGCCGGCGAGCGTCAGCCAGAACAGGACGGGATGGATGAAATAGAGCAAGGCCAGGAAGACGGGCGCAAACGGCAGGTCGAACAACACCGCCACGCCGCGCGACCTGATGAAGGCGCAAGTCGTGGCAAGGTCGTTCAGCGGCGACAGCCCGCTGCCGGCATGTCTGGCGCCAAGCGAGGCGGCGAATGTCCGCGCGCCCAGTTTCTGGTCGACGGTGGCCGCAACACGTTGCGCGTAGATGGCGCGGACCGCGTCCAGCAGGCCGAGGAAGGCGAGCGCGAGGACCGCCATGGCCGAGAGATAAAGCAGCGTCTCGACGCTGGAGGACGGCAACACCCGGTCATAGACCTGCAGCAGATAGAGCGGGATCACCAGGAGCAGGATGTTGATCAGCAACGAAAAGATGCCGATGTCGGCGATGCCACGCAGGAAGACCGGGCGCAGGCCGATGGCCGCATCGCTGATTGGCGCGCGGTCTCGCGACATCTAGACCGCGTGCTCGGCTGTCGTGCTCAGATGGCTCTGCTGCAAATCGTTCAGCGTATAGGCGTGGATATAGTCGATCTTCATTTGCGCGGGCGTCGCCAGATGGTCGGGCGGCGCGCCGGCTTGACCGCCGACCGCAAGGTCGACCAGCATATACATGGGCTTGTTCATATCGGACGGCGTCGCCGCTTCCGCGACCTGGACGCCATCATAGGTCCAGACCAGCTTGTCCGGCGTCCACAACAGGCCATAGGTGTGATAGCCGTCGGTGTTCGAGACATTCACCGTCGACCCGACCGTGGTGTGGGTTCCCGTCTCATTTGTGTGCGCGGTCATGAGAAGCGCATTTGGGTTCTGCCCATACATTTCGATCACGTCGAGTTCCGGGGGCCATGAACCGTCTTCGGGCAGAAGCCAGAAGGCCGGCCACGCGCCGGCGTTTTCCGGGAGATCGGCCCGCATTTCGAAATAGCCATAGGTCTGCGAGAAGGTGTCGTGCGTCGTCAGTATGCCGGAAGTGTATTCGTAATTGTTGATCAGCGGCTTGATGTCGTCGGGCGCATGCGCCGCGGTTATGGTGAGCACGCCGCTTGCGACGCTGAACGGATGGACCGAGCTGGTCGGCGCATAATTGGCGTCGATATACCATTGCAGCTCGCCGTTCTGGGGCTGCGAGCTGCCGTTCTGCGCCCCCCACCAGAAATTGGAATCCCAGATGCCGCTCTGGCCGTTCCACAGGCTCAGCGTGTTGAAATCGTCGTTGAACGACAGCGTCATGCCGGTCTTGTCGATCGGCAGCTCGAACTGGCCGGGCTGAAACTTGTCGATCGTGGTGTTGTGGAACACCAGCACCTCGCTCGAGCCGAGGTTCAGCTGCACGTTCGATCCCACCTGGACCATATTGGCGTGGACGGCCTCGAACGAGGTGAAGGCATACCCGTTGAGGCGCACCGTGTCGGTCGCGCCGAAATCGGAGATAAGGTCGCTGCCATTGCCCTTGGTGATGATGAAGGTGTCGGCGCCGGCGCCGCCGATCAGCACGTCATTGCCCTTGCCGCCGTCCAGCGTCTGGCTGCCAGCGCCGCCCGTTATGATGTTGTCCTGACCATTGCCGAAGGCATAGTGGCCGTCGCCGGTGACGACGAGGTTCTCGAAATTGGCGGGCAGCTTGTAGCTCATCCAGGTATCGATCGTGTCGACGCCCGCGCCGTAGTTCTCGACCGCTTTGTTGATCGTCGAATAGAGATGGTAATAGTCGTCGCCCGCGCCGCCATACATGGTGACCTTGACGTTGGTGTCGCCCCAGAAGGAATCGTTGCCCGAGGTGCCGTAGCGGTAAGGCGCGCCTCCAGTCGCCGAGAACCAATGGGTGGAAGCGCCGGTATAGGGAAGTGGAATGCCTTTGGCGTTGAGGACTGTGGTCATTCCGACACTCCTTGCGCGTGCTGCCTTGGTCGTTCGACAACCTTCGAGCGACCATTTCGGATCAACTCTTAAATTGATCCGTCGTTCCAGGGAATCATTCTATAGTACACCAAGGAGATCGTCGCCCATCATTTAATAGATAATGCCGAAGGCGTTAAGCTGATCCTAATACAACTTTATAGGAGAGACTTACAATTTTAATAAATTGTGAGATCCGCGCCGAAAGGTTAGGCAACCTGTCAATGATTCATGCAATTTGACGCGACACGACCGCCTGCCTGAGGCGGCGACTCGAAGTCGCGGGCGGATGGCTGCCGGCAAAGGGCTCAAGAAAATTTGACAGGCTATGTCGGACCGGGTGAGGTTCACCCGTCCTTGGGGCATAGAACAACGAAACCACAAAGGATACCGAAGAGATGCCAAGCACCGTACGTTTGCACCGCGTTCTGACGACCAGCCCGGAGAAGGTCTACCGCGCATTCACAGAAGCCGACGCGCTGGCGAAATGGCTTCCGCCGAACGGCTTCACTTGCACCGTGCACAGCTTCGACGCGAAAGTCGGTGGCGCCTTCAAGATGTCGTTCCGAAACTTCACGACGGGCGGCAGCCATTCCTTCGGCGGCGAATATCTCGAACTCGTTCCCGGCGAGCGCCTGCGCTACACCGACAGGTTCGACGACCCCAATTTGCCCGGCCAGATCGAAGTGACCGTGCTCCTGAAGAAAGTGTCGGTCGGCACGGAACTCGACATCACGCAGGCCGGCATTCCGGACGTTATTCCGGCCGAAGCCTGCTACCTCGGCTGGCAGGAGTCGCTGCGCAATCTGGCAAAGCTCGTCGAACCCGAGATCAATCAGTAGAGCCCATCGGATCGGCGGCGCCGCCCAGCCAGTCCGCGCCGCCGACAATGCCGAGCCGAGGACTCATCCCTCACGGCCCGGTGCAGATCGGCAACGGTTGTGGCGGCGGTGGCGGGTTGTCCTTGGCGTATTGCGCGATGATCGGCTCAAGGCTCTTTCGCGGCCAGAATTTCGGCTTGCCGATCTCCTTCAGGCAGGACGCATTCCAATAGGCGCCCGATTTACCAACGGCGGTGATGTCGCGCGATTCCGGGTAGATATAGAGCGTCGTCGGATTGCCCTTCACCATCGAAATGATCTGGTCGGCGTCGGACGGCGACCAGCTGGTGCAGCCATTGCTGCGGCCGCCGGCATAATCCACCAGCTTGCCGTATGGCACGAAGCCGTCATGGTCGGCATAGGAGCTGTTCGGGTTCTTGCGCAGGCACATGCCGCGCAACAGCCGCGCCGCGTGGCCACCGATCACCCGCTGCCTGGCATTCGCCGTCTCCCCCTCACCGTCGAACTGGATGAAGGTGCGCAGCAGCGCCTGGTCTTTTTTTGCGCCGATGCGGTAAAAACCCTTGAATGAGATCTTTGCCTCGCCGGTCATATAGGCGCCACCGGTCGTCAAGGACGAGTCCAGGGCATTGCCGAAGTTTTTCGCGCAGCGTTTGCCGTTGGAGAAATCGACCACGCCTTTCAAATTGCGGCCGCCGCCATGGCCCGACGAGATCGCCCTGAACGACTGCTTGGCCTCGCAAATGACGTAGTAGCGCCGCCCTAGCACGCCATTGCCGAGATCGCCGGGGCGAGTCGCATCCATGGCGAAATAGCAGCCATTGTGGACCGCGCCTTGCGCGACCTTCTTCAGGTAAAGCGCGCGCGCCCGCTCCAGCACCACTTGCGAAATCTCGCCGTCGTCATTGCCGACATGGGCCTGCAGCCAGGCCGGTATATCGGAGGACGCGGCAAAAGACCGGGCAGACATCGTCAAGGCGATGCCGGCGACGGCGAGGAGGCCAAAGACAAAGACAGCCAGAGATTTCAACCGCACCGGACAACCCTCCCGCCCGAACCGTTCTGCGATTCTCGGAAACCCATCATAAATCGTCGCGCGCCGATCGGCGAAACACATCTTGTTCAGAACCGCGCAAGCAAGTCAGGTAGCTGCCTGTTCGCCTTTCACAGCGCCAGGCTGCCCTGTTCCGCCTCCGCGGCATTGGGGTCGCCCGGCGCCGTCGCCCAGGCGAGCTCGACCAGCGTCACCGTGCGGCGGCCGGTGCCGTCGAGCTGGCAGACGATGAGGCCCTGCTCCTCGATATAGGTGAGCAGCCGCCGGGCGCGCCGCAGCGAATGCGAGCCGTAGGCGCGCGCGATCGCCGCGTCGCTCGGGCACGGCCAGCCCTCCTTGGCGGCGCGGGCGATCATCATGAACACGCCCTGCATGTCCTCGGGCAGCAGCGAGGCGCGCACGGAAACGTCCTGCCAGGCGTCATCGCCTGCCATGTCGGCGCCGAGCCCGGCGCGGGCACGCGTCAGCATGCGACGGAATTCTGAGAGGTCCGGCACCACCGAAGCGAGGCCTTCGATGCGGCAGCGGACGACGAACTCCTGATAAAGCACGCCGATGACGCGGAAACCCGCATCGGGCTGCGCCAGGATGGCGCGCAGGACACGGTCCACCCGCTCTCGCCGGTCGGCGATATCCTCGGCGCTTACCGCCGGTTCCGCAGGTTCCGGGCGGATCTCCATCGCCGCAGACTTCGCCGCCATCAGCTGGTCGAGCAAATCGGGCGACGCCATCCGGCGCGGCGCGCGCATCGTCTCGGGCGGCGGCGCTGCCAGGATGATGGCCCGTGCGTCCTCGAGCGCTGTTTCCGGCATTGCCATCAGCCGCGGCGTACCGTTGCGCGGGCTGGTCTCGGTCTGGCCGATGCGCACGCCGAGCGGGCGGCGCGACAGCGCCGGTCCCAGCGCCATGAAGTGCCCGCGCTCCAGATCGCGAAACGCCTCCGCCTGGCGCCGTTCCATGCCCAGAAGGTCGGCGGCGCGCGCCATGTCGATATCGAGGAAGGTACGGCCCATGAGGAAATTGGACGCCTCCGCCGCGACATTCTTGGCGAGCTTTGCCAGCCGCTGCGTGGCGATGATGCCGGCAAGGCCGCGCTTGCGGCCGCGGCACATCAAATTGGTCATGGCGCCGAGCGAGAGCTTTCGCGCCTCGTCGGACACTTCGCCGGCCACGGCGGGCGCGAACAGCTGCGCTTCGTCGACCACCACCAGCATCGGATACCAATGCTCGCGGGCAACCTCGAACAACCCGCCGAGAAAGGCAGCGGCGCGCCGCATCTGGTTCTCGGCATCGAGCCCTTCGAGATTGAGCACCGTGGAGACGCGGTGGATGCGCGCCCGCTCGCCGGCTGCTTGCAGGCCACGCTCCGTATGCTCCTCGGCATCGATGACCAGATGGCCGTAATGGTCGCCCAGCGAGACGAAATCGCCTTCCGGGTCGATGATGGTCTGCTGCACCCAGGGCGCGCTCTGCTCCAGGAGCCGGCGCAAAAGGTGCGATTTGCCGGAGCCGGAATTGCCCTGCACCAGAAGCCGGGTGGCCAGCAGCTCCTCAAGGTCGAGCGCCGCCGACGCACCCGCCGTCGTCTGTCCCATCTCGATGGCTACGGTCATGTCACGACTCTCCTTGCGGACAGGGCTTATCAACCCGGCCGCGAGCCGTCGAGCGCGCCATGGCAACTCGCCCGCTGTTCCACACCTATGCTGCCAAAGCGCCACACATCAGCCCATCTGCCCAAAGGGAAGGCACATCAAGCGGAGTTGACCGGCGGCAGAAGCGGCGCTTCCAGCCCGTCGAAGGGATCGCGCCAGGCATCGATGGCTTCGAGCCGGCGATACCAACCCAGAACAGAGGGATAGTCCACCAGCGGCAGGCCGGCTGCATCGTTGAACGGCAAAAACGTCGCCATGCGGAAATCGGCATAGGAAAGCGACTTGCCCACAAGCCATGGCCGCTTGGCGAGCTCCGCCTCGAGAATCGCTGCCGCGATGCGGAACTCCGCCAGCCCCTCCTCGACCTTGCCCTGGTCGACAGGCCCAATCCCGTAGCGCTGCTTGGTTCCGCGCTCGAAATGCACGGTGTCGCAGGCCCGCACGAAATTTTCCTTGCCCCAGCTCAGCCAGCGGATCATGTCGGGTTGGTCGCCGCCGCCGCGCCAGAAATCCGAACCCGCTTCGCGCGACAGAAGGCAGGCTATGGCGTCGGCTTCCCACAGGCTGCCGCCCGTCCATGCCAATATCGGCAGGGTAAGATTGGGATTGAGCTGACGAAACCGCTCAGCCTGTCCGGGCGCCATGGGTGCCGCGAACTCACACTCGACCTTGGCCTGCAGATGACGTGCCGTTGCTACCGCAAGGCGCGGATTGGGATTGCGGCTGAAGTACAGTTTCATGTCGTGTCCTGGACGCTGTGGGCTCGATCCTATCAAACACGCAAACGTGCCATCTCGGCAATCTGGTCGGACCACGATTCCGCTGGCACACGCCGTCGTTCGGCGTATTATTTCCTTCGGGAGAGGGTTCTTGGCAGGAGGAAGCCATGAACGTAGTGCCGAGCGTACCTGTCATCGACGTGACAACCCAGAACCTTGTTTCCTCTGCGCTTTCCAGATTCCGCGCCGGCGATACCGTCTCGACCAGGGCGGCGCTCGACGCCATCCGCCGCATGGATCCAACCTGTGTCGACAGCGACGACGATCTCGTCGAACTCGTCGTCATGGCGGCAATTGGTAAGACCATGGCGGTTGTGTTCGACCACCGCTCCCGCTAGCCCTGTTGGACGAACCTGTCCCGTTCAACTCGCTTGAGCTCGAGTGGGTTCGGTTGGCGAGCTTTTACAGCTGCAGCCCGGAAGCGGACGTCTTCGTGCGCGAAGGCCGGCAATAGCATCAGCGGGTAAACCTCAGTTCCCCAAGGGATGCGGCATGTAGCCGACGAAGCCGCCGATCTTCCAGTGGCCCGCCACCTTCCTGCAGAAATACAGCGTCTGCCATTTCAGCTTGTCGACGCTGCCATCGGCCTTGGCCACCGAGCCGTTGAACTTCTTGTGCAGCACGGCGCGGTCGCCATCGACATCGATGTCGCGCATGTTGGTGACGCGAAACAGCGCCTCGCGCAGCGGCTCGGCGAATCTGGTCGTCGCCGTCTCCTTGGCCTGGCGCAGCCATTCGTCGCGATAGACGGCAAGGCTCGGGAATTGCAGACGCCAAGCGTCGGCATCGCTGAGGAAATGCGCATGCATGCCGAAGAAGCTGTCGGCGAGGAAATCATCCTCGACCATCGACCAGTCCTGACCGATAAAGGCGTCGATGTCGCGCCGCACCAACATTTCCCAGAGCGCGTGGCGATCGGCATCGCCCTCTGGAAACGGGTTCTTGTCGAAGGTCATTGAAATCTCCTGTCGGGAAAATGCGACGCGCAAGATGCTGGCGAGCCTGCGATAAAGCAACACGCGTTTGGAAAAATGCTGCTTTCCAAAAAGCCCCCTATGAGGATCACCGGGACAGGCGTAGAGCGGTCGTCGAAAACGGGGCGCGGCCCGCCATTCTGAACAGGAGTTTCCTTTGCCCAAAGAGTGTTTTGGAACATCCCACGTGCCGCTGTCGCCGGCCGTGCGCGCCGGGGATTTCGTCTACATCTCAGGTCAGGTGCCGGTCGACGGCGACCGCATTGTGGTCAAGGGCGGCATTACCGAGCAGACCGAGCAAGTGCTGCAGAATGTGAAGGCAGCACTCGCGCTGGCCGGCTGCACCATGGACGATGTCGTCAAGACCACGGTCTGGCTCGAGGACGCGCGCGACTTCGGCGCCTTCAATGCCGTCTACGCCAAGCACTTCCCGAAAAATCCGCCGGCCCGCACCACGGTCGAATCGCGGCTGATGATCGACATCAAGATCGAGGTCGAAGCCGTCGCTTACCGGCCGGTTTGACCAGTCGGGGCATGATCCCGAAAAGTGGAAACCGGTTTTCTCGGACAAACGGAAACCGTTTTGTCCAAAGATCATGCCCCGAAACAAAGAGAGGCAGGCGCCGATGCAGTTCGATCTCCTGATCAAGGGCGGCCGCCTGATCGATCCGGCCTCGGGCCTGGACGCGCCGCGCGATGTCGCCGTTGCGGGCGGACGCATCGTGGCCATCGAGGCGGCGATCGATGCCGAGCACGCCACCAAGATAGTCGACGCTCGTGATTGCATCGTCACGCCCGGCCTCATCGATTTGCATAGCCATGTCTATTGGGGCGGCACCTCGCTTGGCGTCGATGCCGACCGGCTGGCGGCCAAGAGCGGCACCACCACCTTCATCGACGCCGGCAGCGCCGGCGCCGGCAATATTCTGGGCTTTCGCCGCCATGTCATCGAGCGCTCGAAGGTGCGCATCCTGGCCTATGTCAACATCTCCTTTGCCGGCATATTCGGCTTCTCGCAAAGCGTCTCTGTCGGCGAATGCAGCGATCTCAGGCTCTGCGAGCCACGCGAGACGGTGGCTGCGGTGCGCGAGCACGCCGATGTCGTCGTCGGCGTAAAAGTGCGCTCCGGTAAGCATGCCGGCGGCGCCAGCGGCATCGCGCCGGTCGATCTCGCGCTGGAAGCCGCCGACCAGGCCGGCCTGCCGCTGATGGCGCATATAGACGAGCCGCCGCCCGGCCGCTCCGAAGTGCTGCCGCGGCTGCGCAAGGGTGACATCCTCACGCACTGTTTTCGCCCGTTCCCCAACGCGCCGGTCTTCGCCTCCGGCGCGGTGCGGCCGGACATGCGGCTGGCCCGCGAACGCGGCGTCATCTTCGACATCGGCCACGGCATGGGATCGTTCGACTTCGCCGTGGCGAAAGCGATGCTGGCCGAGGGCCTCGCGCCCGACGTCATCTCCAGCGACGTGCATCTCTATTGCGTCGACGGTCCGGCCTTCGACATACTGGTCTGCATGTCGAAGCTAATGGCGCTGGGCATGCCGCTGGTCGAGGTGCTGCGCGCCGCCACGCAAAGGCCAGCCGAGGCGATCGCCAGGCCGGAGCTTGGGACGCTGAAAGTTGGCGGTGTCGGCGATGTCGCGGTGCTGAGACTGCGCCCCGGGCGCTTTACCTTCGTCGATGCGGTCGGTGCGGCGCTGATCGCGGATCAGCGGCTCACATCGGACGGCATCGTCGTGGGTGGTGTCTGGTGGCCGAACGAAGCCGCCGACCACAACGAGACCGAGCGCTTCGAGGCCCACACGCACCATACGCATGTCGAGGTCGCGGCACGGCATTTCGGGCGTGGATAATCTCCCTCCTTGAGGGGGAGATGGCCGGCAGGCCAGAGGGGGTCGGTTCGACCGGACGCAAGCTCCTCGCGGCAGCTGGAGGTCAGCGCTCCACGCGCGGCGACCCCCTCTGTCGCCTTCGGCGACATCTCCCCCTCGAGGGGGGAGGAGATCGCTAGCGCCCTGCGTTACTCACCGCCCCAAACACCGGCGTCGCAATCCCTTCCATCCGCGCCTTGATCTGCAGCGCCACATATTTCGAGTAAAACCGCGACAGCGCCAGATTGCCGCCGTGGAACCACAGCGCGTCCTGGGCCGTCGGCTTCCACATGTTGCGCAGCTCGCCTTGCCAAGGACCGGGATCGCCCTTGACGCCGGAGCCGAGGCCCCAGCATGGCCCTACCTTGTCGGCGACCTCGCGCGAGACGATGGCCGCCACGGTCTCGTTCATCGACTGGTAGCCGGTACAGGCGACGATCGCATCGACGGCCAGCTCGCTGCGGTCGTCGAACAGGATGCCGGTCGGCGTCAATGAACTGATGCCGACGCCGCTCTTCACTTTGATCTCGCCATTGATGATCAGTTCGCAGGCGCCGACATCGATGTAGTAGCCGGAGCCGGTGCGGTAGGCCTTCATCAACAGCCCGGTCTCGTCCTCGCCGAAATCGATGGCGAAGCCGGCGGCGCGTAGCTGGTCGTAGAAGTCTGCGTCGCGTGCCTTGATCACCTCGTAAAGATCCCGCTGGCCCTTGGGTACAAGCGCGAACGGCGTGGACGCGACGATCAGGTCGGCCTTGTCGGTGCTGATGCCGCGCGCCAAAGCCTTTTCCGAGAAGATCTCGAAGCCGACTTCCATCAGAGTGTCGGATTTCACCACTGTCGTCGGCGACCGCTGGATCATGGTGACGTCTGCGCCGCTCTCCCAGAGGTCGACGCTGACATCGTGCCCCGAGCTTGCCGCGCCGATGACAGCGACACGTCTGCCGCGGAATTTCTCGCCGCTTGCATACTGGCTGGAATGCAGGAGTTCGCCCTTGAAGGTCTCGGCGCCGGGCAGCGCGATCTGGCGTGGCGGGCCATAGGCGCCGGTGGCAAAGACAATGTGCTTCGGCTTCAGCGTGATCTGCCGGCCGACGCGGTCGACCACCACAGTCCACACCTTCTCGGCCTCGTCATAGCTGGCGCTGAGGCATTTGGTGGCGACCCAGTAGTTGAGCTCCATCACCCTGGTGTACATCTCCAGCCAGTCGCCCATCTTGTCCTTGGGCGTGAACACCGGCCAGTTCTCCGGGAACGGAATGTAGGGCAGATGGTCGTACCAGACCGGATCGTGGAGCACGAGCGAGCGATAACGGTTGCGCCAGGAATCGCCGGGGCGCGCATTTTTCTCGATGATGATGGTGGGCACACCGAGCTGCCTCAGCCGCGCGCCGAGCATGATGCCGCCCTGCCCGCCGCCGATCACCAGGCAATAGGGCTGCTCGGTGGCGCCGAGGTCGCGCGTCTCGCGCGCCCGCGCCTCCGCCCAGGTTTCGCGCTTCGGATCGGCCTTGTGACGGATACCAAGCGGCCGCGCCGGTCCCTTTTGTTCCTCGAACCCCTTGAGCTCACGCACCGCCGTGAACAAGGTCCGGCAGCGGCCGTCCGTAAGGCGCACAATCCCTTCGCCCCGCGCGACCGCCGTTTCGAACGTGAACCAGGCCTCGACGGTGCCCTCATCCGAGGTCGCCTCGCCGGACAGCGTCCAGTGTGAGGGCTTCGTTTCCGCCAGCGTCGCTTGCAGCATGTCGCGGATCTCATCGCGGCCTTCCATCGTGGTGATGTTCCAGGTGAAAGCCAGCAGATCGCGCCAGTAGCAATCCTCGACGAACAGGTTGGCGGCCGCCTCGGCGTCATCAGCTTCCAGCGCCCGTGCAAGCGCGCAAAGCCATGTCGCCGCCTGTTTCGATGGTGCCATGTCGAGCATCTGTTTTTCCCTCGTTTTGCGTTCCCATTGTTTCGAAAGACGGAGCCGCCGCAAGAGGGGTCGCGATATCATGGCGTCGGTTTCTAGCGGCCCGGAACGGAGCCATCTCCCGGAAATCTTTATAGGAATTTTATATCTTTCCTCCCGGCCCCGTCTCGAACCTTTATGGCGATCGGGTCCATATTCCATCTCGAGCAAAACGCTGCGGACGCCGTGACCCCAGAGTTACGGCGGGCCGTTCTCATGGAATTTCTGGCTCGCCAGTCGCTGGCGCCAAATACAAGCAGAAGCAAGGACCAACACAAATGGACATCGTCGTCATCGGGATCGAGGTTTTGTTCTTCGGTCTTTCCCTCGCCTACATCAAAGCTTGCGACGCTCTTTAAGCGGAAGGATCGCACCATGCTTGTCGATTACATCCTCGGTGGCGGCGTGACCTTGTTCCTGCTCGTCTACCTGACATACGCCCTCGTTCGCCCAGAACGCTTCTGAAGCAAGGCACGGAAACCCATGACACTCAACGGATGGATACAGATCCTGGTTTATTGCGGGATCGTCGTTTTGCTGGTGAAGCCGCTCGGCGGCTACATGTACCGCGTCTTCAATGGCGATCGCACCTTTCTCTCGCCCATACTCGGGCCCGTTGAGCGCGGCCTCTACCGCATTTCGGGAACCAGCGAGCGCGAGGAGCAGCACTGGACGACCTACGCGGCAGGAATCATCTTCTTCAGCCTTGCCAGCTTCCTGGTGCTGTACTTTCTGCAACGCCTGCAGGGCGTCCTGCCTTACAATCCGGCCGGGATGGCATCGGTCGAACCCAATCTCGCCTTCAACACTGCCGTCAGCTTCGTCACCAACACCAACTGGCAGAATTACGGCGGCGAAAGCACGTTGTCCTACCTCGTGCAGATGGCCGGCCTGACTGTTCAGAACTTCATGTCCGCCGCCGTCGGCATTGCCATTGCGGTGGCGCTGATCCGCGGCTTCGCCCGCGCCTCGGCCAAATCGATCGGCAATTTCTGGGTCGATATGACCCGCTGCACGCTCTACATCCTGCTGCCGCTCAGCATCGTGCTCACCCTTGTCTATGTCTGGCTCGGCATGCCGCAGACGCTCGGGCCTTATGTCGACGCCACCACGCTGGAGGGCGCCAAGCAGACGCTCGCCCTTGGGCCGGTCGCCTCGCAGGTCGCCATCAAGATGCTCGGCACCAATGGCGGCGGCTTCTTCAACGCCAATGCCGCGCATCCTTTCGAAAACCCCGACGCCATCTCCAACATGATCCAGATGGTGACGATCTTCGCGCTGGGTGCTGCACTCACCAACGTCTTCGGCCGCATGGTCGGCAACCAGCGCCAGGGCTGGGCGATCCTGGCCACGATGGGTGTGCTGTTCATCGCTGGCGTCGTTATCTGCTACTGGGCGGAAGCCGCGGGCAATCCGCTGGTCCATGCGTTGGGCGTCGACGGCGCCAACATGGAAGGCAAGGAGAGCCGCTTCGGCATTGCCGCTTCGGCACTATTCGCCGTCATCACCACGGCTGCGAGCTGCGGTGCGGTGAACGCCATGCATGACTCGTTCACAGCACTTGGCGGCCTGGTCCCGATGCTCAACATGCAGCTCGGCGAAGTCATCGTCGGCGGCGTCGGCGCCGGCTTCTACGGCATCGTCATGTTCATCGTCATCACCGTGTTCGTCGCCGGCCTGATGGTTGGCCGCACGCCCGAATATCTCGGCAAGAAGATCGAGGCCAAGGAGGTCAAGATGGCAATGCTCGCCATCCTCGCTCTGCCGTTGGTCATGCTGGTCTTCACGGCAATAGCGGTCGTGCTGCCAAGCGCCGTCGCCTCGATGGCCAATGGCGGTCCGCATGGCTTCTCCGAGGTTCTTTATGCCTACACTTCGGCGGCGGCCAACAACGGCTCGGCCTTTGGCGGCCTTTCCGGCAACACGCCCTGGTACAACATCACGCTCGGCATCTCCATGTGGGTGGGTCGCTTCTTCGTCATCATTCCAGCGCTTGCCATTGCCGGCTCGCTAGCGACGAAGAAGACGGTTCCGGCTTCCGCCGGCACCTTCCCGACCGACGGCCCGCTGTTCGTCGGCCTGCTCGTCGGCGTCATCCTGATCGTCGTCGGCCTGACCTTCTTCCCGGCACTGGCGATCGGACCGATCGTCGAGCACCTGGCTGCCATCAACGGCCAGACATTCTGAGGCTTGTCATGTCCTGGTTCTACCCAAAACGCATGAAGGCCCGGCCGCGAGCCGGCCCACGAGCCGGCAATGAGGGGGAGGAAACGCCCCCTCCCTTCCCCAGCGTATCTACCTTCCTCGGCCTCGCGGCAGTCATGATCGTGATCTGGCTGCTGGCCTATGGTCCGCCGCCCCTCTTTTCGGCATCCGATCGGTCGGTGCCGGCCAACAGTTCAGATACTGGAGCCACCAAATGAGCCAGTCCAAATCCGCGAGCATCATGGATGCCCGCATCCTGTGGCCGGCCATCGGCGGCGCCTTCAGGAAACTCGACCCCCGCACGCTGGTCAGGAACCCGGTGATGTTCGTCGTCGCCATCGTCTCGCTTCTTACCACGGTCCTGTTCGTCAAGGATCTCGCCACCGGCGGCGGCGATTTCGGCTTTACGCTGCAGATCATCATCTGGCTGTGGTTCACCGTGCTGTTCGCCAACTTCGCCGAGGCCGTCGCCGAAGGCCGCGGCAAGGCGCAGGCCGATTCGCTGCGCAAGGCGCGCACCGAAACCCAGGCCAAGCTGCTTGCCGGCGAAGACCGCTCCAGGTTCAAGCTGGTGCCCGGCACCAGCCTGAAGGTTGGCGACATCGTGCTGGTCGAAGCCGGCGACATCATCCCGTCCGACGGTGAAGTGATCGAAGGCGTGGCCTCGGTCAACGAGGCGGCAATCACCGGCGAGTCCGCACCCGTCATTCGCGAATCCGGCGGCGACCGTTCGGCGGTCACCGGCGGCACGCAGGTTCTGTCCGACTGGATTCGCGTGCGCATATCAGCCGCCTCCGGCCACACCTTCCTCGACCGCATGATCTCGCTGGTCGAGGGTGCCTCGCGCCAGAAGACGCCCAACGAGATCGCGCTCAACATCCTGCTCGTCGGCATGACGCTGATCTTCGTGCTGGCCACCGCCACGATCCCGAGCTTTGCCTCCTATTCCGGCGGCTATATCCCGGTGACGGTGCTGGTCGCGCTGTTCGTCACCTTGATCCCGACCACCATCGGCGCCCTGCTGTCGGCCATCGGCATTGCCGGCATGGACCGCCTGGTGCGCTTCAACGTGCTGGCCATGTCCGGCCGTGCCGTCGAAGCGGCGGGCGACGTCGATACGCTTTTGCTCGACAAGACCGGCACCATCACGCTCGGCAACCGCCAGGCCACCGAATTCCGCCCGGTCAAGGGCGCCACCGAACAGGAACTGGCCGATGCCGCGCAGCTCGCCTCGCTCGCCGACGAGACGCCTGAGGGACGCTCGATCGTCGTGCTGGCCAAGGAGAAATACGCCATCCGCGCCCGTGACATGGCAACCTTGCATGCCAGCTTCGTGCCCTTCACCGCGCAGACCCGGATGAGCGGCGTCGACATCGATGGCTCGTCGGTGCGCAAGGGCGCCGTCGATTCGGTTCTCGCCTATGTCAGCCAGTCGTCATCGGCCACTCACGGCACGCGCCCCGGCAGCGACACCGTCAAGGATCTCCAGGCGATCGCCGACGAGATCGCCAAGTCGGGCGGCACGCCGCTGGCCGTCGAGCGTGACGGCCGCCTGCTCGGCGTCGTCCACCTCAAGGACATCGTCAAGGGTGGTATCCGCGAGCGCTTTGCCGAACTGCGCAAAATGGGCATCCGCACCGTGATGATCACCGGCGACAATCCGATGACTGCGGCGGCGATCGCAGCCGAAGCCGGCGTCGACGATTTCCTCGCCCAGGCCACGCCCGAGGACAAGCTGAAGCTGATCCGCGACGAACAGGCCAAGGGCAAGCTGGTCGCCATGTGCGGTGACGGCACCAACGACGCGCCGGCCTTGGCGCAGGCCGATGTCGGCGTCGCCATGAACACCGGCACGGTTGCCGCCCGCGAGGCCGGCAACATGATCGACCTCGATAGTGACCCGACCAAGCTGATCGAGATCGTCGAGATCGGCAAGGCGCTGCTGATGACGCGCGGCTCGCTGACGACCTTCTCGATCGCCAACGACGTCGCCAAATACTTCGCCATCATCCCGGCCATGTTTGCCGTCTTCTACGTTGCGCCGGGACATACAATCGGCCCCCTGCAAGCGCTCAACATCATGCATCTGGCGACGCCGCAGAGCGCCATCCTGTCGGCCATCATCTTCAACGCGCTGATCATCATCGCTCTGATCCCGCTGTCGCTTAAAGGCGTCAAATACCGCGCCATCGGCGCCGGCGCGCTGCTCAGCCGCAACCTGCTGGTCTACGGCCTCGGCGGCATCATCGTTCCCTTCGTCGGCATCAAGGCGATCGACATGATCGTCACCGGCCTCGGCCTCGCTTAAGGAAATACGTCCATGCTCACTCAGATAAGACCCGCTGTTATCATGATCGTCTTTTTCACCGTTTTGACCGGCCTGATCTATCCCCTGGGCATGACCGGCATCGCCCAGGCGCTGTTTCCGCACCAGGCCAATGGCAGCTTGATCGAGAAAAACGGCACGGTCATCGGCTCCGAACTGATCGGCCAGGGCTTTGCCGACGACAAGTATTTCCATGGCCGCCCCTCGGCTGCCGGCGACGGATACAACGCCGCAGCGTCCAGCGGCTCCAATCTCGGTCCAACCAACCCCAAGCTGATCGACCGCATCAAGGCCGACGCCGAAAAGCTGAAGGCGGAGAACCCGAACCAGCCGGTGCCGATGGATCTGGTGACGACGTCCGGCAGCGGCCTCGACCCCGCCATCAGCCCGGACGCCGCCTATTTCCAGGTCGCTCGGGTGGCCAAGGCCAGGGGCTTCGACGAAGCCAAGGTCAAGGCGCTTGTCGACAGCCATGTCGAAGGCCGCGAACTCGGCTTCCTCGGCGAGCCGGTCGTCAATGTGCTGGCGCTCAACCTGGCACTGGACGATACCAAGCAGTGAGAGACAATCTCTGAAGCCAGGGGCCAGGGATCGACACGATCCTCGGCGCCGTTCATGATCGAGCCTGATGCCGGACGCCAGAAGCAACTATACCAGACCCTCTCCGGACGCGCTGCTCGAGCATGCGGAACGGGAAGAGCGCGGCCGCCTGCGGATATTTCTGGGTGCTGCACCCGGTGTCGGCAAGACCTACGAAATGCTGATGGCCGGCCGCGCCATGCTTGCCGACGGCATCGACGTGGTCATCGGCATCGTCGAAACCCACGGCCGCAAGGAAACCCTGGCGCTGGTCGAAGGCTACGAGGTCATCCCGCGCCAGAAGGTCGACTACAAGGACCGCGTGCTGAATGAGATGGACATCGACGCCATCCTCGCCCGCCGGCCGGCGCTGGTGCTCGTCGACGAACTCGCCCACACCAATGCGCCAGGCAGCCGCCACCCCAAGCGCTATCTCGACGTCCAGGAAATCCTGACGCGCGGCATCGATGTCTACACCACGCTCAACATCCAGCATGTCGAGAGCCTGAATGACGTGGTGGCGCAGATCACCCGGGTCAGGGTGCGCGAAACGGTCCCGGACTCCATCATCGACCAGGCCGATGACATCGAGATCATCGACCTCACGCCCGACGACCTGATCAAGCGGCTGAAAGAGGGCAAGGTCTATTTCCCCAACACTGCCCAGCGCGCAGTCGAAAACTATTTCTCGCCGGGCAATCTGACCGCGCTTCGGGAATTGGCGCTGCGCCGCACCGCCCAGCGCGTCGACGAGCAGTTGCTCAACCACATGCAGTCGCACGCGATTCCCGGCCCTTGGGCGGCGGGCGAAAGGGTGCTCGTCTGCGTCGATGCGCGTCCGGGCGGAGCGTCTCGTGTCCGCTATGCGCGCCGGCTGGCCGACCGGCTGCGCGCACCGTGGACGGCGCTGCATGTCGACACGCCGCGTTCGGCCGCCATGTCGGAGGAAGACAAGGACCAGCTGGCCACGCTCTTGCGCCTGGCCGAGCAGCTCGGCGCCGAGGTGACGACCATTCCGGGCCAGAACGTCGCCCAGGACATCGTCCGCCACGCCACGGCCAACAACTTCACCCATATCGTCGTCGGCAGGCCGACCCGCTCGCGCTGGCGCGAACTGATCGAGGGTTCGCTCACCTACGATCTGATCCGCAATGCCGGCGATATCAGCGTCCATGTCATTTCAGGAACGGAGCGCGACAACGAGGCCACGTCGAGGGTCAAGGCGGCGGCCGAGCAGACGCCATTTCAAATCTGGCCTTATCTTTTCTCGACCGTCTATGTCGCCGGCGCGCTTGCCGTCAGCGCCGTCCTCGATCAGTTCCTCGACGTTCGCAACCTTGCCAGCGTGCTGCTGCTGGCGGTGCTGACATCGGCAGTGACCTTTGGCCTGTGGCCGGCGCTGTACGCCTGTTTCCTCAGCGCCATTGCCTTCAACTTCTTCTTTCTCGAGCCGCGCTACACGATGACGATCCGCGATCCGGAGAGCATCGTTGCCTTCGCCGTCTTCCTCGTCGTTGCCGTCATCGCCAGCAATCTGACGGCGCGTGTGCAGCGTCAGGCAGCCGCCGCCCGTTCACGAGCCCGGGCCACCGAGGACATCTACCTCTTTTCAAAGAAGCTCGCCGGCGCCGGCACGCTCGACGACGTTTTGTGGGCCACAGCCTTCCAGATCGCCTCGATGCTGAAGCTGCGCGTGGTGCTGCTTTTGCCGGAAGAAGGCACGATCACCGTCAAGGCCGGTTATCCCCCCGATGACACGCTGGCCGAGGCCGACATCGCGGCTGCACGCTGGGCTTGGGAACACAACCGGGCTGCCGGCCGTGGCGCCGATACCCTGCCCGGGGCAAAACGCCTCTACCTCCCCTTGCGCACCGCACGCACGGCCGTCGGCGTCGTCGGCCTCGACAATGACAAGCAAGGCCCGCTGCTGACGCCCGAGCAACAGCGCCTGCTCGACGCGCTGGCCGACCAGGCGGCGGTTGCCATCGAGCGCATCCAGCTGGTCGCCGATGTCGATCGCGCCAGGCTGGCGGCCGAGGCCGACCGCTTGCGCTCGGCACTGCTGACGTCGATCTCGCATGATCTGAAGACGCCGCTGGCGGCCATCATGGGCGCGGCCGGCACGCTCAGGGAATTTGCGCCGGCACTGCCCGAGAACGATCGGGCCGAGCTGCTGACCACCGTGCTCGACGAGTCCGAACGGCTGAACCGCTTCATCGCCAATCTGCTCGACATGACCAAGATTGAATCGGGCGCCATGGAACCGAATTTCGCCCTGCACTATGTCGGCGATGTCGTTGGCTCGGCCTTGCAGCGGGCACGCAAGATCACTGCCGGGCACAAGACCGAGATCGATATTCCGCCCGACCTGCCGATGCTGAAGCTCGATCCGGTGCTGTTCGAGCAGGTGCTGTTCAATCTGTTCGACAATGCCGCGAAATACGCGCCACCGGGATCGACAATCCGGCTGCAGGGCTGGGCCGACAATGGCTCCGTCGTGCTGCAGATCATGGATGAGGGACCGGGCATTCCGCCCGCCGACCTGGAGCGCGTCTTCGACAGCTTTTACCGGGTGCGCAAGCGCGATCAGGTCCAGGCCGGCACCGGGCTCGGCCTGTCGATCTGCCGGGGCTTCATCGAGGCGATGGGCGGCACGATCATGGCGGCGAACCGCAGCGATCGCCAAGGCGCGGTCTTCACCATCCGCATGCCGAAGCCGGCACGATCGCCCGGCCTGGACGAACGGAACGCGGACGGGCAAAACTCTGGTGATCCGGCATGACAAATTCCAACGTCAGCATACTGGTCGTCGACGACGAGCCGCCGATCCGCAAACTGCTGCGCGTCGGCCTCGGCAGCCAGGGCTATGCGGTCAGCGAGGCGCCCAATGCCGGGGCCGCGATCGAACTCGTCGATGCACAAAAGCCGGATCTGATCCTGCTCGACCTCGGCCTGCCCGGCATGGGTGGCCTCGATCTCCTGCGGAAATGGCGCGGCGACGGCCTCGACGTGCCCGTGGTCATCCTGTCCAGCCGCACCGACGAAGCCGGCATCGTCGCGGCGCTCGAACTCGGCGCTGACGACTACATCACCAAGCCGTTCGGCATGAACGAACTGGTCGCCAGAATCCGCGTCGCGCTGCGCCACCGATTCCAGCAGCAGGGCGAAAAGCCGGTGTTTCAGACCGGCGATCTCTCGGTCGACCTGGTCAAGCGCATCGTCAAGGTCGAAGGCAAGGAGATAAAGCTCTCCCCCAAGGAATACGACATATTGCGTATTATGGTGCAGCATGCCGGCAAGGTGCTGACCCACCATTTCCTTCTGAAGCAGGTGTGGGGCGATTCGACCGACGTGCAGTATCTCAGGGTCTATGTCCGCCAGCTCCGGCAGAAGATCGAAAAATCACCCGACCAGCCGCGCTACATCACCACCGAGACCGGCGTGGGGTACCGGCTGCGCGAGGTTGAGTAGCCGCGCGTTCGCTGCTCAGTCCGCCGAGAGTTCCGCGGTCCGTGCCAGTGCGCCGCCGAAGCCGTTGAGCGGGATGGTGAAACTCACCGCTTGACCGGTGTCGGCCGCGAAGGCGTCGATCTTCAGCGTGGTGGCTGCCTTGAGCAGCGGCGTGACGCTGGCATCGAACGCCACCGGCACCAGGCAGCCGACGGCCTGGCAGGTGTTGAACGGCAGGCTGCCTTCCAGCTTCTGGTCGTCGATGGTCAGGCTGACGCCTTTGGCGAGCGCCAGGCCGAACGGCAGCGCCAGCGTTCCGGCGGCATCCTCGCCGCTCTTGCTCGACAGCTCGATGGCCAGCAGGCGCTGGTTGGACTGCTTGTTGAACTGCTGATGCGACAGGCTGCAAACCTTGGCCGTGCCGGTTACCTGGCAATTGACCGTCCAGTCGCCATGTGTCTCGGACAGCGCCGAGGCGCCGCCAGGCAATGTCGGGCCGGCAGCAGGGGCGGGCGCTGCGGCGGCAGGCGCCGCCTTGTCGGTCTTGGTTTGCGCCGCGACTGCCACCGGGCCAAGAATACAGATGCTGCCCAGTAGCGCCGCGAAATATACTTGCCTGCTTTTCATCAATATGCTCCCGATTGTGCCTCGAGTCAGCCGCGATTGAGGCCGAGATCCGCGCCCGATAGAGCGGTCAATCGATCTTTTCTGTCAAGTGCGGCCGGGCCGCTTCCTCAGGGATTTCGCCAACCCGTGGCAGATCGGCCCATGGCAGACCGGCCCATGGCAGATCGAGACGAACGCCCTATATAGAGAGGAGGTCATATCTGTACGGGAATGAACTGATGTCGACGCTTCGCCTATCGACAGTTCTCATGTCGGCAATGCTGGCGGCGGCAACGCTCGCCGGCATCATGCAATCTGCTGCGGCTCAGTCCGTCAATCCCAGCGCCAACCGGCTGATCCAGCAGAACCAGCTGCAGCAATTGCGCAACAGCCTGCAGCGGCAGCAGTTCCAGCAACAGCAGCAGCAATATCGCGAGCAGGACCGTCGGATCGTGCCGCAGCCGCGCCCCGAAGTGCCCGTCGTCCGGCAAGCTTGTCCGATTCAGATCGTCAACAACCAGATTGTGCGTGTTTGCCGTTGATATCGGTCGCTTGCGATTTACTTAGTCGACTTATTTACTAAAAATGCCTCATTGCCTCGCGGGCATATCAGGGGTTTGCAGGCGGCGTGCGGCGGTGCGCCCGCCGACCGGATTTTCAGCACATGGCGACGACCAAGAAAAAGGCGGTACGCAAGGCAAGGCGAGGCGAACGCATTCGCCAGGTCGCCGCCATTCCCTTTCGCCTGGACGTTTCAGGCAATTTCGAAGTGATGCTGGTGACGTCGCGAGCGACGAAGCGGTTCATCGTGCCCAAGGGCTGGCCCATGAAAGGCAAGAGCGGGCGCAAGGCCGCCACCATCGAGGCGCGCGAAGAAGCCGGCGTGCTCGGCAAGACCCGCAAGGCGCCGGCCGGCAGCTATTCCTATTGGAAACGGCTGGAGCACAATTTCGTGCGCGTCGACGTCGTCGTCTATCTGTTGGAGGTGTCCGAGGAACTGGCCAACTGGCAGGAGGCCAAGAGCCGCCAGCGGGCATGGCTCAAGCCGCAGGACGCGGCGTTGCTCATCGATGAGCCGGATCTCTCGACGCTGATGGCCAACCTGGCGCCGCCTCAGCCGGCAGTGCCGGACCCAGCCTGAACCAACCTCACTTGCCCTCGTCCCCTTTAGTGGGACCCTCATCCCCCTCAGCGGGAAATGGCCGCAGCGGCGTGCCCGTATAGGCCCACAGCCATTCGCGCGGCAGCGGACCCTTGTTGCGGTCGCTTTGCTGCGACTGCTCCCATGCATGCGCCAGGATGCCGACCGAGCGCGAGAGCACGAACAGGCCGCGCGTCAACGGCGGCGGAAAGCCGAGCTCGCCATAGATGACGGCGGTGGCGCCGTCGATGTTGAGCGGTATTTTCTTGCCCTTGCGCCGTGCCACCTCTGCTTCGACGGCCTCGGCGATGTCGGCGAAGCGTCCGCTGACGACGCCGCGCGCGGCAAAATCGCGCGTCACTTCGATCAGGCGCGGCGCGCGCGGATCGACCGGGTGGAAGCGATGGCCAAATCCCGGCACATAGCCTTTCTCCTCGGCGAAGAAACGGTCGAGCCGTGCGGCTACGGCTTGGTCCAGCGCAACACCCTGGTCAAGTGCCACGGCAATGTCGCCATAGAAGGACAGCGCCTGTTCGCCGGCGCCGCCATGCACGTCACCCAGCACGTTGACGGCAGACGCCATGGCGCTGTTGATGCCGACTCCGCAGGTGATGGCCATGCGCGCGATTGCGATCGACGGCGCCTGCGGCCCGTGGTCGACGGCCGCCCCCAGCGCAATGCCGAGCAGCGCCGCCTGCTCCTCGCTCGGCAATTCGCCGCGCAGCATCAGCCAGATCGTTGCCGGAAAGCTGACGCGGCCGATCAGCTCCTGGATTTCATAGCCGCGCAGCCGGATGATGCCGGGGCTCATCTCGATGATGCCGGTCTGCCACCACTCCTCGCCGCGCTCGCGGCCGGTTTTTCTCTCGCTCACGCGCTTCTCCTGGCGCGCGGCGGCAGGGTGGAAAAAACCTCGTCCATATGCTCACCCAGCACCGGTGGCGGCAGGACCGGCAAGGGTGCCGCGCCATCGACCATGAAGCCGCCGCGCACCACTGTCAGCGGCTGCTCCATGCCGGGCAGGCCCTGGAAACGCGTGGTCATGTCGCGCTCGACCACCTGGCGCTCGCCAAGCACCTGCGGGATCGTCAGCACCCGGCCCGCCGGAACGCCGGCGCGGTTGAACTTTTCTTCCCAGGCAGCCGCCGAGGCGCTCGCAAGCGCTGTCTCGATCAGCCCTTTCAAGGAGGCGCGGTTCTGCTTGCGCGTCTCGCGCTCGGCAAAGCGCGGATCGTCGGCCAGTTCCGGCTGGCCGATCAGCCGGCAAAGCGTGACGAACTGCTCCTGCTTGTTGGCGGCGATGTTGAGCAGGCCGTCGCCGGTGCGAAACGCGCCGGAGGGCGCAGCCGTCATGTTCTCATTGCCCATCGGCTGCGGCTCGACACCGGCGGTCAGATAGTTGGACACCGGCCAGCCCAGCGCCGACAGCGTGCATTCGAGCATCGAGACATCGAGAAACGCGCCCTCGCCCGAGGTCTTCTGCTTGACCAGCGCCGCGGCGATTGCGAAGGCCCCGACCAGCCCGCCCAGCGTGTCGGCGACGGGATAGCCGACCCGCAAGGGTGCTGTCTCCGGCGTGCCGGTGATGCTCATGATACCGGACAGCCCCTGGATGATCTGGTCGTAGGCCGGATTGTCGCGCATCGGCCCGCTCTGGCCGAAACCGGATATGGCGCAATAGACGAGACCGGGGCGGACCGCTTTCAGCACCTCATAGCCGAGACCCAGCCGCCCCATCACGCCCGGTCGAAAATTCTCGACCAGCGCGTCGGCCGAGGCGACGAGATCGAGGAAGCGTTCGCGGTCGGCTTCGCTTTTGAGATCCAGCACCACCGATCGCTTGCCGGCATTCTGCGCCAGGAACGACGCGCCCATGCCGGCTTTGTTGAGCGCCGGCGAGGCGCCGAGCTGGCGCGCCAGATCGCCGCCTTGCGGCGTCTCGACCTTGATGACATCGGCGCCGAGCAGCGCCAGCTGATAGGCACAATAAGGGCCCGCCAGCACATTGGTCAGGTCGAGGATGCGGATGCCGGCAAGCAGATCGGTCATGATGCTCCAGGTTGCTCAGGCATCGCCCGGCACATGCTCCGGTCCGCGCCGGCGCCGATGCTCGATGAAGGCCCAGATATGCGGACCGGCGAGCCCGATGAAGGCGAGGATCAGCAGCACCAGCGACAGCTTGTGTGTGTAGAACACCGACCAGTCGCCGTTCGAGATCGTCATCGCCCGGCGGAACTGCGTTTCGGCGAGCGGCCCCAGGATCATGCCGATGATGACCGGCGCTGTCGGGAAATCGAAGCGCCGCATCAGGAAGCCGGCGGCCCCCAGGAGATAGAGGATGACGAGGTCGATCGGCGATTGCGAGATGCCGTAGGTGCCGACGGTGGCGAACACCAGGATGCCGGCATAGAGCTGCGGCGCCGGGATTTTCAACAGCCGTACCCACAGCCCGATCAGCGGCAGGTTGAGGACGACCAGGATGACGTTGGCGATGAACAGGCTGGCGATCAGGCCCCAGACCAGATCGGCCTGCGTCGTCAACAGCAGCGGTCCCGGATTGATGCCGTAGCTCTGGAAGGCCGACAGCATGATTGCGGCGGTCGCCGAGGTCGGCAGGCCAAGGGTGAGCATCGGCACCAGCACGCCGGCGGCAGACGCATTGTTGGCGGCTTCCGGTCCGGCAACGCCCTCGATGGCGCCGACCGTGCCGAACTCCTCCTTGTGCTTCGACAGCTTCTTTTCGATGGCATAGGACAGGAAGGTCGGGATCTCGGCGCCGCCGGCAGGCATGGCGCCGATCGGGAAGCCGATGAAAGCGCCGCGCAGCCATGGCTTCCACGATCGTCCCCATTCGGCCGCTGTCATGTAGAGCGATCCCTTGAGCGGCACGATCTCGTCCTTGCCGGCATAGCGGCGCGAGGCCATGTAGAGCGTCTCGCCGACGGCAAACAGGCCGACCGCGGCAATGATGACATCGACGCCATCGAGCAGTTCGTTCATGCCGAAGGTGAAGCGCGGCTGTCCCGTCTGCAGGTCGACGCCGATCATGCCGATGACGAAGCCGATGAACAGGCTGGTGAGGCCGCGCACGGAGGACGAGCCGAGCACCGCCGAAACCGTGATGAAGGCGAGCACCATCAGCGAGAAATATTCGGCCGGACCAAAGGCCAGCGCGAACTTCACCACCACCGGCGCCAGGAAGGCGACGCCCATCGTGCCGATGGTGCCGGCGACGAAGGAGCCGATCGCCGAGGTCGCCAGTGCCGCGCCGCCGCGACCCGAGCGGGCCATCCTGTTGCCTTCCAGCGCGGTGACGATGGTGGCGCTTTCGCCCGGCGTGTTGAGCAGGATCGAGGTCGTCGAGCCGCCATACATGGCGCCGTAATAGATGCCGGCAAACAGGATGAAGGACGCCTCCGGCGCCACCTGATAGGTGATCGGCAGCAGCAGCGCGATGGTCAGCGCCGGTCCGAGACCGGGCAGCACGCCTATCGCGGTGCCGAGCGTGGTGCCGACCAGGCACCACAACAGGTTGATCGGCGAGAAAGCGACGGAAAATCCGTGGGCGAGATGGCCGAGCGTCTCCATGGCGTCAGCCCCTTACCGTGGCGATGATCGCGTCGATCACCGTGTTCAGCTGGTTTTCGATAAAGCCGGCGCCAATGTTGACGCCGAGCGCCCTGGCGAATCCGAAATAGGCGGCCAGCGCCAGGATAAGGCCGGTCAGCGCATCACGCAGCGTGTGCTTGCTGCCGAAGCCATAACAGACGAGCACGAACATGATGACCGAGGCGGCGGTGAAGCCGAGCGGCTGGATCAGCACCAGATTGGCGACCAGGCCGGCAACGACGATGCCCATCGCCTTCCAGTCGGTCGGCGTCTCCTTTTCTTCCTGCGGCTGCCAGCCGCCGCGCAGCGCGGCGACGATGAGCAGCAGCGAAAGCACGATCATGCCGGTCATGGTGATGTAGGGAAAGACGGTCGGCCCGACCTTGGAATAGAGCGGCGAAACCGGGATCGCCAGGGTCTGCCACGCCACGGCCGCGGCACAGGCGAGAAGCCCGATGCCGATCAACAATTCGGGCATGGCAAGGCGCGGGGGCGCCGGCTGCTGGTCGCTGGTGCTCATCGATGTCCTCCCGAGATGGCCGGCATCCTCCCGCCGGCCGCATCCGCAGTTTCACTCCCAGCGCATGATATGTCCATCTCGCAGGCTAATGTCGGAAGGGGCGGCCGTGGCCGCCCCTGAAGACATCAGGCGAGGCCGAGATCCTTGAGGATCGCGGTGATGCGGGCGGTGTCGTCGACGAGGAATTTCGCATAATCGTCGCCGGTCAGAAGGATGGGGGTCCAGTTGCGGTTCTTGCATTCGGCTGCCCAGGCATCGCTCTTGGCCATGGTCTCGATCATCGTGACCATCGCCGCCTTGTCGGCGTCGGAGACGCCTGGCGGTGCGAATACGCCGCGCCAGTTGAACAGTTCGACGTCGATGCCGGCTTCCTTCATCGTCGGTGCGTCGATGCCGTCCTGGCGCTTGTCGGCGGAGATCGCCAACAGCCGAAGCGCGCCCGCCTTGACCTGCTCGGAGAACTCGCCGAAGCCGGAAATGCCGGCCGCCACCTGGTTGCCGAGCAGCGCCGACAGCGCCTCGCCGCCGCCGGCGAAAGGCACATAGGAGAGGTTGGTTGCCGGAACGCCGACCGTCTTGGCGATCAGCCCGAACAGGATGTGGTCGGAGCCACCGGCCGAGCCGCCGGCCACCGGAACCTTGGTCGGATCCGCTTTGAGCGCGGCGACGAAATCGCCGGCCGTCTTGAACGGCGAATCCGCCGGCACCACCAGCGCCTCGAACTCGCCGGTGAGGCGAGCGATGGGCGTCACTTCGGAGAGGTTGTTGGCCGATTTGTTGGCGATGATGGCGCCGACCATGACCATGCCGGCCACCATCAGCGAATTGCCCTTGCCCTTCCATTGGCTGATGAACTGCGGCAGGCCGACCGTGCCGCCGGCGCCGCCGACATTGGTGATCTGCGAGCCGGAGATCAGTTTTTCACTGCGCAGCACCTGGTCGATGGTGCGCCCCGTCTGGTCCCAGCCGCCGCCGGGCGCGGCCGGCACGAAGATCTGGATCTGCGGTGCATCCTGAGCGAGGGCGGGCGTCAAATGCGTTGCAACGAATCCGGCAGCGCCTGCGGCCGCGGTGCTCATCAAAAATCTGCGTCTGTTCAGCATGGGATTCCTCCAAATCACGACACCTCCTCCGGTGCCTGCCAGAAACGTAGCCTGAAAACAGACCCGCTCGGCAAAAATTCATGCCGATTTCGGTACGTTCTGTCAACAGGAACGCTGTTCTACTAGACAGAACCATGGATGTGCGGCACAATCGCTTCGGCCGGCCTTTGTCCGAGCAGGTAAACTGGAATGAAACTGTTCGTGAGATGACCGAAGCGCGATCCCAGCCGTTGCCGGCCGATGGTGTTGCCGCGCTCGACCGCGCGATCGCCATTCTCGACGCGTTCGCGACCGCCGACCGCTCGCTCAGCCTGGCCGAGATCGCGGCGCGCACCGGGCTCTACAAAAGCACCATTTTGAGGCTAGCGAACTCATTGCTGCGTGGGCAGTTGCTGGAGCGGCTCGACGATGGCCGCTACCGCATCGGACCCGCCACCTTCCGGCTTGGCGCGCTTTACCAGCGCTCGGTCGTGGCGGTCGACATCTTGCTGCCGATCATGCGCGATCTTGCCGAACGCAGCTGGGAAAGCGTGGCGTTCTATGTCCGCTCGGGCGACGCCCGCACCTGTCTCTACCGCGTCGAATCCAAGCACCCGATCCGCTACACGATCCGGGAAGGCGACCTGCTGCCGTTGCTCACCGGCTCTGGCGGCCGCGTGCTGGCAGCGTTTTCAGGCCAGCCGGGCGAACCATACGAGACCATCCGCAACGCCTGCCACTATCTGTCGATCGGCGACCGCGACCCTGAGACGGCGGGCGTCTCGGTGCCGGTGTTCGGACCGGGCCGCGTTCTGCTCGGCGCCTTGACGCTCGCCGGCCCGTCGACACGCGTCGACACGGCGTTCCTGCGCCGCATGACACCGGACCTGCTGGAGGCCGCCGCTCGCGCCACCCGCGCCTTCGGCGAGGATGCCTCGATGCTGGAGCAGGCAGCGCGCCTAGCCGGCGCTGAAACCGTGATCGGCCTCAGTTCGCCTTGACCAGCACCACACGGCGGTTCTTGGCGCGGCCGGTTTCGCCGTCATTGCTGGCGACGGGCGCCATCATGCCGGCGCCGGCGGCGGTCAGCCGGCCGCCATCGATGCCGTATTTCGAGACCAGCGCCGCCTTCACCGACTGCGCCCGCCGCGACGACAGATCGATATTGTAGTCGAAGGCGCCCTGGTTGTCGGTATGACCGACGACGATCACCGCCATACCGGGCTCGTTGGTCAGAAGCGTCGAGATCTCCTTCAGCGTCGGTTCCGATTCCGGCTTGATGTCGGCCTTGTCGGTGTCGAAGAAGATGCCGTAGAGCGAGATGGAGCCGGTGGCCGACAGCGAATCCGCCATCTTGGCCGCTTCGACCACCACCATCTTCTTGTCGCGCGCCTTGGGCTCCAGCACCTGAACGACGGCGATGGTGCGGCCGTTGAGTTCCTTGCAGTAGAGGTCGTCGATCAGCGAATAGGCCTGAACAGTGACATAGGCGTCGCCGCCATCCTGCGGCACCTTGGCAGCGAAGAAGCGCTGGTCGTTGATACCGGTGGTTACCGCACAGGCGCCATTGGAAAAGGCCGCGTCCTTGACGTCGCTTTCATGGAAGAAATACATCATCAGGCTCATGTCGCCGCCGCCACCGCTCGACGACCGGTCGGCGGCGCCGCCGCACTCTTCCTTCTTGCATTCGAACAGGACTTCGCCGCCGGCGGCCGCGATCACATCCTGGTAGTTGCGCAGCACTTCGAGCGGGGAGCGCTCGGCCGGCAGCACATAGGCGATGCGGGTCAGCGCGCCTTCGACCTCAGCCTTCTTGTCCGGCGCGAACACACGGTTGTTCATCGTGTCACGGGCATCCGGATCGGCGCTCGGCTTCAGCGGCGACAGCGGCACTGTAAAATCGGTATAGGCGAATTTTTCGTAGGAGACGATGAACGACCCCTCGTAGCGCTTGGCCAGATGATTGTCGGCACCGCCCTCGATGTCGGCGGTCGGCACCGTCGCATCGGCGCCCGCCAGTTGCACGGCCGCCAGGAGCAGCAGCCCCGCCCAGAAAAGCTTCAGAAATATCGCATTGATCGCACGCATGGTCGGCTCCCCCAAAGAGCAATTCCAGGAAAAGTGTGAGCGGTTTTCCCACAGGAATTGCGTAGCTAGATTAGAATAGCCAACCCTGGCAGAACGTGGAAATTGCGTCGATGAAGCGCTTCACACCCGCCGTTCGAGCAGGATCGTCAGCCCGTCGTGATAGGTGGTTTCCAGGACCTTGGTGTAGCCGCACTTTGCCGCAACGTTCAACGAGCCGGTGTTTTCCGGATCGATGATGCAGACGGTTCTCGCGCCGGCAAAGGTTTCGTCGCCCCAGGCCAGGGCCCTTCTGACGACTTCGCTGGCAAGACCCTTGCCATGCGCTTGCGGCGCCAGCGCCCAGCCGGCTTCCGGAATGCCCTCGAGCGACGGCTCGATGTCGCGCTTCAGGTCGTGGAATCCGGCTTCGCCGATGAAGCGACCGCTGGCCTTGTCCTCGACCGCCCAGAAGCCGTAGCCGAGCAGCGACCACAGGCCGGCATGCCGCAGGAACCGCATCCAGCTTTCCTCCCGCGTCCGCGGCTTGCCGCCTATGAAACGGGTGGTGACGGGGTCGGCCCACATGACGGCATAGTCGTCGAAATCTTCGATCCGGTGCGCCCGCATGATGGTCCGTTCCGTTTCGAGAACCGGGACGCCGGCTGTTTTTGGACTGCCCATGAAACTCTGCCTCCGTTGACGGTCAGCGCTTAGCAAACCAGCGCGCCCGGACAAGGGCCAAGCCGGATCATCATTCAGCCAGGGAAGCTTCCGAACGGCCTGGCGCGACCAGACGGTCGAAGCGAACAGCGTCGGCTTACTTTCAGCCGTGCCAGACCATCTTCATGTAGAGCCCACCGCGCCGCAATTCGTCCAGCATCTGGTCGAGCCGCTTCTGCCTGGTGTCGCTGCGTTTGGCGCGGGCGACCCAGCCGAGATAATCGTTCTTCTGGTAGTCCGGCCGCGCCTCGTAGGCCGCTGTCAGTCCTTTTTCGGTCAGGGCGATGCGGATGTCGTCCGGCATCGGGTTCAGGGCGCGCTTCAGTCCGGTCATTTCAGAAAACCCCAGCTGTCAGGATGGCGACGCCGATGGTCCAACCCAGGTCCGCCTCTGGGAATTCTGCCGAACGATGCTACCTTTCGCAACCGGTCCGGCAAGGGCCGGTCTCGATACCGCCAATGGGAGGAGAACGCCATGGACACCACCGATCTCGTGCTTGCCATTTTCCATCATCTGCTGGTGTTGTCGCTGGCCGGCATCATCGGCGCCGAATTTGTCCTGATCCGCGGCGACCTCTCCGCCGCCACGCTCAAGCGGCTTGCCGGCATCGACCGCCATTATGGCATCATCGCCATGCTGATCATCATCATCGGCATCTGCCGCGTCATCTACGGCCTGAAGGGCTGGGAATTCTACGTCTACAACTGGGTGTTCTGGGCCAAGATGGCGGCATTCGGCATCGTTGGCCTGCTGTCGATCATCCCGACCATCCGCTTCATCTCCTGGAAGCGGCAAGCCAGTGCAAATCCCGGCTTTCAGGTGCCGGTGGCGGAACTCGCCTCGGTGAAGACCTATGTGCGCGCCGAAGCCTTCATCTTCCTGCTGATCCCGATCTTCGCGGCGGCGATGGCGCGCGGCTACGGTTATTGAAGCAACGCCAACACCAAACCCATCTCCGCCGGGCATACTCCGCACTGATCGCCATGGTTGCGCACGGCTGTATTTTGCAGTTTGCGTCAGGCGACAATCTGTTAGCTTGCCTTTGTTGCACCGTCGCTGCCTGACCTGCACAGCGATCGGAGATTGATATCCTGGGAGGAGAATTACGATGAGGAAAATTGTAGCCGCCCTGGCCGCCGCCGCGGCCGTCTCGCTTTATTCGTTCGCCGCCAGCGCACAGACCTATCCCGAGCGCACCATCACCGTCGTCGTGCCGTTTGCGGCCGGCGGTCCGACCGACACGGTTACGCGGCTCGTCGCCGAAGCCATGTCGAAGGATCTTGGCCAGCAGATCATCGTCGAAAATGTCGGCGGCGCCGGCGGCACGCTGGGCGCCGGCCGCGTCGCCAACGCCGACCCGGATGGCTACACGCTGCTCCTCCATCACATCGGCATGGCGACCAGCGCGACCCTCTACAGAAAACTCGCCTATGACACGCTGAACGCCTTCGAGTATGTCGGCCTCGTCACCGAGGTGCCGATGGCGATCGTCGCCCGCAAGGACCTGGAGCCGGCCGACCTGAAAGGGCTGGTCGAATACGCCAAGACCAACAAGGACACCATCACTGTAGCCAATGCCGGCATCGGCGCTGCCTCGCATCTGTGCGGCATGCTATTCATGAGCGCCATCGGCACGCCGCTGGTCACCGTACCCTACAAGGGCACCGGCCCGGCCATGACCGACCTTCTCGGCGGCCAGGTCGACATTATGTGCGACCAGACCACCAACACCACCAAGCAGATCCAGGGCGGCACGATCAAGGCCTATGCCGTCACCACGCCGGAACGCCTCGACGTGCTGAAGGACGTGCCGACGACCATCGAAGCCGGCCTGCCCGCGGTGCAGGTCAGCATCTGGCACGGCCTCTATGCGCCGAAGGGCACGCCGGCCGAGATCACCGGCCGACTGTCGAAATCGCTCCAGGTCGCGCTGAAGGACCCCAACGTCATCGCCCGCTTTGCCGAACTGGGCACCAAGCCGTCGTCCGAGTCCGACGCGACGCCGGCAGCGCTGAAGGCCAAGCTGGAAGGCGAGATCACGCGTTGGAAGCCGATCATCGAAGCCGCCGGCCAATACGCCGACTGAGGCTTGAACGGGGCGCTGCCGGCGCCCCGTTTTCGCTTCGACGTCCGTTTCACATTTGCAACGGCAGCCGTCGCAAGGGTCAGGGAGGACCGCCATGAAACCTTTCGCCATCGACAGGACAAACGGCCTGTGCGCCGCGCTGTTCATCTTTTTCGGCGCCTTTTTCGCGATACAATCGCTCGGCCTCGAAATCGGCACCGCCTTCCGCATGGGACCGGGCTATTTCCCGCTGGTGCTGGCGATCGTGCTGATCGTGCTTGGCGCCATCATCCTCGTCCAGGCGGTGCGCGTCGAGGGCGAGCCGATCGGCCCCATTGCGTGGCGCGGCATGCTGTTCATCCTGCCGGCGCCGATCTTTTTCGGCATGACCGTGCGCGGCCTCGGCTTCGTCCCGTCGATCTTCCTGACGGCGCTGATCGCCTCTTTTGCCAGCGCCCGCATGAAGCCGCTGACGGCACTTCTGCTGTCGGCCGGCCTGACGCTGTTTTCGGTGCTGGTCTTCAGCTACGCGCTCGGGCTGCCATTCCAGCGCTTCGGCCCCTGGTTGCCCCAATGGCTGGCATTGTGAGGCGCTGAGATGGACCTCCTCAGGAACCTCGAACTCGGCTTTTCGACGGCCACCACGCCGGCCAATCTGGGTTTTTGCCTCATCGGCGTTCTGCTCGGCACGCTGATCGGCGTCCTGCCCGGCATCGGCGCCACCGCAACCATCGCCATGCTGCTGCCGATCACCTTCCAGATCGGCGACCCGGTCTCGTCCCTCATCATGCTGGCCGGCATCTACTACGGCGCCCAGTATGGCGGTTCGACCACCGCCATTCTCATCAACATGCCCGGCGAATCCTCCTCGGCCGTGACCGCCATCGACGGCTACCAGATGGCCAGGAACGGTCGCGCCGGGGCGGCTCTGGCGATCGCCGCGATCGGCTCGTTCTTCGCCGGCACGGTGTCGACCTTTCTCGTCGCCGTCTTTGCCCCGCCGCTGACGGCAATAGCCCTGCAATTCGGCGCGGCCGAATATTTTTCGCTGATGATCGTCGGCCTCGTCTCGTCCATCGCGCTCGCCCACGGCTCGATCGTCAAGGCGCTGGCGATGGTCGTGCTCGGCCTGCTGCTCGGCATTGTCGGCACCGACATCTACACCGGCACGCCGCGCTTCACGCTCGGCATCCGCGAATATGCCGACGGGCTGAACTTCGTCGCGGTGGCGGTCGGCGTCTTCGGCGTTGCCGAGATCCTGCGCAATCTCGAAAACGAGCACGAGCGCTCGGTGATGATCAAAAAGGTCTCCGGCCTGATGCCGACCCGCGACGACTTCAAGGCGATGGCCGCGCCCATCGTGCGCGGCACGATCATCGGTTCGGCGCTCGGCATCCTGCCCGGCGGCGGCGCGGTGCTTGCGGCCTTTGCCTCCTACACGGTCGAAAAGCGCGTGTCGAAACACCCGGAGGAGTTCGGCAAGGGCGCCATTGCCGGCGTCGCCGGACCGGAATCGGCCAACAATGCCGGCGCCCAGACCTCCTTCATTCCGATGCTGACGCTGGGCATTCCGGCCAATCCGGTCATGGCGCTGATGATCGGCGCCATGATCATCCAGGGCATCGTGCCCGGCCCCAATGTCGCGATCGAGCAGCCGGCGCTGTTCTGGGGCATCATCGCCTCGATGTGGATCGGCAATCTGATGCTGATCGTGCTGAACCTGCCGCTGATCGGGCTGTGGGTGAAGCTGCTGACGATCCCCTATTATGTGCTCTTCCCGATCATCATGGCGTTCTGCTCGATCGGCGTTTACAGCGTCAACACCAACGCCTTCGATCTCTACGCGGTGGCATTCTTCGGCCTGCTCGGCTACATCCTGACCAAGCTGCGCTGCGAACCCGCCCCCCTGCTGCTCGGCTTCGTGCTCGGCCCGCTGCTCGAGGAAAACCTGCGCCGCGCCATGATCCTGTCGCGCGGCGACCCTTCGACCTTCGTGACGCGGCCGATCAGCGCCGGCCTGCTGCTCGTCGCACTGGCCGTGCTCGTCGTCGTCTTCCTGCCGTCGGTCAAGAAGAAGCGCGAAGAGGTGTTCGTGGAGGAAAGCTAGTTGTCGGGACGCCGGGCGCCGCGATTTCCACCAGCGGCGCCGGCACATCGGTCGTCTTCACCTCGGCCTTGCAGAGATCGGCAATGACGCAGGCCGGGCAATCGGGTTTGCGCGCCTTGCAGACATAGCGGCCATGCAGGATCAGCCAGTGATGCGCATGGCGCATATACTCATCCGGAATGATCCGCAGCAGCCCTTCCTCGACCTGCTCCGGGGTCTTGCCTGGCGCCAGGCCGAGGCGGTTGCCGATGCGGAAAATATGGGTGTCGACCGCCATCGTGTGCTGGCCGAATGCCATGTTGAGCACGACATTGGCGGTCTTGCGCCCGACCCCCGGCAGCTTGACCAACTCATCGCGCTCGCTGGGCACCTCGCCGCCGTAATCGCGTATCAGCGCCTCCGAGAGCGCCACGACATTCTTGGCCTTGTTGCGCCAGAGTCCGATGGTGCGGATGTACTCGCCGACCCTGGCTCCGCCCAGCGCCAGCATCTTTTCAGGTGTGTCGGCGACCTTGAACAACGCCCGCGTTGCCTTGTTGACGCCGGCATCGGTCGCCTGCGCCGACAGCACCACGGCCACCAGCAGCGTGAAGGCGTTGACGTGCTCGAGCTCGCCCTTCGGCTCGGGCCGCTGCACCGAAAACCGCCGGAAGATCTCATGCACCTCGGCGGCGCTGTAGAGCGAACGGAGCCGCGCCGGCCGCGGTCGCGGCTTGGCATTCGAGCCGTCGCGCCGCCCGGGCGGCAGTTCACTTTTGGATAGGGAAAGATTTTTGGACTTGGGGCTGGCCATATCCCTCCTATAATATCCTGGGATGAGCGACACAAACGCCTCGTTTCAGGCCGACGAGCCATTCTTCCAGGCGCTGCTGACACCGCACCGCTCGCTGGGCCGCACCGGCTTTGCCGTGCTGATGGGCGCGCTGCTGTTCGGCTGGGTGGTGACCGGGGCGTTTTTCCTGTCGCGCGGCGCTTGGCCGGTGTTCGGCTTCTTCGGCCTCGACGTCATCGCCGTCTACATCGCCTTCCGCGCCAACTATCGTGCCGCCCGTGCCCGCGAGGAAGTGTCGGTGTCGCGCACCAGCCTCGACATCCGCAAGACGGCGCCCTCGGGAAAGTCGGAAGCGCATCGCTTCAACCCGTTCTGGGCACGCTTTTCCGTCGCTCGCCATGCCGAGATCGGCATCACCAGGATGACGGTGGAAGCACAAGGACAGAATGTGCCGATCGGGTCATTCCTGGACCCTGACTCCCGCGAGAGTTTTGCCACTGCATTTTCACGTGCTCTGACAAAAGCCAGGACGCGTTAGAGCCGGCGCGTCAGAACCGGTAGCGTAAAATCCTGCCGACCTTGCGCAATGCGGGAATGTGTCTCCAGAGCCCGATGAACAGTTTTGCGGACCAGCTCATATGCGCTGTGCGTTCCGCGCTGTAGGCCGAGATATCGTCGACAAAGCGCAGCTTCGGAACGGCACGCTCCAGTACCTGCGGGTCGTCGATCGCCCAGTGAACCTCGGCGCCCGTCGCCCTGATGGTCGGATTGAGGCGCAGCATCTTCAGGCCGAAGTGGCTGTAGGCGTCGAACATCAGCTCGCCGCCGGCAAGATGCGCGACAAGGCGTGACAGCAGCCGTGGCCCCTCCTCTACCGGGAGATAAGGCGTCAACCCCTCCATCACCACGACGGCCGGACGATTGCGCGGCACTTCTGCCAGCCAGTCTGGGTCGGTTACCGAAGAGCCGACGAGGTGGTAGTGGTCCCGGGACGGGTAAAGCTTGCGCCGGAGCGCGATGACATCCGGAAAATCGACATCGAACCACTCCACGCCTTCGGGTGGATCGACACGGAAAATGCGCGTATCGAGCCCGCAGCCGAGATGCAGCACGATGGCGCCGGGATTTCTGGCGATGAAGTCTTGAACTCGCACGTCGTAGGTCTTGGCTCGAATCGCCAATCCGATGCCGAGATTGGTGTCCACCTTGAGGTGCGAGAAATCATAGTCGATCTTGCGCACGGCCTCGTCGGCGAAGCGATCCCCGAGCAGCGAATGCGGCAGCCGGCTTTCCAGCGCCTTGCCATAAAGCGTCATCAGCAAGGTCTCCCTTGCTCCGCTCAGATTCACCCTTTCGCCGGCCATCGGCATCTCCCGGGGCGCAATCCAGTATTTATCTGGGAACAGGCGGCAACAAGGCAAGTTTCGGGTGGTTGCAAGGGGCGGAAAGACCGATATTCGCGGTCAAGGAGATATTGCCATGAACGCCCAGATGACCATGAATACGCAGATGAAACCGACAGCGATCCTGCAGCACGACATCACCCCCGAGGGCAGCGACTACGAGGTCGTGCGCCGCGCCATCGAGAAGATCAGCCTCGACTATCGCGACCAGCCCTCGCTGGAAGCCCTGGCAGCCGATGTCGGCGAGACACCCACGGGCCTGCAAAAACTGTTCACCCGCTGGGCCGGCCTGTCGCCAAAAGCCTTCCTGCAGGCGGTCACCCTCGACCATGCCCGCAAACTGCTCGATTCCGGCATGCCGCTCCTCGAAACATCGTTCGAACTCGGCATGTCCGGCCCCGGCCGGCTGCACGATTTGTTCGTCACCCACGAGGCGATGTCGCCGGGCGACTACAAGACGCGCGGCGCCGGCCTGACCATCCGCTACGGCTACCACATCTCGCCCTTCGGCATCGCCCTGATCATGGTCACCGACCGTGGCCTTGCGGGGCTCGCCTTCAACGATCCGGGCGGCGAGCGGGCGGCTTTCGCCGACATGTCGGGCCGCTGGCCGAACGCCACCTATGTCGAGGACATGAGCGCCACCCAGCCCTATGCGGCGCGCATCTTCGATCCGACATTGTGGCGCGCCGACCAGCCGCTGCGCGTGGTGATGATCGGCTCCGACTTCCAGCTGCGCGTCTGGGACGCGCTGCTCAGGATCCCGATGGGCAAGGCCTGCACTTATTCTTCGATCGCCTCCAGGATCGGCGCGCCAAACGCCAGCCGGGCGGTGGGAGCGGCGGTCGGCGCCAACCCATTGTCCTTCGTCGTCCCTTGCCATCGGGCGCTGGGCAAGTCCGGCGCACTCACCGGCTACCACTGGGGCCTGACCCGCAAACGCGCCATCCTCGGTTGGGAAGCGGGCCAGACCGCGTCCTGAAGCTGCCCGCATCAAACAACACCGGCGAAATCCCCTCGCCGGTGTTGTTCTTTTTGCGAGCTCCCGGCGCAAAACATCCGCACGCTCTGGCAAGCCGCCGGCTTACAGGTTAGCTTCCCGCGCATTCCGCAGGAGGCTTTCTTGATCATCGTTGTCGGCTCGATCAACCTCGACCTTATCGCCAATGTCGACCGCCTGCCTTCGCCGGGCGAGACGGTCCGCGGCTCCGGCTTCGCCACCGCGCCCGGCGGCAAGGGCGCCAACCAAGCGCTGGCTGCGGCGCGCGCCGGCGCCAAGGTGCGCATGGTCGGCGCCGTCGGCAAGGACAATTTCGCAACCGAAGCCCTGGCTTTGCTCGTGGCCGGCAAGGTCGATCTCTCCGGCGTCGGCCAGAGCTTCGCCTCCACCGGCACGGCGCTGATCCTCGTCGGCGCCGATGGCGAGAATGTCATCGCCGTCGTGCCGGGCGCCAATGATTCGGTGCTGCCCGGCGATCTCGCCAAGGCTTTCCTTGCGAAGGGCGACGTCGTCCTGCTGCAGCACGAGATCCCGCTGCAGACCGTCGATGCAGCGCTTGACGCCGCACGCGCCGCCGGCGCCGTCACCGTGCTCAACACCGCGCCGTTCCGTAGCGAGGCGGCAGCGTTGCTCGGCAAGGCCGATTACGCCGTCGCCAACGAAACCGAATTCGACCTTTACGGCGAGGCGCTGTCGCTGAAAGGCCGCGACCGCCCGGCGCGCATGCGCGACTTCGCCGGCAAAACCGGCCGCACCATCGTCGTCACGCTCGGCGGCGACGGCGTGCTGGCGGCGACCCCGGAGGATTTCCTGACCGTGCCGGCGCTGAAAATCACGCCGGTCGACACGGTCGGGGCCGGCGATACTTTTTGCGGTTATCTCGCTGCCGGGCTGGCGTCCAACCTGCCGCTGGAGCAGGCTCTCACCCGCGCCGCAGCCGCCGGCTCACTCGCCTGCCTGAAGCCCGGCGCCCAGCCGGCCATCCCGCTGGCCGCGGATGTGGACACCGCCCTGCGCAACAACGCCGGATGACTGCCCTGCGCCCTACAACGAAGCACGCCGTGCCCCCCGCCGGCGACATCTGCCGGATGTCCGCTGTCGACCTGGCCGAGGCGATCCGGCTGCGCCGCCTGTCCGTGCGCGAGTTGGTCGCCGCATTCCTCGACCGCATCGACGCGGTAAACCCGCTGGTCAACGCCATCGTCTCGTTGCGCGAGCGCTCCGACATCCTGCGCGAGGCCGACGCGGCGGACGCGCATCTAGCGCAAGGCGGGCCGGCCGGCTCGCTGTTCGGCCTGCCGATGGCGATAAAAGACCTCGCCATGACGAGCGGCTTGAGGACCAGTTTCGGCTCGCCGATCTTCGCCGATTTCGTGCCGCAGGAGGATGATTTCTTCGTCGAGCGCATCCGCAAGGCCGGCGCCATCATCATCGGCAAGACCAATGTTCCCGAATTCGGGCTGGGATCCAACACCTACAACAACGTGTTCGGCCCGACGCTGAACGCCTTCGATCCGGCGCTCACCGCAGGCGGGTCGAGCGGCGGCGCTGCGGTCGCCCTTGCACTCGACATGGTTCCGGTCGCCGACGGCAGCGATTTCGGCGGCTCGCTGCGCAATCCGGCGGCGTGGAACAATGTCTATGGCTTCCGCCCGTCGCAGGGCCTTGTCCCCGGAGGGCCGGACCTGGAAGTCTTTCATGCTCAGATGGGCATAGACGGGCCGATGGGCCGCAGCATCAGCGACATGGCGCTGCTGCTCGATGTGCAGGCGGGCTACCATCCGCATGCGCCCTTGTCCTGGGAAAAGCCTGGTTCATTCCTCGAAGGGCTGGCAACGCCGGCAAGCGGCGGCCGCGTCGGCTGGCTCGGTGATCTCGGCGGTCACCTGCCGGTGGAGCCTGGCATCCTCGATCTGTGCGAGGCCGCACTCGGCCGCTTCGCGGAGGCATCCTTCCTGACCGAGCCCTTGCTGCCGGATTTCGATTTCGAGGCACTGTGGCAAGCCTTCGTGACGCTGCGGCAGGCGAGCAGCGGCTCGGCGCTGAAAGTCCATTATGACGACCCGCACAAGCGCGCCCTGCTGAAGCCGGAAGCCGTCTGGGAGGTGGAGAACGCCATGCGGCTGACGGCGCCGCAGATCCGCGCGGCCTCGGTCATCCGCACCTCCTGGCACCGGACGCTGCTGTCGCTGTTCGAGCACTTCGATCTCATCGCGCTGCCGACGGCGCAGGTGTTTCCTTTCGAAGTCGGCACGCATTGGCCAAGTGAGGTCGCCGGACGGACGATGGACAGCTACCATCGCTGGATGCAGGTTTCGGCCTTCGCCACGCTCGGCGGCTGTCCGGCGCTCAACGTGCCCGTCGGCTTCGACGACAAAGGCCGCCCCTTGGGCATGCAGCTGATCGGCCGGCCGCGCGGCGACCTCGCCGTGCTCAGGGCCGGAGCGGCCTATGAGGCGACCTTGCCTTGGCAGGCTGGGGCGTCCTGACGCGAGGGGCGGCCGGTCTGCGACCGGCTTGCACCAGCCCCGCCGCCATGCATTGATTGCAGCCAGCCGCCTAAGCGCATCCTCGAGGAAATCCCCATGTCGCTGGAACTCTACGCCGCCTATGTCCTTGCCTGCATCGTCATCATCCTGGTGCCCGGTCCGACTGTGACGCTGATCATCGCCAACAGCATCCGCCATGGCTACCGCGCCGGGCTTGCCAATGTCGCCGGCACGCAGGCCGGGCTTGCCATCATGATCGCCATCGTCGGCATCGGCCTCAACACGCTGATCGCGGGCATGGGCCACTGGTTCGAATGGGTGCGTCTGATCGGCGCCGCCTATCTGATCTGGATGGGCGTGCAGATGTTCCGCGCCAAGGGCACGCTGAACGGCGACGGCACGGCGAGAAAGCCGCGTGGCGGCTTCTTCCTGCAGGGTCTGCTGGTGGCGCTCAGCAACCCCAAGACCCTGGTGTTCTTCGGCGCCTTCTTCCCGCAATTTATCGCCCCGCAGGGCAATTACACGCTACAGATCGTCGTCATGGGCCTCACCGCGATGATCTTTGCCGCCGTCTCGGATTCCACCTATGCGCTCGCCGCCAGCCGCGCCGGACGCCTGCTCTCGGCCAGCCGCATCAAGCTGATGTCCAGGATCAGCGGCAGCTTTCTGGTCGGCGGCGGCCTGTGGCTGGCGTTTTCCAAGGCGAAGTGACGACCGCCAACGGTCGTTCCCAACGGAGCCGGTACGTGAAGCCTGATTGAAAGTCAGCTTTCGCGCCACCACATGAATCCGCGTTAGGGGATTCACGTCGATGTCATGGACTTACGCTGGCATAAAAAGGAACGCGCCCGGCGTGATTCTGACCGCCGCCCTGTTCGCGGTGATGGTTCCTTCGGCTCTCTACAAATGGACGAATGATGCGAGCGCTATCCGGTCAGTCGAGCCAATCGACGCAACAGTCAAAAGCGCCCATTCGGACCACGACCGCACCCTTTATCTGGTTGCTCTCGAAACCGGTTCGTCCATTCTTGTCGATGACGATCGTCCGCATCTGATCGGTGCGCCGGCAAAGTTGGAGCGCGTCACGCGTGATAATGGCTTCGTCTTCTACCGGTTTCCAGAATGACCCGCCTTGCACAAGCACGCTTGGCTCTCGCCTTGCCAATTCTGCGAGAAAACGTCTGGGGCATCGCTTTTGCTGCCGTGCTGCTTGGCGCGTGCATTTTTGCAATCATGAGGCCTGCCGCCGGACACAGCAGCCCGATCATCAGCCTGGGACGGGCGACAGGCACGGTTGTCAGTGTTCTCGATGCCTCGCCGAACCCAAAGGGCTGGATCAACGGTGGGTTTCGTTACCTGTATGGTATCCGTCTCAGCGAAAACGACCTGATTTTCGTATACGGCCATGCGGAAACACCACGAGCCATGGGTTCGCAAGTTCCGGTCGAGCAACAGCATAGGCAGGATGGCAGCGAAACCTATCGGCTGCTCGACGAGTAAGCAGCCGATATCGCCCAGAGGCGCTAGGCCCTGGGCGAACGATCTGCGTCAAGGCAGGCTTAAAGCCGCCCCAGCCTCTCCACCAGCAGCGCAAAAAAGGCGTCATGGTCGATGTCGCGCATCACCATGGCGTTCTTCGGCCGCTTGGTCACGCCCCACCAGTCGATGACGGTCATGCCCATGGTGAGCTCGGAGGTGGTTTCCACGGTGACGTTGCAGTTGCGGCCCTTGAACAGCTCCGGCTTCAACAGATAGGCGATGACGCACGGGTCGTGCAGCGGGCCGCCATCGGTGCCGTATTTCTCCTCGTCGAAGCGCTCGAAGAACTCCAGCATCTCGGCCGTCGCGGTGCCGACCCGGGTGCCGAGCTGGCGGATGGCCTGCGTGCGCTTGGCCGTGGTCAGCGCCTTGTGGGTGACGTCGAGCGGCATCATGACGATCGGAATGCCGGATTTGAACACCAGGTCGGCGGCTTGCGGATCGACATAGATGTTGAATTCTGCGGTCGGCGTGACATTGCCGCCTTCGAAGAAACCGCCGCCCATCAGTACGATTTCCTTGATGCGCGGCGCGATCTTCGGCTCACGGATCAGCGCCAGCGCGACATTGGTGAGCGGGCCGAGCGCGCACAGCGTGATCGTGCCGGCCTCTTCCTTCATCAGCGTCTCGACGATGAAGTCGACCGCATACTGGCCCTGCAGCTTCATCTTCGGATCGGGCAGTTGCGGGCCGTTGAGGCCGGTCTTGCCATGCACTTCCTCGGCGGTGACCAGCTCGCGCGCCAACGGGCGGATGGCGCCTGCATAGACCTTGATGTCGGGCCGGCCGGCCAGTTCGCAGATTTTCCTGGCGTTCTTTTCGGTCAATTTCAGCGGCACGTTGCCGGCAACAGCAGAGATGCCGACGATCTCCAGCTCGGCGCTGCCGAGCGCCAGCAATATGGCGACGGCATCGTCCTGGCCGGGATCCGTGTCGATGATGATCTTGCGGGTCTGGGGCATTTCATTTCCTTATGCGGGGGAGTCTTTTTGGCGGGGGTGTTCGGCGGCTTGAACTTGGCCGCGGCGCGGACCATATCAAGACCATCGGGAAAAATGCCATCCGGGTTTTTCCAGTTTATGTCGCTCCAAAGAGGACAGTGTAACATGAGCCGAATGACGCCCTTCTCCAGCCCGCTTCTCCTTGGTTTCGATGCCATGGAAAAGACCCTGGAACGACTGGCGAAATCCGGTGACAGTTATCCTCCCTACAACATCGAGCGCCTCAGCGGTGCTGACGGCAAGGCCGAAAGGCTGCGCATTACGCTGGCTGTCGCGGGTTTCGCCGAAAGCGATCTCGATGTCACCACGGAGGAAAACCAGTTGGTCGTGCGCGGCCGTCAAACCGACGACACCGAGCGCGAATTCCTCCACCGCGGCATCGCCGCGCGCCAGTTCCAGCGCTGTTTCGTGCTGGCCGACGGCATGCGGGTGATCGCAGCGGAACTGAAGAACGGCCTTTTGTCGATCGATCTCGATCGGCCGGATACCGAACGGCTGGTACGGAAAATAAATATATCGGTGAAAGACTGATCTTTACCGATGGCTCTCATGCGGGATGGCCTTGAGCGGCGTCCTCGCGCCAAGGAGGCTTGAAATGACCAGAACTGACGAAACCATCACCATGACCAGCGGCGAATTCGCCCATCTCGGCGAAGGCTCGGTCGCTTATCTCCGCAAGGTCTCGAGCGACGAGCTGCTCGGGCGCTTCCCCAACCTCGGCGAAATAGCGCCTGGTATGGTCCTGTGGGCCCTGTTTGCCGCCAACGGCCAGCCGATCCTGCTTTCGGATGCGAAAGACCGGGCTTTGGCCGGCGCCATGGAAAACGACCTGACCACTGTCGCCATTCACTAAGGCGACTGCTGGCGGTTGAAATGGAGAGGGCCGCCTTCGGCGGCCCCTGGAAGACTTAATCCGAAGAACTTCAGGCGGCGTGCGAGGCCTGCGTGTCCGAAAGCAGTGCGTGGATGGCGACCGCGTCGCGCGTGCCTCTGATCTTGGCCACCGTGTCGGCGTCGCGCAAAACCCTGGCGATGCGCGACAGTGCCTTGAGGTGATCGGCGCCGGCGCCTTCCGGGGCCAGCAGCAAAAACACCAGATCAACCGGCTGGTCATCCAAGGCCTCGAAATCGACCGGCGTCTCCAGCCGGGCAAAGACGCCGGCGATGCGCTTCACCCCGGCGAGCTTGCCGTGCGGAATGGCGATGCCGTTGCCGACGCCGGTGGAGCCCAGCCGTTCGCGCTGCAGGATGGTGTCGAACACTTCGCGCTCCGGAATGCCGGAAATCGCCGCCGCTCTCTCGGACAGCAACTGCAGAAGCTGCTTTTTGGAGTTCGCCTTCAACGCCGGCAAGATCGCCGGAACGTTGAGAAGATCGCTCAGATCCATATTTGAAATCCCTTATTCGCCTGCCGTCGCCAGTCCTCGCCCCTCGCGCGGCTGGCTATTATCCCTGTGCGACCATTGCCGTCACCTGTGCGACCATTGTCGTTGTCGTCACGCCTGTGCGACTTTGGTCGTCGACGGGTCGATCCAGCCGATATTTCCGTCCGGCCGCCGATAGACGATGTTGAGGTGGTCGTTTCCGGCGTTGCGGAATACGAAAACCGGGCTGTCCTTGGTGTCGAGTTCGATAACCGCCGACGCCACCGACATGGTCTGCAGCGTCATGGTTGATTCGGCGACGATGGCCGGGGCGTAGTCCTCCGGAATGTCCTCATCGTCATCGGTCAGCGGCGCCATTACCGTATAGGCGATGTCGGTGATTTCGCCATTTCCATTGCCTGAATTGTGCGATTTCAGACGGCGTTTGTAGCGCCGCAGCCTGGTTTCGAGGCGGTCCGCGGCCGCCTCGAAGGCAAGTGTCGCATCCTGGGAATCGCCGGTTGCCTGCAGCGAAGCGCCGGAATCCAGCCTGATCATGCAATCGGCCGAGTAACGCGACCCCGATTTGATGACCGTGACGTGCCCTGAAAAACCGCGATCGAAATATTTTCCAATCGCCTCGCCGACACGATCGGTAATGCGCGTACGCAACGCATCGCCGATATCCATGTGTTTACCCGATATGCGCAATTTCATCTGAAAACTGACCTTCCTTGCTCAGGCTTCAAACTGGCCAGAGTTTATACTCGTGATCCGTGCGCACAAGCTTTGCGGCGTCAACTCGCGCCGATTTTAGATCCGAACTTTCCGGTTGATCACAATCCGCCTTCTTGGCCGTCCCGTGGCCTTCATCGTGACGGACCATCCGCATGCGGGCCGCGAGCCCGTCTCATGCGGGCGGGCTTCTAGACACTTCATTGCAGCTTGTCAATTAATGCATGTCGCCCAGAAGTGCGCTGCGGTTCTGGGACAACGACATGCATCAAAACAAAGACTTAAAGCGCGTCGTATGAATCCGTTTCAGCGCGATGCGCTTTAAGGTCGGAAAGTTGTGGAATCCAGCCATAGCAAAAGCCTTGCCGGGCAAGCAGACCTAGCGCCCCGCGCTCGCCAGAGCGCGCTTTTCACGCCGCCGCTGCACCGACGAGGGAATATTCATACCCTCCCGGTACTTGGCCACCGTGCGCCGGGCAATATCGACGCCGCTTTCCTTCAACATATCGACGATTGCGTCATCGGACAGCACATCGGCGGGCTTTTCCTCGTCGATCAGCTGCTTGATGCGGTCGCGCACCGCTTCCGAGGAATGCGCATCACCGCCGCCCGACGCCGCGATCGAAGCCGTGAAGAAATAACGCAGCTCGAACACGCCACGCGGCGTCAGCATGTATTTGTTGGCCGTCACCCGGCTGACGGTCGATTCATGCATGCCGATGGCATCGGCCACCGTGCGCAGGTTGAGCGGCCTGAGCTGGCGCACGCCATGGACGAGAAAAGCGTCCTGCTGGCGCACGATTTCCGACGCCACTTTCAGGATCGTCTTTGCCCGCTGGTCGAGACTGCGCGTCAGCCAGTTGGCATTCTGCAGGCATTCGGCCAGGAAATCCTTCTCCGCCTGATTCTTCGCATGCGGCGAGACCTGGGCGAAATAGATGTGATCGACAAGCACGCGCGGCAGCGTCTCGGCATTGAGCTCGACCGTCCAGCTACCGTCATTGGCGGCGCGGACTTCGACATCGGCGACGATGGCGTCGCTGGCGCCGCCCGAAAACGCCATGCCCGGGCGCGGGTCGAGCGCGCGGATTTCAGCCAGCATGTCGAGGAGATCCTCCTCGTCGACCCCGCAAAGCCGCTTCAGCGTCTGGAAATCGCGCCGCGCCAGGAGTTCTAGGTTGCCGATCAGCGTCTTCATCGCCGGATCGAGACGATCGCGCATGGCAAGCTGCAGCGACAGGCATTCGGCAAGGTCGCGCGCAAACAGGCCGACCGGCTCGAATGTGTGGCAGGCTGCCAGCACATTGGCCACCATCGCCTGATCGGCGCCGAGCCGTTTGGCGATCTCGGCGGGATCGGCGCGCAGATAGCCGGCCTCGTCCAGGCCGTCGGCCAGTTCGGCTGCGATCAGCCTTGCGGCCGGATCGGCAAAGGCAAGCGCGATCTGCTCGCCAACATGCTGGCGCAGCGTGATCGCCGCGGCTGCCATGTCGCCGACATCGAAGCCTTCGGAAGAACCGGACGAACTATTGCCGGTGGCCGACTTCCACTGCGCCGTCAGGTCCGGGCCGAGCCGCTCGCTGGTGCCGGGATCGTCGGGGAACAGATTTTCCAGCGAGCTGTCGAGCTTGTCGGAGATCGCTTCGGCGCTCCACGCCGTCTCGTTTTCGAACCAGTCGCCATCGGCGGCAGGCTCAGGAGCGGCATCGCCCTTCTGCACCTGGTCGCTTGCGGCGTCATCCTGGGGCTCGGCGCGCTCCAGCAGCGGATTGCGCTCGATCTCGTCGTCGATGAAGTGGTCGAGCTCGACATGGGTGAGCTGCAACAGCCTGATCGACTGCATCAGCTGCGGCGTCATCACCAGCGACTGGGATTGTCGTAGCTGTAGTTTCGCCGCCAACGCCATGGTTCGGTTTCAAACGCCCTTCTGCACCCGGAAGCCTACACATCAGAAGCTGCCGGAAAATGAATTTTTCCGACCTTCCATAGAAACTGGCCCGGCTTTTGCTTGTCAAGGCGAACGATGGCAAAAGGCCCTACCGAAGCATTATCTCACGCAAAATCGGAGAAAAAAGCCCGGCGGGGCGGCAAAAATCACGTCAGGAAACAAATTTCACGCTCAGAGCGTGAAACCTTCGCCGAGGTAGAGCCGGCGCACATCGGAGTTCGCCACCACCTCGTCGGCACGGCCATGAGTCAGCACCTGGCCGGCATGGATGATGTAGGCGCGGTCGATGAGGCCGAGCGTTTCGCGCACATTGTGGTCGGTAATCAGCACGCCGATGCCGCGCGCCGTTAGATGACGAACCAGCTGCTGGATGTCGGCGACGGCAATCGGGTCGATGCCGGCGAACGGCTCGTCGAGCAGCATGTAGGCCGGGCGCGTCGCCAAAGCGCGGGCGATCTCAAGACGCCGCCGCTCGCCACCCGACAGCGACATGGACGGCGACTTGCGCAGATGGCTGATGTGAAATTCCTCGAGCAGTTCGTCGAGATTGCGCTCGCGCACCTTGCGGTCCTTCTCAACCACTTCGAGCACGGCGCGGATGTTCTGCTCGACATTCAGGCCGCGGAAGATCGAGGCTTCCTGCGGCAAATAGCCGATGCCGAGGCGGGCGCGGCGGTACATCGGCATCGAGGTGACGTCGAAACCGTCGATCTCGATCGTGCCCTCATCGACCGGCACCAAGCCGGTGACCATGTAGAAACAGGTGGTCTTGCCGGCGCCGTTCGGCCCGAGCAGCCCGACAGCCTCGCCGGCGCGCACGCCGATGGTGACACCGCTGACCACCTTGCGGCCCTTGTAGCTCTTGGTCAGACCCTTGGCGATCAGGGTCCCCTTGAACTTCGCGGAATCGACGGTGACTGTGGCCGGTGCAGCAAGTTTACTGGCCGCCCGTCCCGGAAGGCGGGTCAGCAGCGAAGATACGCCAGTCATTCGGGCTTCGGGGCCTCGGATTTCGGCGGCGGCGTCATCGACATGATGACGCGCCCGCCGCAGCCATCGACCTGAGCCAGGCCGCTTTTCATCTGCACGGTGAGCTTGCAGCCCTTGAGGACGTTGGGTCCTTGGGACAAGACGACCTCCTTGCCCGACAGAACAAGCACCTGCGTCTTCATGTCGAACGTGGCGTTGTCGCCGGTGGCGATCTGGTCATTCGACTTGATGTAGACTTTGTTCTTGACCACCAGATGGTCGATATTGGCCGAACCGGTCATCGCCGAAGCGCCGGCGGCAGCACCTTTGGCGGCGTTGGGGTCCTTGACGTAGTAGACCTCCATGCTGCCGGCCTTGAGCAGCGTTGGCCCTTGCGTGACGGTGACGTTGCCGCTGAACAGCGCCATGCTGTCGGCTTGGCGGACCTCAAGTTTGTCGCTCTCGATCTGGATCGGCTGGTCGCCCGACAGTTTGAGCCCGGACTGGCTGCTGGCGCTGGACTGAGCCCAGGACGGCGCCATACCCAGCAACAGCAAGGCCGAAGCTGCGGCGACAAGCCGTGCCGAATTACTGGGACGCATTCGTTTCTCCGCTCTTTGCCTCTGCCGCCTTCATAGTGGCCGGATCGATGTGAACGCTTACCTTGTTCTCGAAAACGATGACCTTGCCATTGTCTTCGACCGACATTGAACCCGCGGTGATCCGCGAGCCGTTACGGCTGACATCGACCGCATCACCTGTCTTCATAGAGCCTTTGCCCATATCGAGGAAGACCGATTTGAAGATGGCAGCGACGCCGTCGGTGGTGGTGACGGTAACGTCGCTGGTCATGTCCATCGTGTTGGCGTTTCTGTTGTAGATCCCGCGCTTGGCGTCGACGGTCGCCACATTGTCGGCCGTCAGCGGCAATTTGGCATGGATGCCTTCGAGTTCGATGATGTCCTGCTTGCCGACATCCTGGATGGCGCGCAAGGCCGTCAGCGAATAGGGCAGCTTGTCCTTGGTGAAGCCGTTGAGCTTCGGATTGGCCATCACCAGCTTGCCATCCGCGAAAGCGGTGCCGTCTGCCTGTATCGAAATGTTGATCGGCGCCGCCAGATAGGAATAGACCGGAAACGCAACCGCGATCCCGGCGGCAAGCACCGGCACGGCAAACTTAAGCACGCGCACGCGGCGCGAGTGGCGCTGGGCGCGGTCGAAGGCGTCGCCGCGCGTGCCCGCTGGCGCCGTGGGCGCCAAGGCCGCATCGGCATTGGTCGGTTCGTTCGATCGCGCAAGCATGACTGACTTCTAATAAACCCTTGTCCGCCAAAACACCTGCTATAGGTGGGTTGCCGGCCCCCGCAAGCAAGCACAAGCGGAGGAAAACCGCAAAAATGTGACGGCCGCTGTTTTACAGACGGAACTCAGGCGACACAATTTCGTCACTTCATAGCAGAAACGAACGCGCCGCGTCATTTTTTCCTGAAATGCCTCCGTCGTGAAGGTCGCTTCGTCGCAGGCCCTTGAGGAAGAGGTAGCCGGGCGCGGACGCTTGCTTTAAAAGCATCGCTTCCCACCGACTGTGAGGCAGACCATGGCACTGAGAGCCGACGACCTGATCGACCGCCGCCGCTTGCGGCGCAAGCTGACCTTCTGGCGCGGCGCCGCCATTGCCGTCGTGGCCCTTGGGGTGATTGCGCTTGCAAGCTGGTTCTATGGCGGCGACCTCGGCGGTTCTTCCGTCGACCACATCGCCAAGGTCAGGATCGAAGGCACAATCACCGAGGACGAGGAACTGATCAAGCGGCTGGAAACCATCCGCACGTCCTCGCAGGTCAAGGGCGTCATCCTGGCGATCGATTCGCCCGGCGGCACCACGGTCGGCGGCGAATCGATCTACGAGGAGGTGCGCAAGCTTGCCGCCGACAAGCCGGTGGTGGCCGAGGTCGGCACGCTGGCCGCATCGGCCGGCTACATGATCGCCAGTGCCAGCGACCATATCGTTGCCCGCAAGACGTCGATCGTCGGCTCGATCGGTGTGCTCATCCAGTATCCCGATGTCAGCGGTCTGATGGACAAGGTCGGCATCAAGCTCGAGGAAGTGAAATCTTCGCCGCTGAAGGCATCGCCCTCGCCCTTCAAGCCGACCAATGAAGACGAGCGAGCCATGGTCCGCAAGCTCATCCTCGACAGCTATGACTGGTTCGTCGGCATCGTCGCCGAGCGCCGCAAAATGACCCGCGATCAGGCACTGGCCCTTGCCGACGGCTCGATCTTCACCGGCCGCCAAGGCCTTGCCAACGGTCTGATCGACGCTGTCGGCGGCGAGAGCGTGGCGATCGACTGGCTGGCGACCAAGGGTGTCGACGCCAAGCTCAAGGTGGTGGAATGGAAGGACACCGAGCGGCGTGGCGGCTTCCTGTTCTCGAAAGCAATAGCGCGCAGCGTCGGCAGCGCGCTCGGCCTGTCGGAGGCCGGCAGCGACGTGCTTCACGAAATTGGCGCGGATCGCTTGTTTCTTGACGGTCTCGTTTCCGTCTGGCACCCTTGATCTGCCGGTTGGGGCGAGTAAAAAAGCAAATAAAATCATCCTGATAATTTGACCGCAGCGCTTTCACGGGGACCTTTCTGATGATCAAATCCGAGCTTGTGCAGATCATTGCCACGCGCAACCCGCATCTTTTCCTGCGCGACGTCGAAAACATCGTGGGAGCGATCTTCGACGAGATCACCGATGCCCTGGCGGAAGGCAATCGGGTCGAGTTGCGTGGCTTCGGCGCTTTTTCGGTGAAGAATCGCCCTGCCCGCACCGGCCGCAACCCGCGCACCGGCGAATCCGTCGAGGTCGAGGAGAAGTGGGTGCCGTTCTTCAAGACCGGAAAGGAATTGCGTGAAAGGCTGAATGGCGGCAAGTAGGCGCGGACCACGCGCCGACCTTATCAAGGCCTGCCTTCTCCAGGGAATCTCTATGTTGAACCGCTTCATACTTATCGTGGTCTTCGTGCCGCTCGCCGTCATCCTGATTGCGCTGGCCGTCGCCAACCGCGAGCTGGTCGCCTTCACGCTCGACCCGTTCAACCCCGGCAATCCGAAACTGACGCTGACCTTGCCGCTGTTCATCTTCCTGTTCGTGGCGCTCGCCATCGGCATGGTCGTCGGCAGCCTGGCGACCTGGGTCAAGCAGGGCCGCTACCGCAAGCTGGCGCGCCAGCGCGGCGTCGAGGCCGAGAATTTGCGCCAGGCGGTCAGCCGGGTACCCGCCGCACCGCAAGGCTCGGGCCAGGGGCCGGCGCTGCCGAAGCCAACGGCCTGAAGCCGGCGCTTTTATCTTCGCGGAGTTTTGCATGCTGACCATTTCGGCCGACGCTGTCGACCAGGCGCTGACCTTTCCCGGGCTGGTCGAGACATTGCGCGCGGCCTTCCGCGAGGGTGCTGTGCAACCCGTCCGCCATCATCACGGGGTCGAGCGGCCCGACGGTGCCACATCCACGCTGCTTTTGATGCCGGCGTGGACCGACTTCCATGCGGCCGGCACGTCGGTCGGGGGTCATATCGGCGTCAAGATCGTCACCGTATCGCCCGACAACAACGCCATCGGCAAACCGGCGGTAATGGGGCTCTACCTCCTGCTCAACGGCGCCACCGGCGAGCCCGAAGCGCTGATCGACGGCCAACGGCTGACACAGTGGCGCACCGCTTGCGCCTCGGCGGTGGCGGCCTCCTATCTCGCCCGCGAGGACGCATCGCGGCTTCTGGTGGTCGGCGCCGGCGCGCTGTCGCCGTTCCTCGCCAAGGCGCACTCCGCGGTGCGGCCGATCAAGACCATCCGCATCTGGAACCGCACGCCCGCCAATGCCGAAAAGGTCGCGGCTGATTTGCGCGCGGACGGTTTCAGCGCCGAGGCCGCAAGCGATCTCGACGCCGAACTCGCCGAGGCCGACATCGTCTCATCGGCGACGATCACGACGACGCCGCTGGTCAAGGGTGCGCTGCTCAAGCCGGGCGCGCATGTCGATCTGGTCGGCGGCTTCACGCCGACCATGCGCGAAAGCGACGACGACGCGATCGCGCGCGCCAGCGTCTATGTCGACACCCGCGCCGGCGCCACCAAGGAAGCCGGCGACATCGTCCAGCCGCTCGCCTCCGGCGTGCTGAAGCCGGAAGCCATCGTCGCCGATCTGCATGAGCTGGCGCGCGGGGAAAAACAGGGCCGGCAGAGCCCCACTGAGGTCACGCTGTTCAAGTCGGTCGGCGCCGCGCTTGAGGACCTTGCCGCCGGCATTGCCGTCTACAACGCGCTCAAGCAGTAGCGTCTGCGCCGGTTCTGCGATCGAACTTCCTGATCGCTTCCGCGCTGACCGGGGTGAAGAAGTTCACCAGATTGCCATCGGGATCGCGCAGCAGCAGCGACCGGTTACCCCATGGCATCGTCGTCGGCGTCTGTACGAAATCGCCGATAATTTTCGCCAGCCTGCTGTACTCAGCATCAACATCGGCGACGCGAAACTCGATGATCGCTGAGCGATTGGAGGCCGGCTGCGCCACATCAGTTCCGAACAGGGCCAGCGTGCGGGTGCTGCCGATCGCCAGTGTGCAGGACGGCGTTGCCAGTTCGGCGAAATCGTCTGTGAACCAGGTTGCGGTAAGCCCGGTGTCGTAGAATGCCACCAAGGGCTTGATCTGATCGGTAATGATGCGGATCGAGACGAAGTCCATCTTATTCTCCTGGGGCAAGCGCGACGCTATCTGAAGACAATCGCTTGTCGCACAAGGCTGCTGACAACTTGGTGTCAGCAGCCTTGTCACGGTGCCTTGCCGATCCGGCGGCTGGATGCTTCAGCCTGCCTTCATGGCAGCGCCCATCGCCTCGGCGATCAGCGCGAAATCATGCGCCGTAATTTCGAACAGGCCAAAGCGCAGTTGATAACCCCAGTTCGATTTGCCCGCGGTGAAGTCGAGCTGCTCGAGCAGCGGCTTGATCGGCGCCTCCTCGGCCTTGGCCCATTCGACATCCCTGCGGAACGGCGTGAAGCCACCGCCCATGTCGCCCTGGTAAGGCTCGCCTTCGCGCACGGTGCCGATTGCCGTGAAAGCCTGCAGGCCGTCCTTCTCGCGCAGAATTGTGGTCGGCGAGTAGTAGATGATGCCGTCGCCGGGCTTGATGCGGCGCAAAGGTGCCGCCTTGCCGTGGTTGACCTGCATGAAGCCGGCCTCGCGGCCGCGCCGGACATGTTCGGCGGAAGCGACCGCGATCCAGTGGGCACTCATTTCTGTTCTCCATTGGCCTGTTCCCCATTGGCCTGTTCTCCGTCGTTCAGCCAGTAGACGCGCAGCCGGTGCTCGTCGGGATCGAGCGCAACGAAGGTGCGGCCGAAGTCCATGTCGGTCGGCGTCTGCAGAATGGTCAAGCCGCGTCCTGCCCAGTCCGTGTAAGCGGCGTCCACCGCATCAGGCCGGTCCAACGCGAAGACGAGCTCCGCACCGCCGCCCGCGGCTGCGGCCGCCGGCTCCACGGTGTGGCGCGACCACAGGCCGAGCTTGAAGCCATTGTCGAGCACGAACAGCACGAAGGTCGGCGACGTCTCCACCGGCTGGCGTCCCAGCAGCGCACCGTAGAAGGCGCCGCTCCGCTCCGGGCTGTCGACATAAAGGATGACGAAATTGGGGGTGTTCATGTCTGCTCTCCAGGGTTTCGATTGGAGGAGCATAGGTGACCCCACTGTCAGATTCTGGCAGCAGCGGCTTGCGAGGGCGTGGAAAGGAGCATTAAGCGCCAGGCTGGCGCTTCGGTGCGTCCAGCGTCGCGCGCCATTCCTTCAGAAGAGCCTGTCGACGACGCGGATAACGGAGATCCGTGGTGTTGAGCCGAGACATCCGGTCGGCGCGAAAATGTCTGAAATCCTGCCGCGTCTCGCACCAGGCCACCACCACCCGCACCTTGTCGAAAAAGCCGAGCGCGAATGGCCAGATCAAGCGCTCGGAGGCGGCGCCGCCGGCGTCGCGGTAAAGAAAGCCGAGTTTTCTCTCGTTGCGGATCGCCTGGCGCACCAGGCCAAGGTCGATGCTTTCGACAGCATCGCCGTGCGGCCCGACCAAAAGCGCGGTCGCATCGAGGTCCTCGCGCAGATCATCCGGCAGCACAGCGGCAATCTTGGCCAGCGCGTCGGTGGCGGCGGCCGACAGCCGCTTGTCCGGTTGTCTGGCAACCCAACGCGATCCCAGAACGATGGCCTCGATCTCCTCGTCAGTGAACATCAGCGGCGGCAGCATGAAGCCGGGTTTCAGCACATAGCCCAGCCCAGCCTCGCCCTCGATCGGCGCGCCTTGCCCCTGCAGCGTGGCAATGTCGCGGTAGAGCGTTCGGATCGAAACGTCCATCTCGCCGGCAAGCGTGCGACCGCTCACCGGCCGGCGATGCCGGCGCAGGATCTGGATCAAGTCGAGCAGGCGTTCGGAACGGGACATGATTCCAGATTTGCCTGTTTCCTCAGCGAGGTCCACCACCTCAGACATTCGCACGCTGGACCATTTTGTTTGCGCAGCCGGTGACCCTATGTCAAAAGCGGCCTGCCGCCTCCGGAGACGCTCCTGCTTGAAGTCCTTTCGCGACAAACGCCGCGACAACCGTCCGCCCGCAAAGGGCAGGACCGAACAGGCGCGGCCGCAGCCGGGCACCGTACCAGTCCGACCCGAAGCCAGACAGCAACGCCACGAAACAAAACCGGACGACCGGTCTGATCCGAAGCCAGCCCCCCGTATCCTGGCGCGTCGCGAAGGCATCCTGCCCACTGAGTGCCTGCCGGTGATCCTCGAAGTGGCGGCCAATCAGGATTATGCACTGCTCGACAGCGGCGCCGGCGAAAAGCTCGAACAATACGGCCCCTACCGCATCGTGCGGCCCGAGGGACAGGCGATCTGGCAAAAGGCCTTGCCCGCCAGGGACTGGGACCGAGCCGACGCCATCTTCACCGGCGACACCGACGAGGAAGGCATCGGCCGCTGGCGGTTCCCGAAGGTACCGCTGGGCGAGACTTGGCCGATGAAGCATGACGGCATCGACTATCTCGGCCGCTTCACCTCGTTTCGCCATGTCGGCGTCTTCCCCGAGCAGGCTTCGCACTGGGACCATATGGCCAGCCTGATCGCGGCGGCCAAGCGCCCGGTCAAGGTGCTGAACCTGTTCGGCTATACCGGGCTCGCGTCTCTCGTAGCCGCCCGTGCCGGCGCCGAGGTCACCCATGTCGATGCCTCCAAGAAGGCGGTCGGCTGGGCGCGCGAAAACCAAGAAATGGCCGGTCTCGGCAGCAAGCCGATCCGCTGGATCGTTGACGATGCAGTGAAATTCGCCGAGCGCGAAGAGCGCCGCGGCAGCCGCTACGACATCATCCTGTTCGACCCGCCTGCCTATGGCCGCGGACCCAAGGGCGAGGTCTGGCAGTTGTTCGAGGACCTGCCCGGCCTGACCGACCTTTGCCGCGCGATCCTGACGCCGAAACCGGTCGCCATAGTGCTGACCGCCTATTCCATCCGCGCCTCCTTCTTCGCCATCCATGCCTTGATGCGCGACACCTTTGCCGGCATGGGCGGCACGGTTGAATCAGGCGAACTGATCATCCGCGAGCAGTCCGCCGGGCGGGCGCTGTCGACATCGCTGTTTTCGCGCTGGGTGGCCTGAATGCCCCGGAGACCTGAATGCCCGGGAGTCCCGAATGAATGAGCGGCACGCCGGCGCGCCCGGGCAGGTCAAGGAAGTCACCAGCCTTGCCAATCCGCTGATCAAGGACATCAAGGCGCTCGCCCAGAAGAAATTCCGCGACCAGCAGAACGCCTTCATGGCCGAAGGGCTGAAGCTGGTCATCGACGCCCTCGACCTCGGCTGGTCGATCAGGACGCTGGTTTTCGCCAAGGCCGGACGCGGCAATGCGGCGGTCGAAAAGGTGGCGGCGCGCACGGTTGCCGCCGGCGGCACCGTGCTCGAAGTGTCCGAAAAAGTGCTGGTCGCCATCACCCGCCGTGACAATCCGCAAATGGTGGTCGGCGTCTTCCGGCAAAAACTGCTGCCGCTAAGAGACATCCGCGCTCACGACGGCGACGTCTGGGTGGCGCTCGACCGGGTGCGCGATCCCGGCAATCTCGGCACCGTCATCCGCACCGTCGATGCCGTCGGCGCCAAGGGCGTTATCCTGGTCGGCGAGACTACCGATCCTTTTTCTGTCGAGACCGTGCGCGCCACCATGGGCTCGATCTTCGCCGTGCCGGTGACCAAGGCGACGCCGGAAGCATTTCTGGCTTGGCGAAACAGCTTCTCGGGCCTGGTGGTCGGCACCCATCTGAAGGGTGCGGTCGACTACCGCTCGGTCGATTTCTCCCGAGGACCGGTGCTCTTGATGATGGGCAATGAGCAGCAGGGCCTGCCCGACAATCTGGCGGAAAGCTGCGACCGGCTGCTGCGGATTCCGCAGGCCGGCCGCGCCGATTCACTCAATTTGGCGGTCGCCACCGGAATCATGCTGTTCGAGATCCGGCGCGGCGCGCTGAAACTTACCCCCGAGGACGCCACATCGTGAAATCATGGTCTCCCTATGCGCTGCTGGTGGTGGTGGCAATCGCGCTCGACCAGTGGATAAAGCATCTGATCGAGACCGGCCTCGTCTTCCAGGAAAAGCTCGACCTGGTGCCATTCCTGGCGCTGTTTCGCACCTACAATACCGGCATCGCCTTCTCGATGTTCTCGTCCTTCGGCGACACCGGCCTGGTCGTCATCGCGGTCGTGGTCGTTGCCTTCGTGCTTTATCTGGCGACGCGCACGCCCTCCGGCCATGTGCTGGCCCGCATCGGCTTTGCCCTGATCATCGGCGGCGCGATCGGCAATCTGATCGACCGCGCCGTCTACGGCCACGTCATCGACTATATATTGTTCCACACGCCGGTATGGTCCTTCGCCGTCTTCAACCTTGCCGATGCCTTCATTTCGGTCGGCGCGGCGCTGGTCGTCTTCGACGAGTTCATCGGCTGGCGGCGCGAGGCCAAGCCGCAAGGCCCAGAAGCCTGACGGCCCGACTCTTTTGACCAATTGACCTCGCCGGACGGTCGCCGCACAGTTCGGCCAGAGCCAGCCAATGCCGACCGCCAGCCTTTGCGAAGCCGAGGAGAAGAGATGCCTGAAACCTTCAAAGCCATCCTCGTTTCGCGCGACGCCGAAAAGAAGCAATCGGTCGAGATCGTCGATTTCAGCGAAGCCGATCTGATGGAAGGCGACGTAACCGTCGCGGTCGAGGCGACGACGGTCAACTACAAGGACGGGCTGGCCATCACTGGGAAAGCGCCAGTGATCCGCCGCTGGCCGCTGGTGCCGGGCATCGATTTCGCCGGAACCGTCCTCTCCTCATCGCATGCCGACTGGCGCAAGGGCGACAAGGTCATCCTCAATGGCTGGGGCGTCGGCGAGACGCATTTCGGCGCCTATGCCGGGCGCGCGCGCGTCAACGGCGACTGGCTGGTGCCGTTGCCCGACGGCATCAGCGCGCACGATGCGATGGCGGTCGGCACCGCCGGCTATACGGCCATGCTCAGCGTCATGGCGCTGGAGCGGCACGGCATCCTGCCCGATCGCGGCCCGGTGGTGGTGACGGGTGCAGCCGGCGGCGTTGGGTCGGTCGCGGTCTCGATCCTGTCCAGCCTTGGCTATCACGTCATCGCCTCGACCGGCCGCAACGCCGAAAGCTCCTATCTGATCGACCTCGGTGCCGCCGAAGTGATTTCGCGCGAGGAACTCTCCCAGCCGGCCAAGCCGCTGGCCAAGGAGCGCTGGGCCGGCGGCATCGATGCCGTCGGCAGCCACACGCTGGCCAATGTGCTGTCGATGACCGCCTATGGCGGCGCGGTCGCCGCCTGCGGCCTGGCGGGTGGCATGGATCTGCCGTCGAGCGTCGCCCCGTTCATCCTGCGCGGCGTCTCGCTGCTCGGCATCGATTCAGTGATGGCGCCAAAGGCTGTGCGGCTGGAAGCCTGGCGCCGCATCGGCAGCGATCTTGATCTCAAGAAGCTCGCCGGCCTGTCGACGACCATCGGCTTCGACGGCATCATCACCGCCGCCCATGACATCGTCGAGGGCAAGATCAGGGGCCGCGTGGTTGTCGATATGTGAGGCTCCCGAAGCATGATCCCGAAAGGGAATCAGGTTTCGGAAAAGATCAGGCGATGCGGAAAACCGCCAAAAATGCATGACCGCTAAAATTCGAACGATCCGCCGCGCTTTTCCATAATCTCTATCTGGCAAGGATTTCCGCATGATCGCGGAGTCCGCCAGGAAAGAGAAGAGCCGTGCCGAAAGCGTCGACGGGCCGAGTCCGGCGACGGCGAAGCGGCAGCGTGTTGCGCCGCCGCCTCTGGCGCCGGATTTGCCGCGCCCCACGTCCGAGGGCCTGCCGTTCCTGACGGTGGTCGCCAGTGTCGTGCTGGCGGGCCTCTCCCACCTCACCGGTGCGCCGATCTTCATCACCCTCGGCCTGCTGGCGACAGGCCTTGCCGGCGTCGCCATGCACCTGCGCAGCCGGCGCACCGTCCGCCGCGCGGCGGCCTTGCTCGACGAAACCGCGGCCCGTAGCCGCGCCGAAATCGAGACGCTGGCCGACCGTATGTGGGAGATGCAGGAGAGCGAGGTACGTTTTCGCGGGCTGATCGATGCGCTCGGCGATCTCGTCGTCCACCGCGACCGCGATGGCCACATCGTCTACGCCAACAAGGTTTTCGCCAGCCTCGTCGGAACCGACCAACGCGACCTTGCCGGCAGGACCCTCGCCGAACACGGCATTGATGTCGGCATCGTCCCCGACGCCGCCTTTTCGGATCACGAATGCCTGAGTTCCACCGACGTCTCCATCCGCACGCCGAACGGTCCGCGCTGGTTCTCGTGGATCGAACTGTCGGTGCGCGACAAGGATAGCGGCGCCGTCTCGCACCGGGCGATTGCCCGTGACATCACCGCCCGCAAGCGCGCGGAATCCTCGTTGATCACCGCGCGTGAGCGCGCCGAATATGCCAGCCAGGCCAAGTCGCGCTTCCTCGCCACCGTCAGCCATGAGATCCGCACGCCGATGAACGGCATCATGGGCATGGCCAAGCTTCTGGCTGACACCAATCTGTCGCCCGAGCAGCGCACCTATGTCGGCGCTGTCTCGACCTCGGCCAGCGCCCTTTTGGCGCTCATCGAGGATTTGCTCGACTATTCCAAGATAGAGGCCGGCCGTTTCGACCCGGAGCCGCAGCCGACATCGCTGCGCGAAATCGCCGACAACATCATCGAACTGATGGCGGCGAAAGCCTTCGCCAAGAACATCGGCCTCGGCTGTCATGTCGAGCCCGACGTGCCACAGATGATCATGGCCGATCCGGGAAGAGTCAGGCAGGTGCTGCTCAACCTGATCGGCAATGCGATCAAGTTCACCGACACCGGCGGCGTGCTGGTTTCGGTTGCACGGGCCCGCACCGAGATCAGCGACCGCATCTGCTTCACCGTCGCCGACACCGGCCCTGGCCTGCGCGAAGACGATATGGAGCGCATCTTCGAGGAATTCGAACAGTCCGACGGCACCTCGACCCGCACCCATGGCGGCGCCGGCCTCGGTCTTGCTATCTCAAGGCGGCTGGTGACCGCCATGGGCGGCGCCATTTCGGTGTCGAGCCGGCTTGGCGAGGGATCGGAATTCGTCTTCGAGATCCCCGCCGCAGGAGCAACCGAAGCACCGCAGAACCGGCAGAACATCCTGGCCGGCCGGCGCGCCGTGATCGTGTCGAAGAACGCCGTCGAGGCCGACGCCATCGCCCGCACCATCCGCGCCCATGGCGGCGCCGTCGACGTCGCCGCAACCGCTTCCCAGGCGACGCCCTTCGCCGAACATTGCGATGTGCTGTTGATCGACGCGGCCCTGGAGGACGGCGACGGCAGACTGCTCAAGCGCCTGCGCCAGAGTGGCTTTGCCGATTGCGAGGCGATCACGCTGATCGCGCCGACCGACCGCGGCATGCTTGGCGAATTCCGCACCAGCGGCTACGCGACCTTCCTGGCGAGGCCGGTGCGCGGCGAAACCCTGCTGCGCGTGCTGCTGACCAGTCATGCCCCTGCCTTGCCGCCGCCCAAGTCGGAAAAGACCGGTGCGTCCTCGCTTCGTGCCCATGGCGGGCGCCAGCAAGGTTTGTCGGTGCTGATCGCCGAAGACAACGACATCAACGCCATGCTTGCCCGCGCCACGCTTTTGAAGGCGGGACATCGCGTGAAAGTGGTCGGCAATGGCAAGGCCGCGGTCGAGGCGGTGACCGAAGCCGGGCTGAAAAATCGCTTCGATGTGGTGCTGATGGATTTGCACATGCCGGTCATGGACGGGCTGGACGCGATCGCCGCCATCCGCCGCCACGAGGAGGAAATGGCTGTGCCGCCGGTTCCGATCATGGTGCTTTCGGCCGACAGCCAGGAAAAGACCCGCCACACCGTGCTCGCCCATGGCGCCAGCGGCTTCGTCACCAAGCCGCTCGATCCCGACGCGCTGGTCCATGCCGTCGAGGGCCAGGTGGCCGCCTGAATTCATGTCGCTCAAAAGTGGCCCCGGTTTTGAGAAGACGACATGCACAAAACAAAGACTTGAAGCGCGTCGCGTGAATCGTCCCAGCGCGACGCGCTTCAAGGCGACGCTGGCGCAATCCTCGCGTCACGTAGGTAGCCGAATGAGGGTTTTCGCCAGCCGACGAAGTATTGCCCGTCGCGCCGTATCACGGTACTGTCACAATCCTGTTGCACCTACACCGTATCCCCGTGCCAAGAGGGATGGCTCGAAGGAGAATCACTCGTGCATACAGTTATGCCGGAATGTGACACTCGGCCCAGCGCAGGCGGCGCTTTGCTCGCCGCGCGGAACGCCGATGCCGTCGCAACAGGCGCACCGCTGGGCCGTATCGGCAATCTCGAAGTGCGGCTTGCCCGCAATGAGGCCGAGATCGCCGCCGCGCAGGAAGTGCGCTACCGGGTGTTTTATGACGAGCTTGGCGCCAGGAAGGACCTGTTCCAGGCGCAGGACCGGCGCGACGCCGACCGCTTCGACCCGCTGTGCGACCATCTGCTGGTGCTTGACACCTCGATCTCCGGCCCCGAGCATCGCCGCATCGTCGGCACTTACCGCCTGCTGCGGCAAGAGATTGCGGCGACCGCCGGCGGCTTCTATTCCGAAGGCGAGTTCGAACTGACCAAGCTGATCGCCCGCCATCCCGGCCAGCGCTTCCTTGAGCTCGGCCGCTCCTGCGTGCTGCCGGAATACCGCTCGAAGCGCACCATTGAGGCGCTGTGGCAAGGCATCTGGGCCTACATCAACCACTATGAGATCGGCGTGATGACCGGTTGTGCCTCGTTCCCTGGCACGGTGCCGGCTGCGCATGCCGAGGCGCTCACCTACCTTGCCCATCACTGCCGGACCAACTCCGCCTGGGATGTGCGGGCGGTCTCCGGCCGCTATTGCTCGATGGATCTGATGCCGATCGAGGCGGTCAACGCCAAGGCGGCGATCGCGGCCATGCCGCCGCTGGTCAAGGGCTATCTGCGCGTCGGCGCCCGCATCGGCGACGGCTGCGTCATCGACCGTGAGTTCTCCACCGTCGATGTGTTCGTGGTGATGCCGGTCAAGGAAATCGGCGCCCGCTACGTCAACTATTATGGCGGGGAAGCGCAGCGCTTTGCGGCGTGAGGCAGTAGGCAGTAGGCAGTAGGCAGTAGTGAAGGCTGCCGGGATTCCTGACTACTGACTACTCCCTACTCACTAATCCCCTCCCTATGGAATATCCTCCGGTCGCCGTCCCGGGCGGCTCTTGTAGGATGGAAACGTCCAACCGAATTTCAGCGCGCCGCCGCGCACCAGGAAAGCCGCGGCGAAGCCGGCGACATCCGAGGCGAGCGGCGGCAGGCCGGCGAGATCGCCAAGTGTGTAGAGGCCGGCGCCCGCGAGTGCGGCGGTGACGTAGATTTCGGGCCTGAGCAGCACCGATGGCTCGCCGGCCAGCAGATCGCGCAGGATGCCGCCGAACGTAGCGGTCAGCACGCCCATAACAACGGAGACGACCGGCGAGCCGGTGATGGCCAGCCCCTTGGCCGCGCCCCTTACCGAAAAGGCCGCCAATCCGATGGCGTCGAGCCAAAGCAGCCATTTCCAGCGGGATTCGACGCGGTGAGCGATGAAGAAGACCAGCACCGCAACCGCCGCGCAAACCAGCACATAGCCGGAGTTGGCGACCCAAAAGACGGGCAGGTTGAGGATGACGTCGCGAAGCGTGCCGCCGCCAATGCCGGTGACGCTGGCCAGAAACAGGAAGCCGATAATGTCGAGCTGCTTGCGCGAAGCCGCCAACGCCCCGGTCGCGGCCAAGACGGCGACTCCGGCATAGTCGAGGAGGTCGATGGGCGTCAGGGACATGAGGTAGTAGGGATTGGGCAGTAGGGATTAGGGAAAGTATGAATAACACGAAGCCGCGCGATTGATACGCCTGCCTATCCCTATTCCCTACTCACGCATCCTTCTCGGCCTGCTCGTTCACCGGCCCCGGCTCGACCGGCGCTTCGGTGGCCGCGATCTTGGGGCCGCCCTTGGCGACCCCGACCATGGCCGGCCGCAGCACGCGCTCGCCGATCGAATAGCCCGGCTGCACGACCTGGACGACGGTGTTGGCCGGCACATCGGGATTGGGCACTTCGAACATCGCCTGGTGGAAATTCGGGTCGAACTTCTCACCTTCCGGTTCGAGCTTCTTCACCCCATGCCGTTCCAGCGTCGACAGCATGGCGCGCTCGGTGATCTCGACGCCGTCGATCAGCGCCTTGAAGCCGGCATCTCCGGCCGCTTTCGCCTCGGCGGGGATAGCATCGAGTGCGCGGCGCAGATTGTCCGACACCGACAGCATGTCGCGGGCGAAATTGGCCACCGCATAGGCGCGCGCATCATGCACGTCGCGGGCGGTGCGGCGGCGCAGATTCTCCATCTCGGCCGCGACCCGCAGCGCGCGGTCCTTCAGCTCCTCGTTTTCCTTCAGCAGCCGCACCAGCGCTTCATAGTCGCCGTCGATGCCGCCTTGCGTGCGCTCGGCCTCGGCCGTTTCGATATCCTCGGGCGCGCGTTCGTCTTTTGTCTGGTCGCTCATCGCCATTTCCCGTCATTCGAATGGTTTGGATTTGCGCCCGATATCGAGGTTTGGCGGCCAAAAATCAAGGGGCAAGCCCAGGAGGACGCCCAACAGCAGGCAATGTTGCGGGCTGCCCGTCGGACTTGGTGCGGGACGCAAAGACGTTCAAAATTAATTCAAACTTTACCGTAACGGCAGCCTTTGCTTGCCAACACCCCGCTATGGGGAACCATTCAAAGCTTGGAGGAGTTTTGAAACCGACACAGGATTTGAGACAATGGACCGCAATACTGCCAACAGAAGCGAAGAGCTCGCCGCCGACATCAGGCGCCAGTTCGGCACCGAGGCGACGACGCGCTTCTTGCGCACCTTGCCGGCCTTCCGCACCGAGGCCGACATTCCCGCCCGTTTCCGGGACCTGCTCGACCGGCTGGACGGCATAGAAGCCAGCATGGCCGGCGGCCGACGCCGTCAATAGCGATGCAATCGCGCGACAATTACGCGCAGTAATTTTGCGTGAGCTTTTCCTTGCGGCAGCGGGACGCCCCGCCTATGCTTCCTGATGAACATGATTTCCCCCGAGACGGCCGCCAACAGCAAGCGCGCCTGGTTGAAGATCCTGGCGCGCTACAAGAAGCCCGACCGGCGACGCAGCACTCTTGAACTCGCCATCACCCTCATTCCTTTCGTTACGCTGTGGGCGTTGTCTTCGGCAGCCTATTCCTATGGCCACTGGTGGGGCTTGATCCTGATCCTTCCGGCCGCCGGTTTTCTGGTGCGGATCTTCATGATCCAGCACGATTGCGGCCACGGCTCCTTCTTCGCCAACCGCACTGCCGACGACTGGATCGGCCGCGCGCTCGGCGTGCTGACGCTGACCCCTTACGATTGCTGGCGGCGCGCGCACGCCACCCATCACGCCAGCGCCGGCAATCTTGACGAGCGCGGCATGGGCGATATCAGGACGTTGACGGTTGCTGAATACCGGCAGCTGTCTTGGCGGGGACGCCTTGCCTATCGTCTCTACCGCCATCCCCTGGTGATGTTCGGCCTCGGGCCGATCTGGCTGTTCATCTTCGAGCAGAGGCTGCCCGTCGGCATGATGCGCGGCGGCCTGACGCCCTGGGTGTCGTCGATGACCACCAATCTCGGCATCGCGGTCGCGGCAGCGCTGCTTATCTGGCTGGTCGGCCCCGGCGCTTTCCTGATCGTCCATTTGCCGATCGTGATCCTGGCCGGATCGGCCGGCATCTGGCTGTTCTACGTCCAGCACCAGTTCGAGGAGACGGAATGGGCGAAGGACGAAGAGTGGGAATTCCAGCGTGCCGCCCTGCACGGCTCGTCCTATTACGATTTGCCGCCGGTGCTGAACTGGTTCACCGGCAATATCGGCGTCCATCACGTGCACCATCTCTCGGCCAAGGTGCCGGGGTACCGGCTGCAGGAAGTGCTGCGCGACTATCCGGAATTGCGCGGCATCGGCCGCGTCACGCTTCTCGACAGCCTGCGCTGCGTCAAGCTGGCGCTATGGGACGAGAATCGCCGCAAGCTGATCTCGTTTCGCGAAGCGCGGGCCTTGGCCTGAAAGCAATCCCAGCAAAGTGTGATGCGGTTTTCCCGGGCTTTCGCTTGGGAATTCCGTAAGACAAAGAAATAATCCGCCGCATCAAAGGCGCGGCGGCATCTCCCAAAAACCGGCTCAGGCAGCCTTGCGTTCGTCGCGCATTACCCTGCAGCCCTGATCATGTCAGCCGCCTTTCGGCGATCATGATGGTCGGTGCATTGGTGTTGCCGCCGATGAGCGCCGATTCCTCCCTCGCCCCCGGCGGATATTTCCGTCCGGACAGCCAAGAGAAGGCCCGATCATAGTCTTTGTAAAGACAAGGGGGATTGCCGCTGCGTCAGCTGTTGCGAACGCGCCGCCAGGAGTATTTCGGCCCCTTCGGCTCCGACGCTTCGGTCGGCTGATAGTAAAGGCCCAGCCCGCCTATGCGGCCTTCTTCGAGGCGCTTCAGCAGAACCGGGTTGGAGATTTCGAACTCGTCGAAGCCGAGGCGCAGCATATGCGGCAGCTGGTCGACGAGCACCTGGCCAGTGGCGCGGACCGCGCCCTCGAAATGGTAGCGGCTGCGCAGCAATTCGCCCTTGGAAAACGAGCGGCCGTCGCTGAAGGCCGGGAAGGCCAGCGCCACCAGCGACAGCTGGTCGAGCAGATCCACAATCTTCTCCAGCTGGTCGCCCGGCAGCAATGCGACGCCCAGCCGCTCCTTGGCCGAGCGCCGCACTTCGGCATCGAGGCCGAGAAATGCCTGCAACGGCAGGATGAAGCGGCCATTGCCCGTCAGTGCATCCGCACTTTCGGCATGTGTCCACTCGTCTTCGCGAAAACCCGTCGGGGTCCAGAGGCGGGTCTCCGCTGTGGTCTGTTCAGTCATAGAAAATTCCTAAAGCCCTAAAAATCGAAAGTCCGCGAAAGCCGGTCCACACGAAACCGGCGGCCTCCGAGCGGAAGCCGCCGTTGCAGGCCAGCCTCACCTGAATATCACCATAGCTTAAAGGGATGCGTCGGTCAGCGACACTTCCAGTCCCGACAGATGGATGCCGCACTCGGTCTTGGCATGACCGGCCCAGCGTCCGCTTCGCGCATCCTCGCCCGGCTGCACCGGCTGCGTGCATGGGAAGCAGCCGATCGACAGATACCCGTACGCAACCAGCGGATTTTCGCGCAGCGCATGCGCGCGCATGTAGTCAGCCTGGTCGGATGTCGTCCAGTGCGCCAGCGGATTGACGCGTACGCGCGGGCCGACCGCCTCGAACACCGGCAGCGCGGCTCGCGTCGCCGCCTGGAAGCGCTTGCGGCCGGTCAGCCAGGCCCGGAAGGGGGCGACGCCGCGCGCCAGCGGCTCGACCTTGCGCACGGCGCAGCAGGCATCGGTGTTGCTCTGGTGCAGATTGCCGGTCGGATCGACCCGCTCGAGCGCCGCGTCTTCGGGCTTGATCACCCTGATGTTGGTCAGCCCGAAATCGGCGACCAGCGCATCGCGATAGCCCAGCGTCTCTTCGAAATGCTTGCCGGTGTCCAGGAAAATGACCGGCAGCGTGCGGTCGACCTTGGCGATCATATGCAGCAGGACGGCGGAATCCGCGCCGAAGGACGACACGGCGGCGATCTCGTCATGAAACAATTCGCTCGCCGCGCGTTCGATGATGTCGAGCGGGCTCAGATGTCCATACAGCGCGTCGAAGCCCGCCGCTTTGGCGGCGATGCTGTCGTCGACGTCGACGATGCGGTCAAGCGGCCTTGGTTTCGCCAGCATAGAGCGCCTCCTTGAACGGCGCGGGACCGACACGGCGGTAGGCGTCGATAAAACGTTCACTGGGACCGAGCCGAAGGCCGAGATAGGTGTCGACGATCTGCTCGATGGCGTCCGTGATCTCTTCCGAAGAGAAGCCGCGGCCGATGATTTCGCCAACCGAGGTGTTCTCGTCGGCCGATCCGCCAAGCGTCACCTGGTAGAGTTCGGAGCCTTTCTTCTCGACGCCGAGGATACCGATATGGCCGACATGGTGATGTCCGCAGGCATTGATGCAGCCGGAAATCTTCAGCTTCAATTCGCCGATCTCGCGCTGCCGCTCCAGCGAGGCGAAGCGAAGCGAAATCTCCTGCGCGATCGGGATCGAGCGCGCTGTCGCCAGCGCGCAATAATCGAGGCCAGGGCACGCGATAATATCGCTGATCAGGTTGGAATTGGCCGTCGCCAGACCAATATCGACCAGCGCATCATAGACAGCCTTGAGATCGGCGCGCGCCACATGCGGCAGGATCAGGTTCTGCTCATGGCTGACGCGCAGTTCGTCGAACGCGTATTTCTCGGCGATGTCGGCGACCGCTTCCATCTGGCTGTCGGTGGCATCGCCCGGCACCTCGCCGATACCTTTCAGCGAAATCGTCACCGCGGCATAGTCGGGATGGCGATGGGTCACGACATTCTGGTCGAGCCAATCCGAGAAGCTTTTGGAATCGAGCCGCGCCAGCTTGATCGCCGCGTCGCCTTCCGGCCGGGCGGTCAGTGCCGGCGGCGCGAAATAGGCGTCGATGGCACGGATGTCGGCTTCCGGCAGCTTCAGCTCGGCGTCCTTCAGCTCCTGCCATTCGGCCTCGACCTGGCGGGTGATTTCCTCGACGCCGGTCTCGTGGACGAGGATCTTGATGCGCGCCTTGTACTTGTTGTCGCGGCGGCCATAGAGGTTGTACACGCGCAGGATCGCCGTGCAGTAGGACAGCAGGTCGGCTTCCGGCAGGAAGTCGCGGATCTTGCGCGCCACCATCGGCGTGCGGCCCTGGCCGCCACCGACATAGACGGCAAAGCCGAGCTCGCCGGCGGCGTTCTTCTTCAGATGCAGACCGATATCATGCGTCTGGATGGCGGCGCGGTCGCGCTCGGCCCCGGTCACCGCGATCTTGAACTTGCGCGGCAGGAACGAGAATTCCGGATGCACAGACGACCATTGCCGCAGGATCTCGGCATAGGGGCGCGGATCGGCGACCTCGTCGGCGGCGGCGCCGGCAAAATGGTCGGCGGTGACGTTGCGGATGCAATTGCCGCTGGTCTGGATGGCATGCATCTCGACGCTGGCGAGATCGGCCAGGATCGCCGGAATGTCGGACAGCGCCGGCCAGTTGAACTGGATGTTCTGGCGCGTGGTGAAGTGGCCGTAGCCCTTGTCGTATTTGCGCGCGATGTGGCCGAGCATGCGCAGTTGCGCGCTGTTCAGCGTGCCATAGGGCACCGCGATGCGCAGCATGTAGGCGTGCAGCTGCAGGTAGACGCCGTTCATCAGCCGCAGCGGCCGGAACTGATCCTCGGTGATCTCGCCGGACAGCCGGCGTTCGACCTGGTCGCTGAACTCGGCGACGCGGGCCTGGACAAAATCGTGGTCGAACTCATCGTAGCGGTACATGTTTCGTCTTTCAGGGCGCGTCCGCCCGTATTTTGTTACGCTGCCCGCGCAGCCTGCTTGCCCAGATCTTCCCGGATGGTCGGGCCGGCGGCGCGGATCTTTTCGCGCAGCCGCACCGGCACGACGATGCCATTGACGACTTCAGCGTCGATCAGATTGACGTCGACAACCTGATTGTTGGCGTTGGCCTTGGCGCCGATTGCTTCCAGCCTGTCCTCTGCCGCTTGGTCATGGGCGAGGTCGGCATGGTCGACCGTCTCGGCCCAGCCACCATCGGCGTACCAGACGGCGATGCCGTCGGAGAGGCGGTTTGCGGTCAGTATCTTCATGGCTCGACCTCTGCGTCGGCCGCGTTGGCGGCGCTCTCATGACTATGTGCCGCGAGCGGCTCGGAACGTTCAAAGTTGGCGCCGGCAACCGCGTCGCCGATGATGGTCATCACCGGACCGGCCAGATCGGCGCGCGCTTCCAGCGACGGCAAATCGGCCAGCGTGCCGTGGAAACGGCGGCGGTTCTGCAAGCTGGCATTCTCGACCACGGCAACCGCCGTGTCCGGCGACAGGCCGGCCTCGATCAGCCGTCCGGCGACTTCGGCGGCGACCGAACGGCCCATATAGACGGCGACGGTGGCGCCGGAAATGGCGAGCTTGGCCCAATCCGGCAGCGAATTGCCCTTCAGATCATGGCCGGTGGTGAACACCATCGACGAGGAGACGCCGCGCAGCGTCAGCGGCAGCTCGAAATCGGCGGCGGCGGCAAAGGCGGCGGTGACGCCGGGGACGACATCATAGGCGATGCCGGCATCGCGCAGTGCGGCCATCTCCTCGCCGGCGCGGCCGAACACCAGCGGGTCGCCCGACTTCAGCCGCACGACGCGCTTGCCCTGCCTGCCAAGCTCGACCAGCAGCGCATTGATCTCGGCCTGGCTCTTGGTGTGGCATCCCTTGCGTTTTCCGACCGGCAGCCGCTCGGCGTCGCGGCGGCCCATGGCGACGATCGCCTCCGGCACCAACGCGTCATAGACGATGACGTCGGCTTCCATCAAAAGCCGATGCGCGCGCAGCGTCAGAAGATCCTCAGCACCTGGCCCGGCGCCGACCAGGGCGATATGGCCCGAAGCCGGAGCCTTCGACAGCAACAGATCGGCGGCGGCGTCATGCGCCTGCGAAAGCTCGCCGGCTTCGACGGCGCGCGCCGGTGCACCCTGGAAAAAACTGCTCCAGAACTGTCGGCGGGCGTTGCCTTTCGGCAGCAGCTTTTCGGCGGCACCCCGGAACGAGGCGGCAAGCGCTGCCAGTGGCCCGAGCGACGGCGACAGCATGCGGTCGATGCGGCTGCGCAGCATCTGCGCCAGCACCGGACCCGCGCCTTCCGTGCCGATGGCGATGGCGACAGGGGCGCGGTTGACCAGCGCCGGGGTGAAGAAATCGCACAGCTCCGGCCGGTCGACGGCATTGACCGGAATGCCAAGGCGGCGCGCATCGTCGGCGACGCGGCGGTCGAGCCTCTCGTCGCCGCTGGCGGCAAACACCAAGACCGCGCCTTCGAGATGCGCGGCGTCGTAGGGGGCGTCGATACGGATGGCGCCGGTCGCGGCGATGAAGCTCAGCAATTCGGCGTCGGCAACATCGGCAATGATGCGAAGCACAGCACTCGACTGATCAAGTAGCCGCGCCTTGGCCAACGCTTCGACGCCGCCGCCGACTATGGCCACGGCTTCGCCTTCGACCCGCATGAAGACCGGGAACGCGGTGAGCTTGGGATTGGCGTGCGGCATGACGAACAGATTCCGGAACAATTCGGCAGTTTAGGCGCGGACGCGAAAAAGCTGAAGGAACCCACTCGCGCATCCCCTGACGGGAGGCAATCGGTTTTCCGCAAGCCAAAGGGCCAAGAGAAAAATATTCCACATCCGCATATCAGGCGGATTCAAGCTGCTGCCGCAGGCTTTGTTCTGCGGCTCTTTTATCCGGGAGCCGGCCAAGCTGCAAAATTATTTTTTCTAAATTCTACCAATCTAGTAGATTAAAGCCGTCACCTCGGACATTGCTCCGATAGACGATAGATCGGGCTCGATATGGCTGCGTGCGATCTCGGCGAACGAAGTGGAACGTTCCCGCTTCGCCACGCGTTCTGCCCCTGCCGTAACAGACAATCGTCGGCTGGATTTGAACCTTCAAACAGGAGCCCGCAAATGAGCAAGATCAACCTGAAACATGGCCTTCTCGTCATGGTGGCCGATGGCGAGAAAGCGCTGTTCCTGAAGAACGAGGGCGACAATCTCTATCCGAACCTGCAGCTCTTCCAGGAGATGAAACAGGACAATCCGGCAACGCGCGAACAAGGCAGCGACAGTCCCGGCCGCTACAATGACGGCCCCTCCGTGCATCGCAGCGCGGTTGAGGAAACCGACTGGCACCGGCAGGGCAAGGAACGCTTTGCCGAAGAGATCGCGGACCGGCTCTACAAGCTCGCCCATCACGGCATCTTCGACGACATCGTGCTGGTCGCGCCACCGCTGGTGCTCGGCACCATGCGCAAGAAACTGCACAAGGAAGTCACCGACAAGGTGCAGGCGGAGATCCCAAAGACACTGACCAACCGCCCGCTGATCGACATCGAGGCCATGCTGCAGCAGGCAGTCTGACGCTATCTCATAGATCATTCGCGCGCGCAGCGTTTTCGCTGCGCGCGCCTTTCGTTTTTCGGCGCCTCTGGCCACCAATTTACGTCTCGCGGGTTGCGTCGCCCGCACCCCCTCCACCATATTGCAAAGGCGGCGGCTGCGGGCGGCGCACACCCGACATTTCCCGAAAGGCGCTCCATAGACAATGCCGCATGACACGCCCCTTATCGCCACCATCGTCGCCGGTCTGGGGCTGGCATTCATCTTCGGGGCGCTCGCCAACCGTTTTCGCATCCCGCCGCTGGTCGGCTATCTCGTCGCCGGCGTGCTGGTCGGACCGAACACGCCGGGTTTCGTCGCCGATGCCGGCCTTGCCAATGAGTTGGCCGAAATCGGCGTCATCCTGCTCATGTTCGGCGTCGGCCTGCATTTCTCGCTGAAGGACCTTCTCTCCGTCCGCGGCATCGCCGTACCCGGCGCCATCGTCCAGATCGGCTTTGCCACCGCGCTGGGCGCCGGCCTTGCCTGGATGCTCGGCTGGTCGATGGGCGCCGGCCTGGTCTTCGGCCTGGCGCTTTCCGTCGCGTCCACAGTGGTGCTGTTGCGCGCGTTGCAGGAGCGACGGCTGATCGAGACCGAGCGCGGCCGCATCGCCGTCGGCTGGCTGATCGTCGAGGACCTCGCCATGGTGCTGGCGCTGGTGCTTTTGCCGGCGTTGGCCGGCGTGCTCGGCGGCCAGCCGCAGGTCGATGACCATGCGAGCCTTTTGTCGCTGCCGGCCAGCTACGGCATCTGGGGCGTCGTCGGCCTCACGCTCGCCAAGGTCGCCGCCTTCGTCATCGTCATGCTGGTGGTCGGCCGCCGGGTCATTCCGTGGATCCTGCATTACGTCGCCCATACCGGCTCGCGCGAACTGTTCCGGCTGGCGGTGCTGGCGATCGCGCTCGGCGTCGCATTCGGCGCCGCCAAACTGTTCGGCGTCTCGCTGGCGCTCGGTGCCTTCTTCGCCGGCATGATCATGAGCGAATCCGAGCTCAGCCACCGCGCGGCGGAGGAATCACTGCCGCTGCGCGACGCCTTCTCGGTGCTGTTCTTCGTCTCGGTCGGCATGCTGTTCGATCCGTTCAGCCTGATGAGCAATGGCTGGCCGATCCTGGCGACGCTGGCCATCATCGTCATCGGCAAGTCGCTGGCCGCCTTCGTTATCGTCATCGCCTTCCGCTATCCGCTGGGAACCGCCTTGATGATCTCGGCCAGCCTCGCGCAGATCGGCGAATTCTCCTTCATCCTGGCCGAGCTCGGCGTCGGGCTGAAGCTGTTGCCCGAACAGGGACGCGACCTGATCCTGGCAGGCGCCATCCTGTCGATCCTGGTCAATCCGCTGATGTTCCTCGCCCTCGACTGGATGAAGCCATGGCTGGACGCGCGCGCCGCCAAGGCAGCACCACCGGAAGAGGCCAAGCCGGTCGGCCCGGCGACGCAGCCCGGACAAGTGGCCTCGGTGGCCGCCGCGGCAAAAGAGAATGGCCCACCGCCACGCACAACGCTTTCGGGCCACACCATCCTGATCGGCTACGGCCGCGTCGGCAGCCTGGTCGGCGCGGCGCTGAAACAGGCATCGCTGCCCTTCCTGGTCATCGAGGACGCCGACAAGACGCTGGCGAGGCTCAGAGACGACGGCGTCGAAATCGTCTCCGGCAATGCGGCCAATGGGGGCGTGTTTGCCGCCGCCAATCCGCAGGGAGCCAAACGCTTGATCCTTGCCATCCCCAACGCGTTCGAGGCCGGGCAGATCGTGCTCAGGGCACGCGCCGCGAATCCCGGCATCAACGTCATAGCGAGGGCCCATTCCGATGCCGAGGTCGAGCATCTCAAAGGCCTCGGCGCCGACACCGTCATCATGGGCGAACGCGAGATCGCCCGCGGCATCGTGCAAGAAGTGCTGGAGCAAAAGCCGATGCCGCGCCCCGAAGCCATTGAGCCCTCCCCGGCCTGAGCTTGCCACAGGCGCATCGATCATCCAACGAAGGCGGAGCCGCCATTGTGCGCGACGCTGGCGAGATACTTTGCCGGCGGCTTGCCAAGCGCCTTCTTGAACATGGTGATGAAGGCGGTGACGGAGCCATAGCCAAGATCGCCTGAAACCTGCTGCACGCTGGCACCCGAGGCCAGCTCCCTTATGGCGACGATCAGATGCAATTGCTGGCGCCAGCGGCCGAAGCTCAGTCCGGTCTGCTTCACCACAAGACGGGCGAGACTGCTTTCTGAGAGCGCGACGCGACTGGCCCACTCTGCAAGCGTGCTGCGGTCGGCAGGGTCTTGCGCCAACGCATCGGCGATCCGCCGCAAGCGCGGCTCGGCGGAGATCGGCAGATGCAGCTGCTGGACCGGCATGCGCGGCAGTTCGGAGAGCAGGATCGTGGTCAAGAGCCCGTCCCTCGCCTCATCCTCCTCCACGCGATCGGCCAGCTCGACGATCAGTTCACGCAGCAGCGGCGAGATCGACAGCGTGCAGCACCGGTCCGGCAGATCGGCGGCTCCCGGCTCGATATAGACGAAGAAAATCCGCGCATTGGCGGTGGCGATGTTGCTGTGTTCCATACTGCTGGGGATCCACACACCGCAATGCGGCGGCACCATCCACAGACCGCTGGGCACCCGGCATGTGACGCCACCGCCGAGCGCGAAGACGAGCTGGCCCTTGCGGTGCCAATGGGTCGCCACTTCCGCCCTGGTCTCGGTAACCTCGACGCGCACGGCAATCGCAGGTGCCTGCACATCATCGACATCGAAATCGACCAGGCTGGATGAAGCGGCCGACGGGTATCGTCGCGCCGTCGTTGAAGAACATGTCGTCGAACAGCACGCCCGAATCCGGCGTGTCGATGGCGAGCGCATATTGCATCGCCTTCGATGTCAGGCCGATCTTCCAGCCCTTCGGGGTCAGCCCGGAATCGGTCTTGCGTTTCACCAGCGCTGCCTGGACGCGATAGGCATCCTCCATCGTCGCGTCGGGAAAATCGAGGCTGAGCAGACGGATCTGGCCGCGCGAACGCTCGGCTTCGAACAGCCTTGCCGCGGCATCTTCAACTTGCTCGGGGGTCACGATGCTGCCTCGTCGACGACGCCGTTGCGGAGCACGCCGATGCCGTCGGCTTCGACTTCGATCACGTCGCCCGGCTTCAGCCAGATCGGCGGGTCGAAGCGGGCGCCGGCGCCGGTCGGCGTACCGGTGACGATGATATCGCCTGGCACCAGCGTGGTGAAGGTGGAGACATAGGCGATGATCTTGCGGAACGAGAAGATCATCCGGCTGGTGCGGTCCTGCTGGCGCAATTCGCCATTGACGCGGGTGGTCAGCGCGATGTCGGCAATCTGCGCCTCGTCGGTGAACGGCACCAGCCACGGACCGAGCGAGCCGGTGCGGTCGAAATTCTTGCCCTGCGTGACGTTGAACTTGGCGTGCCGTACCCAATCGCGAATGGTGCCTTCGTTGCACAGGGATAGTGCCGCGATATGGTCAAGCGCATCCCTCTCGGCGATGCGTCGTCCACCCTTGCCGATGACGATGACGATCTCGCCCTCATAGTCCAGCTGCGGCGATTCCGGCGGCCGCACCAGCGGCGCGTCGTGGCCGACGAAGGAGCGGGGGAAGCGGATGAACAGCGACGGGTTGGAAGGCGCGGCCTGGCCGTCCTTGTACTCTTCGTTGCGGTCCGGGTAGTTGACGCCAACGCAGATGATCTTTTCCGGCGACGGCACAGGGATTTCATAAGCGATGGCGCCGACTGGAAAATCGACGGCGTAGGCTTCGGCCTCTTCCGCCAGCCGCCGTAGCACGCCGGCCTCGATCACTTCGCGCAGCGTCGGCCACTGGCTGTGCCGCGCCGACAGGTCGACGACGCCCTTATCTGTGACCACGCCATAGCGCGTCTTGCCGCCGACGGTGAAGGTGGCGAGCCGCCCATGTGCAGTCATCCCCGTCTCCGTCAGGTTCGCGTCTGTGGTCACGGTGCGATGATCGGCGACGCCGTCAAATCCGGTTGGCGTGCGGCCGCGCCGGCAAAGGTGCTGCCCTCCTCGAACCAGCTTTTCGGCGCGGGCGCGCCCCACAGCGTCTGGCGCTGCGGGTCCTTGAGGTCCCACTTGATCGGCTCCAGATCCGGATCCACCGTCTGGTAGTCCGAGCAGTAGATCTCGATGCGGTGGTTGTCGGGATCGCGAACATAGAGGAAGAAGGCGTTGGAAATGCCATGCCGGCCGGGGCCGCGCTCGATATTTGCGAGGTAACCCGTCGTCGCCATCAGGTCGAGCAGGTCGATGATGTTGAGCGGTGTCGGCACCCAGAAGGCGACGTGATGCAGGCGCGGACCCACACCGTTGGTGAAGGCGATGTCGTGGACGCCGCCCTTGCGGTGCGTCCAGGCCGCCCACAGCTTTCCGCTACTGGCATCCTCGGTGTATTCGGTGACGCGGAAGCCAAGCTCGTTGTAGAAGGCGACGGACTCGTCGACATTGGGCGAGAAGCAGTTGAAGTGGTCGATGCGCAGCGGCTTCACGCCCTTGTAGAGCGCATATTTCTGATGAATCGGCGGCAGCCTTTCCATTTGGGCAAAGAACTCGACCGGAATGCCGTGCGGGTCGCGGGTGCGGAAGGTGCGCGACTGGTACGGTCGCTCGACCCACTCGACCGGCAGGCCTTTTGCCTTGAAGAAGTGCTCGGCCTTGTCGAGATCCTCATCCGAGAAAACCTTGAAGCCGAGATCGCGTGCTTCGGCGCTGCCGGCCCTCTTCAGCACGATGCAGTGGTGTCCGCGCTCTTCCAGGGCCCTTAGATAGATGGCGTCCGATGTCTCGTCGGTAACCTGCAGGCCGAGCGTGTCGACATAGAAGGCGCGGGATTTCGCAAGGTCGGTGACCGCCAGTTCGACATGGCTGAGGCGCACGATGTTGAAGGCGGGATAGAGGTTTGGTTTGGGCAGTGGCATGCGATGTCCTCCGGTCAGCCGCCGAGTTTCTGGATCGTGTGCGCTGAAGTGGCGAAGGCGATGTTCTTCGTCTCCATGTAGAAATCGAAGGAATGGTCGCCGCCGTCGCGGCCGATGCCGGAATTCTTGACGCCGCCGAACGGCGTCGGCAAATGCCGCACATTCTCCGAATTGACCCAGATCATGCCGGCGTCCAGCGCATCGGTGAAGCGGAAGGCGCGGGTAACATCCGACGTCCAGAGATAGCCGGTCAGGCCGTATTGGGTGTCGTTGGCCAGCGCCAGCGCTTCGGCCTCGTCCTTGAAGGAAATGGCAGTCAGCACCGGCCCGAAAATCTCTTCCTGGGCAATGCGCATCCTGTTGGTGGCGCCGGTAAACAGCGTCGGGCTGACATAGCAGCCACCGCCCGGACCGGCGAACTTGCCGCCGCCGGCGGCTACCACCGCGCCTTCCGATTTGCCGATCTCGATATAGGAAAGCACCTTTTCCTCGTGCACCGGATGGATCAGCGGACCAACCACCGTTTTGGGATCGAGCGGATGGCCAACCTTGATGCGCTTTGCCTTCTCCGCAACCAGATCCGTGAATGTGTCGTAGACCGAGGCTTCGACCAGAAGCCGCGACGATGAGGTGCAGCGTTCGCCGTTGAGCGAGTAGATCATGAACACGGCCGCATCCGCCGCACGTTCGAGATCGGCGTCGGCGAAGACGATCACCGGGTTCTTCCCGCCCAGTTCGAAATGCACGCGCTTCAGCGTATCGGCGCCCTGTTTCATGATCATCGAGCCGGTGCGGCTCTCACCGACAAAACCGATCGCCTTGATGTCAGGGTGCTCGGTCAGCGCCTTGCCGGCGTGCTCGCCGAGGCCGTTGACCAGGTTCCACACGCCTTTCGGCAGGCCGGCCTCCTCGGCGATCTCGACCAGCAGGCGAGCGGTCAGCGGCGAAAATTCGGCCGGCTTGTGGACGACGGTGCAGCCTGCCGCCAGCGCCGGCGCGATCTTCCATGTCGACAGCATGAACGGCGTGTTCCACGGCGTGATGATGCCGACCGGGCCGATCGGCACGCGCGTGGTGATGTTGACCTGGCCTGTCGTGCGCAGCGTCTCGCCGTCGCGCGCTTCCGGCGCGCGGTCGGCGAAGAAGCGGAAATTCTCGGCGCCGCGCAGCGCGGCCTTGGCCATGAATTTCAGCGCCTGGCCGGTGTCCATGCACTCGACGAAGGCGATCTCCTCGGCGCGCGCTTCGATCGCATCGGCTATCTTGTGCAGCAGCTTCTTGCGCCCGTCGCCCGACATGGCGGCCCAGGCCGGGAACGCCGCCTTTGCCGCCTTGGCGGCGCGGTCGATATCGGCGGCGCTGCCACGCGCGACCTTGGCCAGCGGCTTGAGATCGACCGGCGACATGGCCTCGAAGGTCGAGCCATCCACCGCCGGCACCGCTTCGCCGCCGATCTGGTTCAGCACGCCGTCGCGCTTGAAACGGGCCAGATAGGCCTCGGCCTTTTTCAGATTGCCTTCGAGGTCGGACATATCAGCTTCCGTCACTTGCCGCGCAGTCGCGGGTGGATTGCATTTTTCTTCCAGCTCAGGACCGGATCGATTTCCCTGATCTCCAGGGAAAGAGCGAAATGCGGGGTCTCGAACAGGGGGGCGAGGTATTCGCTCACGGCGGAGAAGACCGCCTCCCCGGTTCGTCTCTTGTCCTCGGCACTGCGGCCGGTTCCAATGCGAAACGACATGTCGAGAAAGGCGTTTTCCGGTAAGCTGTCGGCGATCGCATAGGCCTCCGCGCGGAAGGCCCGCACCCGCACCGCGCCGGTTTCAAACAGCCCGGTGCCGAGCACGGTGCGCAACACCAGCGCGCACAATTCGCTCATGTCGACCTTGGCATCGAGGTTGGCCGAATACTCGATGGAAAAGTGAGGCACCGCGTCTCGTTCCCCGGATTGTTCCACTGTTGTAGTTAACGCGTTAATTACATGCAGCATCACTGAAGTCAAGCCTTGCATCCAAGTTGAGGCGACGATACGGGATGGAAAGGTCAGGTTTTGGCGTGCGGTCCCGCCGACCGCCCGCATCATTGGGGACGCTGCTTCTTGCTGCCTGAAAACACCCGTCGTTCTCTGCCGATGGCGCTGCTCCATGCCCGCGAAGTGGTGATGGCGCGGTTTCGCCCTATGCTGGCGGCGCATGACGTGACCGAACAGCAATGGCGTGTGCTGCGCGTTCTGAGCGAGGCCGGCCCTGTCGAGGCGACGGAACTTGCCGATCGCGCTTCGGTGCTGCCGCCCAGCCTGACACGCATCATCAAGACGCTCGAGGGCCGAAAATTCATCACCCGCAACAAGGCGGAAGGCGATGGCCGCCGTGTCGTGCTGACGATCGCCCCGGCGGGTTCCGCCCTGATCGATGCCTTGTCGCCGGAACGCCTCGTCATCTACCGCGACATCGAACAGCGCTTCGGACATGAGAGGCTCGAGCAATTGCTCGATCTGCTGGAGAGCCTGATCGCCGGCGAGAACTGACTGCTCCCGCTCAGCCGCCAAAACTGCCAAGCCGCGTCGGCTGCGTGTAATTGCGGTCGACATAAAGCAGCGCCGAACCGCCGCTGCCGTGCCTGACATCGATGACGCGGCCGATCATGACATTGTGCGTGCCGACGATGTGCACATCCTCGATCTGGCAATCGAAATTGACGATCGCGTCCGACAGCGCCGGCGTCCCCGAGGTCAGCGTTTGCCAGCGCGCCGCCGAATAGCGCGCCTCCATGTCCCTGGTCGCCCCGGCGAACTTGCCGGCCAGGTGCATATGGTCATGCGTCAGCACGTTGACGCAGAAGCGCCGGTTGGCGAGAAACATGGCCGCCTGCGTCGAGCGGCCGTTCATGCACACCAGCAGTGTCGGAGGTTCGTCCGACACACTGCACATGGCGGTGGCGGTGAAGCCGCCGCGCCCGGCCGGGCCATCTGTCGTGACGATGTTGACCGGCGCGCAGACCCTTGCCATGGCGTCGCGGAAATCGGCCTTCGAAATCTGCGTGGCCATCTGACATCACCCCGCCGATGAAGCGAGCGGATTGAGCCAGGTATCTCCCGTCCAGCCATTCTCGTCATAGTCGGCCATGCAGGTATCGACCAGTTCTTCCATGGCCTTCAGCCGGCCGCCGCGTTCGGCGCCCTTCAGCACCTGCAGCCGCACCTCTTCCGGCGCACCGGCATAGTTGAGTTCGTAGAGCGCGTGGCGGCCGCCGAACTCGGTGCCGGTCGCGTCCCACAACAGTTTCATGATCTTGATGCGCTCGACATGGCCCATGTCGTTGGAACCGCGCACATACTGCGCGAGGTATTTGTCGATCTCGGGATTGTTGAAGTCGCGCACCGATGACGGCAGGTAGATCAAGCCGGAGGCGATCACCCGGCGCACCGTGTCGATGACGCGCGGATAGGCTTCCGACATGAAAGTCCGGTAGGCAAGGGCTGCTTCCAGGTTGGGCAGGACAGCGCCATTCGCCCAGGGGATCGGATTGTAGGCCATGGCGTTGGAAAAGCTCCAGAACATGTGCCTGAGCGCGATGACCTCGCCCAGCGCCGCCTGGTTGCCGCGGAAGGCATCGCCGCCGGTGGCGCGCAGCGCCTTTGCCAGCAGGCCGGCGAGGAAGTCGAGCTTGACGGCAAAGCGTGTGCAGCCCTGGAAGCAATAGCCATGCATGAAGCCCGAAGCCGGATGGAAGGACAGGATTTTCTGCGCCTCGCGCAGCACCAGCACGTCCTCCCAGGGGATGAAGACATTGTCGAGCACCAGGATGGCATCGTTCTCGTCGAAGCGCGACGACAACGGATAGTCGAACGGAGCCGCCGCCGTGTTGGCCGTCTGCTCATAGGAGGCGCGGCAGAACATCTTTACCCCCGGCGCATTCATCGGCACGATGAACATGACCGACAGCAACGGATCTTCGGTGACCGTCGCCGAACTCTGCGCCAGGAAATTGTAGTGGGTCAGCGCCGAGGACGTCGCCACCACCTTGGCGCCGGAGACATAGATGCCGGCGTCGGTCTCCTTGGTGATGTGGACGAAGACATCCTTCACCTGTTCGGCCGGCTTGTGGCGGTCGATCGGCGGGTTGACGATGGCGTGGTTCATGAACAGCACGGCTTCCTGCGCACGCTTGTGCCAGGCGAGCGCATTGTCCTTGAACGGGCCGTACCAGTCGGCATTGGCGCCGAGCGTGTTCATCAGTGCCGCCTTGTAATCGGGCGTGCGGCCCATCCAGCCATAGGACATGCGTGACCACTCGGCGATCGCGGTCTGCTGGGCCGCGAGTTCGCCGGAGGATTTGGCGACGCGGAAATATTTGTGGGTGTAGCCGCCCGAACCGGTATCGGTAGGCGAGGTCAGCGTGCCCTGCCGCTTGGGATCGTGCAGCGCATCATAGAGGCGCGCCAGCGACCGCGCCGAATTGCGCATCGCCGGATGGGTGGTGACATCGGCGATGCGCTCGCCGTTGATGTAGACCTCGCGGCCGTCGCGCAAGCTCTCCAGATACTCGGCCCCGGTGAACGGGCGCCCATTGTCGGCACGAAAGTCTTCCGATCGCATGATGTTCCTCCACTTATGGCATCAACTCTAGCGCTCCTGGCAAGGATCGGTTAGGACGTAACGGCAAAACCGATTGGACTTTTTCCGGCGCCATGAGCCTCAATTCCATTCCTGATTTCTTTGTCTATGGCGAGCCGGTGCGGCCGCTTGATGTCGGCTTCCTGCATGTCGAGACGGTGCTTGCGCGCAGCAACATTCATCTCGGCCAGGTTGCCGCGCACAAGCATCCGCAAATGGGCCAGATCACCTACTGGACCAGCGGCTCCGGCACCTACCGCATCGAAGACCAATCCTGGGACTTTTCGGCACCGGCCGTCAGCTTCGTGCCGAGCACCATCGTGCATGGCTTCTCGATCGGGCCCGGCACCGACGCCATCGTCGTTTCGGTCGCCGATGATGCGCTTGCGGCAATAGCCGCTCACAGCCTGCTGCCATTGGACCGGCCGGTCTTTGCCGATAGCCTTCCTCAGCACGTCGCGTGGAAAAGGCTGGCGGCGGTGCTGGAGATGATCGCCGCCGAATATGCCGAGGCGCAGGCCGGCAGTGACAAGACCCTGCCGGCGCTGATCGCCGTCGCGCTCTCGCACATCGCGCGCCTTGGTCCCGAGGTGAAGGATGCCACCGGTTCTTCCGATGCTGCATTGGCGCGCGGCTTGCGCCGTCTGGTCGATGCGCATTTCCGCGACAACTGGCCCGTCGACCGCTACGTCGGGGCGCTGGCCACGACACCGCATCTTCTCGACAAGGCCGCCCATACGGTGCTTGGCAGCGGCGTCAAGCGGCTCATGGGCGAGCGACGGTTGCTGGAGGCCAAGCGGTTGCTGCTGTTCACCGTGCGCACCGTCGAGGACATCGCCTACGAAATCGGCTTCGAAGATCCGGCCTATTTCTCACGCTTCTTTCGGGAGCGGGTTGGCCAGGCGCCCGCCGCCTGGCGCCGCGCGCAGCTGGGGCAGAGTTGAAGCTTCCGCGCCGGCCAGGATCAGGCGTTTGGGCCGACACGCCGGCCAGGCACGGCGCCGCCGAGTTGATCCACCTGTTGATAGGTGTTGCCGCGCAGCATCACCCCGCACGGCGCGGCGCATCGAGATTGATGTCGCCGCGAAACTTGCTGGTGTTTTTTGTCGCTTCCAAACGGTTCGTTATTTGAACCACCAATTTACGTGCTATGAGCGGACTGCAAGGTGGATTGGCTTCCGTCCCATGCGAAGTATCTTGAGGATGCACGATGAGCACAGTCGGCAAAGCGATATCGCTGTTGGAGCAGTTCACGCTCGGCGAACCGGAGATCGGCCTGTCCGAGCTCGCCCGCAAAACCGGCCTCGACAAGGCAACGGCGCGGCGCCTGCTGATGGCGCTGGCCGACCACCGCCTGATCGAACAAGAGCCGGCAAGCCGCCGCTACCGGCTCGGCGCCGGCCTGTCGCGGCTGGCCCGCTTTCGCGACGCGCATTTTCCCTTCGTGCGCGTGGCAGCACCTGTGGTTCGCGAGCTGGCGCTGGAAACCGGCGAGACGGTGCATCTGTCGGAATTCAGCGCCGGCGCACTGCTGACGGTCCATGTCGAGCTCTCGGCAAAGGCCAACCGGGTCAATGTCGATGTCGGCCAGGTGCTGCCCTTGCACGGCACCGCCTCCGGCATCGCCTTTCTCGCCGCTTCGCCTCGGGAAGCGGCCGAGGCCTATGTCGACAAGCCGTTGCCGACCTTCACGCCACACACGGTGACGCAGCCCGAAAGGCTGATGAAGGCGATCCGGCTTGCCGCCAAGCGCGGCTATTCCTCGAGCTCCCAAGGCTATGAAGAAGGCGTGCACAGCATAGCCGCGGCAATCCTCGGCTCCGATGGGCGTCCTCTCGGTGCGCTCGCGGTGGCCTCGCCTGTGTCACGCGCCGATGACAGCATGGCAGCCAGCCAGGGCGAAGCGGTGATCCAGGCGGCGCGGCTGATTTCAGCGCGCCTGGCCGGCGAAGCCTGACATCTCTACCGTCGCAGGGGAGATGATTAGCGGGTTAAGTTCCCAGCGGCGCACCGGCCTTGCCGCGAGACCGGAACGCTTCGTCTGGGACAGGCGGCTGGAGCGCAGCAAGGAAGAATTGTTGTCGCCCGCCCGCGCGTCGCCCACGATCTCGGAAATCGCCTTTGCCTGCGGGTTCAATTCGAGTGCGCATTTTTCGCGCGCGTTCGAGAGCCGGTACGATGTGGCCCGCGGGAGTTGCGCCAGAGGCTGAGGGCGGTGGTGCATTAAGGGGTGGGCCGTTTGCCGGATCTTGGAGAGCGCCGTAGCTCGCCGAAAGCCGGCATCCGGCAGCAAGTTCTACATATTGGCAGCGGTTGGCCGCACGATCACTTCGTTGACGTCGACGCCATCGGGTTGATCAAGCGCAAAACGGATCGCCCGTGCAATGGCGTCCGGTGTGAGCGACTTCTGCCGCCATTCTTTCAGAGCCGTGGCGACCTGAGGATCGCTGATATCGTCGCCCAGTTCGGTTGCGGTCACTCCGGGGGAGATGATCGTGGCGCGGATGTCGTCATGCTCCTGCCGCAGCCCCTCCGTGATTGCCCAGACGGCATATTTCGTGCCGCAATAGACCGCCGCGGTGGGCAGCACGATATGCGCGCCGACCGAGGCGACATTGACTATATGCCCATTCTTCTGGGCGACGAAGCGCGGCAGCACCGCGGCGATCCCGTTCAGCACGCCGCCGATGTTGACATTGATCATGCGAGACCACTCATCGCGCTTCAGCGCGGCAAGCGGCGACAGCGGCATGACGCCGGCATTGTTGACCAGCACATCGATCTGCCCGAATTCGGCATGAGCGGCATCGGCAAAGGCGTCGAAATTCGCCGCGTCAGTCACGTCGAGTTCGCGCCACGCGACGCCTTTGCCTATTTCTGCGGCCAGCGCCTTGAGCCGCTCGGTGCGGCGGGCCCCGATGAACAGTCTGGCGCCGGCACCGGCAAGTTCCCGAACCGTCGCTTCGCCGATGCCGCTGGAGGCGCCGGTGATGAGTACAACCTTGTCTTTAAGTCCCGTCATGATCGTTCCTTTTTCGCTGCGGTGACGGGGAGATAGATGGCGCGAACCGGCAAAGGCCGGTAGCGTGATCGTCCAAAGAGTTTGCACGATCCTCCAAATGAACTCGAAATGCCTTGCAACATTTCGCGCCATGAAGATTTATGCGGCATGGAGAAAATCAATGAACTCGCCGAGCTGATCACCCGCTTTGCGCCGAAATCTGGCATGGCCGGCACTGCGGTGCCGCGGCTGTCGCTCATTCGCGCCAACCAGCCCAGTGCACCCGTGCCTGCGGTCTACGAGGCGTCGCTTTGCATAATCGCCCAAGGATCGAAGCGCGTCTCGCTGGCCGACCAGAGCGTGGTCTATGACGCATCGAGCTACCTGCTCGTCTCGGTCGACCTGCCGCTGGTCGGGCATGTGTTGGAGGCGAGCCCGGCGGCGCCCTACCTCTGTTGCAAGATAGATTTTGATTCCACCGCGCTGGCCGAACTGCTTGTGAAAGAAGGACGTGCATCCCCCAGCAGGGATCTGCCGGTGTTAGCTGCCTATCCAAGTGACCCCGACCTGATTGATGCCGCCTGTCGGCTTGTCAGGCTGCTCGATCGCCCCGAGAGCGTCACCGTGCTGGCGCCGCTGATCGAACGCGAAATCCTTTACCGGCTCCTCACCGGACCGCACGGTGACACGCTTCGCCAGATGGCGTCGGTGGACAGCCACCTGAACCAGGTCAGCCGCGCCATCGCCACGATCCGCAATCATTTCCAGGCACAACTGCGCATCGAAGAGATTGCGGCGGCATCAGGCATGAGCGCGTCGTCCCTTCATGCCCATTTCAAGGCGATTACGCGCATGACCCCGCTCGAATACCAGAAGCAGCTGCGCCTGCAGGAGGCGCGAAGGATTATGCTTGCCGGCGGCGCAAACGCAGGCACGGCCGGGTTCGCGGTGGGCTATGACAGCCCTTCGCAGTTCAGCCGAGAATATCGTCGCCTGTTCGGTGCGCCGCCCCGGAAAGATATTGACCGCCTTCAGGCAACACCCAGTTCGGCTGCGGCTTATTGAGTTTTCCGAGCGGCATGCGCCAGCCATGGCTGGTCAGGAGCCAGCCGCCTCCAGGTGGCGAAGCGTCCGATCATGCTCGGTAGAACTCCCGGTACCATTCGACAAAGCGCGGAACCCCTATTTCGATCGGGATTTTGGGCTTGAAGCCGGTCGCCTCCTCGAGCGAGCTGACATTGGCGAAAGTTGCCGGAACGTCGCCTGGCTGAAGTGGCCTGAGGTTGCGGTTTGCCTTGCGTCCCAGCGCGTCTTCGAGCACCTCGATCAATCGGTTCAGTTGAACGGGCGAATTGCCGCCGATGTTGTGAATCCTGAACGGGGCGTTGCTGGTCGCTGGGTCTGGCGCGACACTTTTCCACTCAGGATTGGGTGTCGCGGGTTGCTGCATGACGCGGATAATACCTTCGACAATGTCGTCGATATAGGTGAAATCCCGCTGCATGTTGCCATAGTTGAAGACCTCGATCGGCTCGCCGGCGAGGATAGCCTTGGCGAAGATGAACAGCGCCATGTCCGGCCGCCCCCACGGACCATAGACGGTGAAAAAACGCAGCCCGGTGGTCGGCAGTCCAAACAGATGGCTGTATGTGTGCGCCATCAGCTCGTTCGCCTTCTTGCTTGCGGCGTAAAGGCTGAGCGGATGGTCCGCCGGATCGTGCACGGAAAACGGCATGCGGGTGCTGCCGCCATAAATCGAACTCGACGATGCATAGACCAGATGGCCGACGGACGCCTGCCGGCATCCTTCCAGGATGTTGACAAAGCCGCTGAGGTTGCTTTCCACATAGGCGTGCGGATTGCTGATCGAATAGCGTACGCCGGCTTGCGCCGCGAGATTGACGACAACCTCCGGCGCGGCCGAAAGGAAGAGCTCCGAAATACGGTCCCGCTCCGTGAGATCGGCATGCTCGAAACAAAAATTCGAAAACGCTTTCAGCCGCTCGAGACGAGCCTGCTTCAGGCTGACGTCATAATACTCGTTCATGGAGTCGAGGCCGATAACCTGGCCTCCTTCGGCAAGCAGCCTCAGGCAAAGATGAAACCCTATGAACCCGGCTGCGCCGGTGATCAGTATCGGCCTGCTTGATGTCACTGCATATCCTAGCGTTAATTTCAGGCGAGCTTTACAAGCTCCAGTATTTTATGTTGTCGGGAACTTCATTGGGCTTGATGGCCGACTTGACATCGAACAGTGTCCCCCCCGGCCTGATCATTTGAAAAAGACGCGCTCTTTCGTTGGTGAGATATTGCCTGTGAGGCACCGCCAGAACAAGCGCCTGCAAATCGTTTATCTCATCGAGCGGCAGGATTGTTTCGCCGTGATCACGCCGAGCGGTTTCGACATCGGCAAGGGGATCATGGACTTTGGGGACAATTCCGAACTGCCTTAGTTCCTTGACCATGTCGAAAACGCGGCTGTTGCGCAAATCCGGCACGTCCTCCTTGAATGTCAGCCCGAGAATGCCGACAGAAGCCCCTTTGACGGGCGTGTCAGAACCAATCAGCCGTTTGACAACCTGCTGGGCGACGAAGGCCCCCATGCCGTCATTGATGCGACGTCCGGCGAGGATGATCTGCGGATGGTAACCTTCGGCCTCGGCCTTGGCGGTCAAATAATATGGATCGACGCTGATGCAGTGGCCGCCGACGAACCCCGGTTTGAAGGGAAGGAAGTTCCATTTCGTCGACGCAGCATCAAGAACATCCTGCGTCCGGATATCGAGCCGCTCGAAGATCATTGCCAGTTCGTTCATCAGCGCGATGTTCAGATCGCGCTGGGTGTTCTCGATAACCTTCGCTGCCTCGGCCACCTTGATCGACGGGGCGCGGTAGACGCCGGCATCGATGATACGGCCATAAACGTTCGCGACGCGCTCCAGCGTCTCGTTATTCTCGCCGGAGACGACTTTGACGATCTTTTGCAGCGAGTGTTCCCGATCGCCGGGGTTGGCGCGTTCGGGCGAATAGCCGAGGGCAAAGTCGCGGGGATGTCGCAGGCCGGAAACCTGCTCGATGATCGGCCCACAGAAATCTTCGGTCACACCTGGATAGACTGTCGACTCAAAAACGACGACGGCGCCTTTGCTCACCGCCTCGCCGACGAGTTCGGACGCCAGTTTCAAAGAAGCTAGATCGGGAGCGCGATTTGCGTCGATAGGGGTTGGCACGGCGACGATGAAGAAAGTAGCGCCTTTCAACATCTCCCGGTCGGTGGTCAGCCCTATCGAGGTCTCCTTGAGCGCCGTTGCGTCAACTTCCCCCGTACGATCGACGCCGCCACGCAATTCCCCGATCCGACGCTCGCTGATGTCAAAAGCTATGGTGCCGGGGAAAACCTTCCCAAAGGCAATGGCTACCGGCAGGCCGACATAACCCAGGCCGATAACTGCAATGCGTTCGGACATCCGTGGGGTTCCTCGAGCCACCTGTTGAGCCGACGTGCTTGTATGGCAGGCTGTTGGCCAATTCAACGATGCTCTATCGCGAAGAGGAATGTCTCACGAAAAATGGTCGTTGCCATTTTCATGTTGCCATCCGCCGATGCCATCGATGTTGTGGATAAAATCCAGCAGGACCGGGTTTCGAGCCACTCTCTGCTGCGGATTGGGGTGAACCGTCAGGTTCTGCCGGCCATCTACGCAGCGGCGGCCCTGACGACAGGGCTGATATTCTCTGCTGCCAATCCATAGGCCACTAACGGCCTCAATCGTGCCTTCTGATCAAACCAAATGCCGGGATCGGAATTCGCATCGGCACCGAGCGGATCTGCGAAATTTCAGTTTGGTCCTTGTGCATTGGCTGCGGACACGTCGTATCCTGCGTGTGGCGACCGATATCTGGTCGATCAGCATTTGCCTGGGAGCAGAAATTGGCCAGACTCTATGACAGCCGCAGACGCATTCTCGTTACCGGGGGCGCAGGGTTTATCGGCTCGCATCTTATTGACCGCCTGTTGGAACGAGGCGACGAAATCTTGTGTGTCGACAACCTTTTCACCGGATCAAAGCGCAATATCGACCATTTGGCCAAGCATCCCCGCTTCGAATTCATGCGCCATGACGTGACCTTTCCGCTCTACGTCGAAGTCGATGAGATTTACAACCTGGCGTGTCCGGCCTCGCCTGTTCACTACCAGTACGACCCGGTTCAGACGATCAAGACCGCCGTGCACGGCGCCATCAATGTTCTTGGATTGGCAAAGCGGCTGAAATGCAAAGTCTTTCAGGCCTCCACCAGTGAGGTCTATGGTGACGCGTCTGTGCATCCGCAGCCCGAGAGTTACTGGGGCAATGTAAACCCGATCGGGCCGCGCTCATGCTACGATGAAGGCAAACGCTGCGCCGAAACGCTGTTCTTCGACTATCACCGACAACATGGCTTGTGGGTCAAGGTCGCGCGGATTTTCAATACGTTCGGGCCGCGCATGCACCCGGCAGACGGCAGGGTTGTCTCAAATTTCATCGTGCAGGCGCTTCGTGGTGAACCGATAACCATTTTCGGCGACGGCTCACAGACAAGGTCGTTTTGCTACGTCGACGACCTGGTGAGCGGCATGCTGCGCCTCATGGATACGGGGCCGGAGGTGACCGGTCCAGTAAACATCGGCAATCCAAGGGAAGTAACGATCAGGCGCTTGGCCGAACTGACGACGCAGATGACCGGATCAGGTTCGGATATAATTTACCGCGATCTTCCGCAAGACGATCCGCGGCACCGCCAGCCCGATATCACCCTTGCCAAAAGGCTTGTCGGCTGGGAGCCGACGGTGACTTTAGAAGCCGGGCTGCAACAGACGATCGACTATTTCAAAGCCCTGCTGCCGAAGGTTTCCACAAACTCGCCTTGACCCGGCACCGCAGTGCAACCGTCAAGTCTGACCGATCACCGTCGTGGTAGCGACGCCTTTTGCAGTCGACTCCGGTAGGCTTGAAGTTTTTCGAATTCTAATTATTTTAAGCTTGAAATTATTTTGAAGATCCATGGCGCTTCATCCGTCCGAGCCGGGACACCGGCATTTGGCGGAGAGCAGAAGGAGGAGGAAGATTTGCCGTTGTTCCGGAATAAAACTCCATGAACACAGCACGATTTTCCGAGAGTGTCACAGGCAAGATCGTCGATGGCGTTCTCATCGTCACGATCGAAAATCCGCCGGTCAACGCGCTGTCCCTCCATGTCAGGGCCGGACTGATGGCTGCGCTTGGGCGTGCGGCGTCGGATGAAGTGTCTGCCGTGGTGCTGACCGCCATTGGGCGCACCTTCATCGGTGGCGCCGATATCAAGGAATTCGGCAAGCCCGCTATCGGGCCCACACTGCCTGACGTGATCGAAGCGATGGAGAGCTTCGCCAAACCGATCGTCGCGGCAGTAGGCGGCGCGGCGCTCGGCGGCGGCTGCGAGATTGCGCTGGCCTGCCACTACCGGGTGGCCAGCAAGGCGGCCAGCTTCGGCCTGCCCGAGGTCAAGCTCGGGTTAGTGCCCGGGGCCGGCGGAACCCAACGCCTGCCCCGCCTCATCGGCACGGTCGCCGCAATTGACCTGATCGGCACGGGTCGGCCCGCAAATGCCGACGAAGCTCTCGCTCTCGGTCTGATCGATACCATTGCGGACGATCTTCCCGAAGGCGCGCTCGATGTCGCCCGCCGTCTCGTTGGCCAACCGCTGCGGCGCACGGGTGCGCTTTCCGTCCCGCGCTCGCAACCTGAGGCCGACGCGGCAGCCGCAAGAAAGGTGCTTTCCCGCAGCCGTGGACAGATCGCGCCTGCAGAGGCCGTGAGACTGGTCCGGGCCGCGTCCACGGCCAGACTTGAGGACGGTCTTGTGCACGAACGCGCGACCTTCCTGCGCCTCCGGGATTCTCGCGAAGCGGCAGCGTTGCGCCACGTCTTCTTTGCCGAGAGGCAAGCCAGCAAAGTCGACAGGCTGGAGGGTATCACGCCTCGCAAGGTCGAGACCGTCGGTATCGTCGGAACCGGCCTGATGGGTGCAGGCATCGCGGTCTCGGCCTTGAATGCCGGCTATCGCGTAATCGGCATCGAGCAGAACGACGACGCCGCGGCAAAAGGATACGCGCGGATCGCCGGCCTTCTCGACAAGTCGGTCCAATCCGGCCGACTCACCGATCATGCCCGCAGGGAGGCGCTGAGCCGGTTTGAAGCGGCCAGTGACGCCGGCAGGCTGGTGCAGGCCGATCTGGTCATCGAGGCAGTGTTCGACGATCTCGCGGTAAAAACCGAACTCTTCCGGAAGCTTGATCGTATCGTCCGCCCCGACGCCATACTGGCGACCAACACCAGCTACCTCAACCCCGACGAGATCGCCTCGGCAACCGCCCGGCCCGAACGGATCGCCGGCCTGCATTTTTTCTCCCCGGCCAACGTCATGCGGCTAACCGAAGTGGTGGATTGCGCGGCGACGGCGCCCGATGTGCTCGCCTCGGCTATCGCGTTCGTCAGGAAGCTCGGCAAGCTGCCTGTCGTGTGCGGCGTTACCGAGGGTTTCATCGGCAACCGCCTCTATTCCGCCTACCGCCGCGAGGCGGAGTTCATGGTGGAGGATGGCGCAGCACCCGATGAGGTGGATGCCGCGCTGGAGGCCTGGGGCTTCCCGATGGGGATCTTCGCGGTCAACGACATGGCTGGGCTGGAGATAGCCTGGGCGCGGCGCAAGCGACAGGCGGCGATGCGCGATCCGCAAGCACGTTATGTCGAGATCGCCGACCGGCTGTGCGAGGCCGGCCGCTTCGGCCGCAAGACCGGGCGCGGCTGGTACGATTATTCGGACGGCGAACGCAGGAGCGACCCGCAAGTAACGGCGCTGATCGAGGCCGTGCGAGCGGCCAAGGACATCGTGCCGCGCCGCTTTTCGCCCGATGAGATCGTCACGCGCTTGCTGGCGGCAATGGCCGAAGAGGGCAAGGCCTTGCTTGCCGAAGGCATCGCGGCGCGTGCCTCCGACATCGATCTGGTGATGATCAACGGCTATGGCTTCCCGGCCCACAAGGGCGGGCCGATGTTCCACGCCGGAGACATCTGACGGACAAGCTACGACAGCTTGGCTACGACGGCGCGCAACGCCTGGCCGAAACGCCTGACCTCGTCGACCGTGTTGTAATGGACCAGCGAGGCGCGGATGGCGCCGCTGTCCATCGACAGGTTGAGACGCTTCATCAACCGGGGCGCATACATATGGCCGTCGCGGATGCCGATCTGCATCTCAGCCATTTCCTCGACGATCCGCTGCGGCGACAGCTTGCCGATGTTGAAGCAGAAGGTCGGCACGCGCTCCTTGATGCGGGTCTCTTCCGAAACCCCGTAAATGGTCGCGCCGCAAGCTTTGAGCACCGCGAGCATCTCACGCGCCAGGAGCACTTCGTAGTCGCGGATAGCGCCCATGCCGGCAACGATGTTGTCGCGCCGCGAGCGGTTGTTGGAGGGCGCCAGATTGCGGCCGATCAGTTCCAGGTACTGCACCGCGGCATCCATGCCTGAGACGTTCTCGTAGATGAAGGTGCCGGCCTCGACCTTGTAAGGGGGCTCGTCGGGGATGAAATCCTCGCGGAAGGTCGGCAGCCGCTTCAGCGTTTCGAAGCGGCCCCACAGAAAGCCCATATGCGGCGAGAAATTCTTGTAGCCGGAGCAGACGAGATAGTCGCAGTCCCAGGCCTGCACGTCGATCAGCCCGTGCGGTCCGTAATGCACGCAGTCAAGGAACACTTCGGCGCCAGCCGCATGCGCGATCGCGGCCACCGAAGCGACGTCGACGATCGAGCCGATCGAATGCGCGGTCACCGTGCAGGCGACGAGACGGGTGCGATCGGAAACCAGCGGCTTGAGGTCGTCGACATGCAGGTTGCCGTCCTCGCGCATGCGCCACCATTTGAACTTGGCTCCGGCGGGCTCCAGCGCCAGCCACGTGGCGATGTTGGCGTCGTGGTCCATATCGGTGATGACGATCTCGTCGCGCTCTGTGTCCTTGGCCAGCATCTGGCCGATGCCGAGGCTGACCAGGCGAATGAACGAGGTGGCGTTCATGCCGAAGCAGATTTCCGACGGACTGTAGGCGTTGATCAGCAAGGCCACGCTCTCGCGCGCATTGGCGACCGTTTGGTCGACCGCGACGCTGCGGCCGTAACGTCCGCCGCGCTGCACATTGTGCGAGACCAGGTGGTTGGTCACCGCGTCGAGCACGCTCTGCGGGATCTGCGCGCCGGCGGCGTTGTCCATGAAGATGAAATCACCGGCGCGCTGCAAGGCCGGAAACATGGCGCGGATGGTGTCGACCGGAAAGCCGCCGGCGGCTTGGTAATTGCTCAACTGTATCTCCTGCGAATGGCTTGGGAAGCGGGACGGTTGATGAGGTCAGCGCGTCTTCTCGGTCTTGAAGCGGTCTTCGAGCAGGCTGACGAGGCGGACCATCGGCCAGAGGAAGATGAGATAGACCAAAGCGGCGCCGATCAGCGGCGAGGGATTGGCATAGAGCGACTGCGCGTTGGTCGCTTCCTTCAACAGTTCAGGCAGCGCAACGGTGGAAGCGAGCGACGTGTCCTTGAACATCGAGACGCAATTGCTGGTCATCGGCGGGATGACGACGCGGATCGCCTGCGGCAGCACCACCTTGCGCAAGGTCAAAAGGAAAGGCAGGCCGAGCGCCTGTGCTGCCTCGAATTGGCCTTTCGGAATGCTCTCAATGCCGGAGCGGAACACTTCTGCTGAATAGGCCGACATGATGATGGCGAACGCCGTCACGGCGGAGGCCCAGGACGACAGACGGATGCCGAGGAAGGGCAGCGCATAATAGATCAGGATCAGCACCACCAGCACCGGCAGGGCGCGGAAGATGTCGGTGTAGCCGACCGCCAGCCAGCGCAGCGGCTTCGGCGCATAGAGCCGCAACAGGCTGATCCCCAGGCCGATGGGAATGCCGATGCCGATACTCAAAATGCCGAGCAGCAGCGTGTTCAGGAAGCCACGCAACAGCGCCGGCAGGCTGGACATGATCACGTCAGGATTGAAGAAGGTGTCGATTAGCGACATGGGAGCGTTCCCGAACCCCAGAGCAAAGGATGCTCAAGTTAAAACCAATCGACCTTGCCTCCCATGAGGCTATCCGTGCGGCAGCAGGCGCCGGAGCGTGAAATGAATCGTGCCGGCCCGGGAGCCGGCACGATTTAAGTGCATTGCCGGTCAGGCCTTGGGCAGCGGCATTTCCTTGACCGTCGAGGAATCGGCTGGCGCGTCGCTGCCGAACCACTTCTTGTGGATCGCGGCCAGCGTTCCGTCCTTCTTCATCGCGGTCAGCGCGTCGTTCAGCTTGCCGAGCAGCGGATGGTCCTTGCTCATCATCAGGCCGTACTGTTCGCCGGTCTTGATGCGCTGCTTGACCTTCAGGTCCTTCATCTTGGTGAAGGAGTATTCCATGCCCGGAATATCGCTGACGGCGGCGTCCACGCGGCCCGCGCTGAGGTCGAGCAGAAGATTCTGCTGCGTGTCATAGCCCTTCACGTCGCTGTAGCCGTCAGCCTCCTGATGCGCCTTGACCCAGGTCTCGCCGGTCGAGCCTGAAAGCACGCCGACGATCTTGCCCTTGAGGTCGGCCTCGGTGTTAACAGCGCTATCGGTCTTCGTCGCAATGCCCATGTCGGAGTCATAATAGGGCTGGGTGAAGGACAGCGTTTTCAGTCGCTCCGGCGTGATGGTGATCGAGGAGATCGCGACATCGATGCGGTTGGAACTGACAGCCGCGAACAGCGCCTGGAAGCCGAGGTCGGCAATGTCGGTGGTCATGCCGGCACGCTTGGCCGCTTCGTTGACGATGTCGACTTCAAAGCCCTCGAAAGTGCCGCTCTCGTTCTTGTATTCGAAGGGCGGATTGGTCGGGTAGGCGCCGACATTGAGCACATCGGCGGCAAAGGCGGTGGCCGGGCCGGCAGCGATGCCGATCGTGGCGGCGAGAAGAAGCAGGTTGCGACGAGTGAAGCTCATTTTGTGTTCCCTCTGGTTGTGATCGGGCGGGTTTGCTCCCGCACGGTTTGTTGCCGTCCCACCTCCCAGCGGGGCGTCAATTCATGGCGGCGACCATGCGCTCGAGCGCGGTCGCTATCTGGTCGCGTTCACGGCACACGCACATCCGCAGGAAGGCCGCTGCCGAATTTTCAAAGAGGTGGCCGGGAGCCAGCCCGACGCGCGCCGTTTCTAGTATCCTGGCGCAGGCCTGCCGGGCGTCGCTTTCGCCGTCCATGGCAAAGAAGGCATACATGCCTCCGCGCGGTTTCGTCGGCAGGATGATGCCGGGAATCTGTGCCAGCCTGTCATAGGCAAGGTCGAGGCCGGTTTTGATCCGCTGCCTGATCTCCTCGACCAGCGGCTCGCCTTGGCGGATGGCGGCGACAGCGCCTGCCTGGATAGGCGCGGCGGTGCCGCTGTTGATGTACTGCGTCATGGCGCCAAGCTGGTCGGCCACCCCCGACGGATGCGTCAGCCAGCCGATGCGCCAGCCGGTCATCGCCCACGCCTTCGAAAAACTGTTGACCGACAGCACCCGGTCGCCATCCTCGGCGATCTGCAGGATGGAAGGAGCAACATTGCCGTCGAAATAGAGCCGGCCATAGACCTCGTCGGAGATGATCCAGATGCCGGTGCGCCGGCTGAAGTCGAGCAGCGCCTGCATCTCCTCGCGCGACGCGGTCCAGCCGGTCGGGTTGGACGGCGTCGACAGGAAGATCGCGCGTGTGCGCGCATCGCAAGTGGCGAACAGCCGGTCGAGATCGAGATGCCAGTCGCCCTTGAAGTCGAGCGAAAACGGCCTTGGCTCGCCGCCGATCAGATGGATGGCGTTGTGGATGTTGGGCCATTGCGGCGCGACATAGACGACGTTGCTGCCGGTATCGACCAGCAGTTCCAGCGCCAGGTACAGCGCCTGCATACCGCCGGGCGTGACGGTGGTGCGCGCAATCGGGATAGACCGGCCGTGGATGCGCGTCTGATACTCGGCCAGGGCTTCGTTCAGTGGCCCCTGGCCACGCATGTTGGGGACGTAGAACGTCTGGCCTTCATCGAAGGCGGCCTTCGCGGCATCGCGGATGAAGGCCGGCGTCACCATGTCGCCTTCGCCGTACCAGAGCGCGATCACGTCGCCCAGTTCTCGGGCGCGCACGGCAAGGTTGGCGATGTTTTCAGTGTGCAGGTCACGGATCTGGGCGCGCACGCCGTCGAACGCATAGCGCGCGCTGGACGATGACTGGGGCAGTATGAACGACAAGGACTGAAACCCCTCCCACCCGGAGCACCACGACGGACTGCCCGGCAAGCCCCACCGGCACGACAGTCGCCATCCACTTTGGATGCTATCCAATGTGCGGCGCTTTTCAAGGAAAAAGTTTTAAGCTTAAAAAGTTTTTACCTGATCCCGCCCGTCTCACCCCAGCTCGGCGCGCGCAGCGGTGCAGTTGGCCGCGGCGCCGGCGCCAAGAAACATCGTGTCGCTGGCCAGCACGAAGAAGCTCGCGCCGATAGCGGCCCACTGGCTGATCGTCTGTGGGCTGGCGCAAAATATGCCCGATGTCCTGCCATGCGCGACGGTCTCGCGGATGATCCTTGTGATCGCCTCATTGAGCTTGTCCACGCCTTTCGGCCCGATCGCATCGATCGACACGGAGAGATCGCCGGGGCCGACGAAGACCACATCGATGCCGTCTATGGCCGCGATCGCCTCGATGTTGGCCAGCCCCTCCGATGTCTCGACCTGGACCGCGACGACCACCCTGTCATTGGCCGCGGCCAGATATTCGGGGATGCGATAGCCATAGCCGGCCGCGCGGCCAGGCCCGACGCCGCGTTCGCCCAGCGGCGGATAGCGCGAGGCTTTCACCGCCGCCTCGGCCTGAGCAGCGGTCGAGACGCGCGGCACGAGCACGCCTTGTGCGCCGCTGTCGAGCGCCGCCTGGATAGCTTCCGGCGCATGGCCGGGAACACGCACCATGGCCGGCACGCGGTGCACGTCGGCCGCGCGCACCATGGTTTCGATCGTGCCCCGCGCGATCTGAGCATGTTCCCAGTCGACGCAGAGGAAGTCGAGGCCGGCGAGCGCCATCACTTCGACGGCGACGGGATGCGGAATGGCGGCGAAAGAGCCGACGAGATTGGTCTTGCCGATGCACTTCTGACGGAACGCGCTCATCTCCATCCCCGTTTCGCCTAGCCCAAAATCCTATCCGCAATCGGCGGCGAGGCGAAGCTATTTCAGGCTTGAAATATTTTTGCGCGGGCCTAGCGTGTCGGTCTCCCGCCACGAGTTCCCATGATGATCAAAACGCATCCCCTGCACGGCCCGAACAAACTGAAGCTGGGCGTCTTCTCGACCAATGCCGATGGCGGTCTGGCCATCACCGATGTGCCGGAACGCTGGACGGCAAGCTGGCAGGACAATCTGACGGCGGCGCAGATCGCCGACCGCGCCGGGCTGGAATTTATGCTGCCGATCGCGCGCTGGCGTGGCTTTGGCGGCCGCAACAAGGTGCGCGAATGGTCGTTCGAGACCTTCACCTGGGCAGCAGCGCTGGCGGTGGCCACCGAGCAGATCGGCCTGTTCATGACCGTGCATGTGCCGCTGGTGCATCCGCTCTATGCCGCCAAGGCGCTGGCAACTGTCGACCATATCAGCCAGGGCCGCGCCGGCTTGAACATCGTCTGCGGCTGGAACCCGAAGGAATTCGGCATGTTCGGCACGCCTTTGGTCGAGAAGGGCTACGACCAGGCCGCCGAATGGATCGAAATCCTGGAAAAGCTCTACGCCTCGGACCAGCCTCTGGACTATGAAGGCACCTACTATCGCCTCAAGGAGGCGGTGAGCCGGCCGGCGAGCCTGCAGGTTCCACGCCCGGTGACCATGAACGCTGCTTTCGGTGGCCCGGGCCGGGATTTCGCCGCCGCCCGATGCGATTATCTGTTCACGACCTTTTCGGAAATGAGCGATGCCGGCAAGCATGTCGCCGACATCAGCGAGCGGGCCGACAAGGTTGGCCGCAACGTCGGCGTCTACACGGTGGCGCATGTCGTCTGCCGTCCAACCATGGAAGAGGCGCAGGCCTACTACACGCGCTATGCCGTCGATCTGGTCGACCACGATGCGGTCGATGCTCATATGGCAGGCAAGAAGGAGTTCTCGCAGTCGCATGACCCGCATGCCTATGACCGCTACCGGCAGCGTTTCGCCGGCGGCGCCGGCACCTACCCGCTGGTTGGAACGCCGGAGACGATTGCCGCCGAGATGGCGGCAATAGCCGGGCATGGCTACCAGGGCATCGCGCTGTCGTTCGTCAACTACACCCAGGAACTGCCCTATTTCTGCGACCACGTATTTCCGCTGCTGAAGCGGGCGGGGCTGCGCTGCTGATCAATCCGGGAATAACGAATTCGTTAATCCGGAATGACGGCGGTTGCCTGAATTTCGATCTTGGCGCGATCTTCCACTAGCGCCACCACCTGCATGGCGGCCATCGCTGGAAAATGCCGGCCGATCACCTCGCGATAGGCCTCGCCTATACCCTTGAGATTGCCAAGATATTCGGCCTTGTCGGTGAAATACCAGGTCATCGCGGTGATGTGCCGTGGCTCCGCGCCGGCTTCCGCCAGCACGGCGACGATGTTTTGCAGCGTCTGCCGCACCTGGCCGGCGAAATCGTCGGTCTCGAACTGGCACTGCCCGTTCCAGCCGACCTGTCCGCCCACGAAGACGAGCCTGCCGCGCGCAGCAATGCCGTTGGCGTAGCCGACCGGTTTCGCCCAGCCCTCCGGCTGCAGGATCTCGTGCATTTTCAAGCCTCCCCGGTATTCTTAAAACCAAATCTCAAAATCAAATACGTCGCTGTCAGGCCGCGCCCATCACCTGCCGTGCGATCACCACCTTCTGCACATCGGATGCGCCCTCGTAGATACGTAGCGCGCGGATCTCGCGATAGAGGCTCTCGACGATATGGCCCTTGCGGACGCCGTCCCCCCCATGCAGCTGCACAGCCTTGTCGATCACCTCTTGCGCCTTGTCGGTGGCGAACAGCTTGGCCATCGCCGCCTCGCGGGTTACACGCGCCGCGCCCATGTCCTTGGTCCAGCCAGCGCGGTAGACCAGCAGCGCCGCGGCATCGACGTCCAGCGCCATGTCGGCGATATGGCCTTGTACCATCTGCAGCTCTGCCATCGGAGCGCCGAAAAGTTTGCGCTCGGCCACCCTGCTGATGCTTTCGTCCAGCGCCCGGCGGGCAAAGCCGAGTGCCGCCGCGCCGACCGTCGATCGGAACACGTCAAGCACCGACATGGCGATGCGGAAGCCGTCTCCCGGTTTGCCGATCAGCGCCAAAGCCGGCACCCGGACCTGATCGAAGGAAAGCCGCGCCAGCGGATGCGGCGCGATCACTTCAAGGCGCTCGGCAATGCCAAGCCCCTTGGTATCAGCAGGTACGAGAAAGGCGGAAAGTCCCTTGGCACCCGGTGCCTCGGCGGTGCGGGCAAAGACGACGTAGAGATCGGCAATGCCGCCATTGGAAATCCAGGTCTTCTCGCCGCTGAGGATATAGAAGTCGCCATCGCGGCTCGCCATCATTTCGGTGTTGGCGACATCCGACCCGGAGCGTGGCTCCGAAAGCGCGAAGGCGGAAATCGTCTTGCCGGCCCTGGTCTTTGCCAGCCATTGCTGCTGGTCGGGCGTGCCGAACAGGCTGAGCGCGCCGGTGCCGAGCCCCTGCATGGCGAAGGCAAAGTCGGCCAGCCCGTCATGGCGCGCCAGCGTCTCGCGCGTGATGCACAAGGTGCGGACATCGAGCGGTCCCGGATTGTCGGTATCGAGCGCCGTCGGCTTCAGCCAGCCGTCGCGGCCAAGCTTGGCCACCAGTTCGCGGCAGGCGGCATCGACGTCATGGTGATCGACGGGCAGGTTCCTGGCGCACCAGGCATCAAGGCGTTCGGCGAGTTCGCGATGCCGGTCTTCGAAAAACGGCCAGCTGAGGAAACTCTTGTCAGCCATCAATTGCCCTCGAACACCGGTTTCTCCTTGGCTAGGAAGGCCTTGTAGGCGCGCTCGAAGTCCCGCGTCTGCATGCAGATCGCCTGCGCCTGCGCTTCCGCTTCGATCGCCTGGTCGAGGCCCATCGACCATTCCTGGTTGAGCTGCGTCTTGGTGATGCCGTGCGCGAAGGTCGGACCCGAGACGATGCGCGCCGCCATCTCGAGCGCGTCGGCCTCGAGCACTGCGGCATCGGCCAGCCTGTTGTAGAAGCCCCAGCGCTCGCCTTCCGCTGCCGTCATCGTGCGGCCGGTGTAGAGCAATTCGGCGGCACGGCCCTGGCCGATGATGCGCGGCAGGATCGCGCAGGCGCCCATGTCGCAGCCGGCAAGGCCGACGCGGGTGAACAGGAAAGCGGTCTTGGCCTCCGGCGTGGCGATGCGGATGTCGGCGCTCATGGCGATGATGGCGCCGGCGCCGACCGCGACACCGTCGACCGCCGCGATGATCGGCTTGCCGCAGTTGAGCATCGCCTTGACGAAATCGCCGGTCATGCGGGTGAAGGCGAGCAATTCCTTCATGTCCATCTTGACCAATGGGCCGATAATGTCGTGGACATCGCCGCCCGAGCAGAAATTGCCGCCATTGGGCAGGAACACCACGGCGTCGACGTCGTCGGCATAGACGAGATCGCGGAACGTGTCGCGCAGTTCCGCATAGCTGGCGAAGGTCAGCGGATTCTTGCGCTCCGGCCGGTCGAGCCGCACCCTGGCGATCCTGCCTTCGACTTCCCAAAGGAAGTGCTTCGGCTTGAGGCCGGCCATCGAACTCATTCGCGTCCCTCCCAGTTGCTGCGGAACGAGGTCAGCATGCCGGTCAGCCGGCGCGCATCCTCCTCGCTGACCTTGGCCAGCAATTCTCCGATCCAACCCTCATGCGCCGCGGCCATTGCGGCAAAAGATTTGGAACCCTCGTCGGTCAGTCGCACCATGGATGTGCGGCGATCGCCATTGCGGCGCGCGCGCGCGACCACCCCTTCCGAAACCAGCCGGTCGACAATGCCGGTGACATTGCCGTTGGATACCAGCAGGAAGCGCGACAGATCGCTCATCAGCATGCCTTCCGGCGCGCGGTAGAGGGCGGCCATGACGTCGAAACGCGGCAGTGTCGTATCGAATTCCTTCTTCAGGCGCTCGCGCAGCTCGGCCTCGATCGTGCGCGAGGCGCGCAGCAGCCTGATCCAGAGACGCAGCCGGTCCTTGCCGGGTCCCGACGGCGCGGGCAATGGGCCGGCTACCATGTTTCGCCTCCTGAGATCGAAATCGCTTGTCCGGTAATCGACGCAGCCGCATCGCCACACAGCCAGAGCACCGCCGCGGCAACTTCCTGCGGCTGGATGAAACGGCCTTGCGGGTTGGTCGAGGCAAGGCTCGCCCGCGCCTGCTCGACTGAGCGGCCGGTCTTTTCGACGACGCGCTGAATGGAGTCCTCCAGCATGTCGGTCTCTACGAAGCCTGGGCAAACGGCGTTGACGGTCACGCCGGATTTCGCCGTCTCGGCCGCCAGTGCCCGCATCAGCCCGACCACCCCATGCTTGGCCGCCGCGTAGGGCGCGACATAGGCGTAGCCTTTCAGCCCTGCGGTCGAGGCAACGAAGACGATCCGGCCCGCCTTGCGCGCGCACATGCCGGCCAGCGCCGGCTTCACCGTCAGGAAGGCGCCGGTCAAATTGACGTCGAGCGTGCGCTGCCAGTCGGCAAGCGAGGTCTTGTGCGCCGGCGTGCTGCCGGCCATGCCGGCATTGGCGACGACGATGTCGAACGGGCCGCGCACGGCTTCCGCTTGCGCGTAGAGCGAAATCATCGCCGCCTCATTTGTAACATCGGCTGACATGGCGTGGATGCGGTCGTTCTCTCCAGCCACCTTGGCAAGCTCGGCCTCGCGCCGCCCGCATATGGTCACCTCGATACCGGCTTCGGCCAGCACGAGCGCGATGGCCCGGCCGACGCCGGAACCGCCGCCGGTGACCAAAGCATGCTTGCCGGGGATCGCCGAGGCCGTCGTCATACTTTCAGCCCCGCCGCCGCATCGCGCTCGGCCAGCCGGTAGATCTGGTCGCGTCCGGGCAGATAGGGATCCGGCCATTTGACACCACGATCACCGAGCGTCACGGCGGCATGCAGCGTCCAGTAGGGATCGGCGAGATGCGGCCGTGCCAGGGCAACCAGGTCGGCGCGGCCGGCCATCAGGATCGAATTGACATGATCCGGCTCGTAGATGTTGCCGACCGCCATCGTCGCCATGCCGACCTCGTTGCGGATGCGGTCCGAGAACGGCGTCTGGAACATTCGGCCATAGACAGGCTTGGCGGCAATCGAGGTCTGACCTGCCGAGACGTCGCATATGTCGACGCCGGCTTCGTGCAGCATTCGCGCGATCTCCACCGCATCGGCCGGCGTCACACCCTCCATGCCGACCCAATCATTGGCCGAAATGCGCACCGAAATCGGCTTTCGCGCCGGCCAGGCGGCGCGCACCGCATGGAAGATTTCCAGGGGATAGCGCATGCGATTTTCCAGCGAACCGCCATACTCATCCGTGCGCTGGTTGGTGACCGGCGTGATGAAGGACGACAGCAAATAGCCATGCGCGGCGTGGATCTCCAGCATGTCGAAGCCGCAACGATCGGCCATTTCGGTGGAGGCCACGAATTGGTCGCGCACCAAATCCATATCGGCGCGGTCCATGGCTTTCGGCACCTGGTTTTGCGGCGACCATGCAATCGCCGAGGCTGCCATGACCGGCCAATTGCCCGAGGAGAGCGGCACGTCGGTGCCCTCCCAGCCGACACGGGTCGAGCCCTTGGCCCCGGAGTGCCCGATCTGGGCGCAGATTTTAGCCTCGGTCTCGGTGTGGACGAAATCGACCAGCCGCTTCCACGCCACCTCATGTTCGGACGCATAGAAGCCGGGACAACCGGGCGTGATGCGTCCTTCCGGGCTGACGCAGGTCATCTCGATATAGACAAGCCCGGCGCCGCCCTTGGCACGCTCGGCATAGTGGGAGAAATGCCAGTCGGTCGGGCAGCCATCGACTGCCTTGTATTGCGCCATCGGCGAAACAACGATGCGGTTGTTGAGCTGCATGTCGCGCAGCTTGAACGGCGCGAACATCGGCGCCCGGCGCTGCCTGTTGCCGCCTGCCCCCGCCTGGCGCTGGAACCATTCCTCGGCGCTTTCAAGCCATTTGGCATCGCGCAGCCGCAAATTCTCGTGGCTGATGCGCTGCGAGCGGGTCAGCAGCGAATAATTGAACTGCACCGGATCGAGGCCGAGATAGCGCTCGACCTCCTCGAACCACTCCAGCGAATTGCGCGCCGCCGACTGCAGCTTCAGCACCTCGGTGCGGCGCGCATCCTCATACTTGCGGAAGGCGGCGTCGAGGTCCGGTTCGGTTTTGACATATTCGGCCAGCGCCACCGCGCTTTCCAATGCGAGCTTGGTGCCGGAGCCGATCGAGAAATGTGCCGAGGCCGCAGCGTCGCCCATCAGCGCCAGGTTCTTGTAAGACCAGCGTTCGCACAGCACGCGCGGAAAATTGATCCAGGCCGAACCTCTGATGTGATTGGCATTGGTCATCAGCGCGTGGCCGCCGAGATGTTTCTCAAAGATGCGCTCGCAGACGGCGATGGATTCCTGCTGCGACATGGCGCCGAAGCCGAAGGCAGCCCAGGTCTGTTCGCTGCACTCGACAATGAAGGTCGCTGTCTCGCTGTCGAATTGATAGGCGTGCGCCCACACCCAGCCATGCTCGGTCTTCTCGAAGATGAAGGTGAAGGCGTCGTCGAATTTCTGGTTGGTGCCGAGCCAGACGAATTTGCATTTGCGGGTGTCGATGTCGGGCTTGAAGACTTCGACGAAGGTGTTGCGCGCCCTTGAGTTCAGCCCATCGGCGGCGACGACCAGATCATGCGTCTCCATATAGGGCTGAGGGTCGGCGATATCGCTCTCGAACATCAGCCTCACGCCAAGTTCGCGCGCGCGTCGCTGCAGCAGGACCAGAAGCCGCTTGCGGCCGATGCCACAGAAACCGTGGCCCGACGAGACCGTGCGCACGCCGTCATGGATGACGGCGATGTCGTCCCAATAGGCGAAATGCTTCTTGATCCAGACAGCGCTGACCGGGTCGTTTTTGGCAAGGTTGTCGAGTGTTTCGGCCGACAGCACGACGCCCCAGCCGAACGTATCGTCGGCGCGATTGCGCTCGAACACCGTGATCTCGTGGGCGGCGTCCCGCAGCTTCATTGAAATGGCAAAGTAGAGGCCGGCTGGTCCGCCACCGAGAACCGCAACCTTCATCCGTGCGATCTCCTCTTCGCTTGCTGCATATCAAGTATCGCGCCGGAGATAAAATATTTCAAGCTTAAAGTTTCATGTTGGAACGATTGCTGGGCACGGGTGGCGCGCCTGCGGGCTGGCCCCGCAAGCGCGCTCTGGAAATCACTTGTCCGGGTTCTTCGGGCTCCACAGCACAGTCTCGGCACCCTTCTCATAGGCCATCCCATCGGGATAGCTGATCGCCTCCAGTTGCAATCCCCATGGCGCCTGGAAATAGAGGATGGTCTGGCCGGCCGCCGGACCTTCCTTGACCGGCAGCGGACCCATCCGCGTCTTCACCCCCTTGCCGTCGAGATAGGCTTTCGCCGCGGCGACATCATCGACATACATGGCAATGTGGAAGCCGCCGATATCGCTGTTCTTCGGAGTCAAATCCTTCTGGTCAGGCGCGGTGTACTTGAACAGCTCGATGTTCGATCCATAACCGCAACGCACCATGGTGACCTGCTCGATGACAGCCTTCGGATCGACGCCCAGAAGATCCTGCATGAAGGTGCCCTTGTCATCGGCGAACGGACCGAACGACATCGCCTTCTTGCAGCCGACGACTTCGGTGAAGAAGTCGACTGCCTGCTTCATGTCGGGCACCGTGATGCCGGTGTGGTCGTGGCCGCGCATGCCGGGGATCGCATCGGCCGAAGCCGTTCCCATCGAGCAGAACAGGATCGCGGCAAGCATCGTGCCGCGGGCTGCGTAATTCATATTACCCTCCGTTCGCGGGCTGATTTTGCCCTCATGCACGTCCGAAGCCCGCTGTTCGGCGTGGTGGGTGAACAGTCCTATGCCGGCGCTTTCGTTGCTGGCCGCAACCAGTCCGCGTCGATCTCAGGCAGTGGGATGGCGGCAAGCAGGTCGCGCGTGTAGGTCTCCCTGGGATTGTCGAACAGCGCATCGGTGGCGCTCGCCTCGACGATCCTGCCCTCGCGCATGACGATCACCTGTTGGCAGAGCCGCCGGATGACCGACAGGTCGTGGCTGATGAAGGCGACCGTCAGCCCCATCTCCGCGGCCAGTCTCTCCAAAAGGGTGAGGATCTGCGCCTGCGTCGATACGTCGAGGCCGGAGACGATCTCGTCGGCCAGCACGAATTTCGGCGAAAGCGCCAACGCGCGCGCAATTCCGACGCGCTGGCGCTGCCCGCCCGACAGTTCATGACGATAGCGACTAGCGAAGCTTTGCGGCAGGCCGACGCGATGCAATGCCTCGGCGACGCGTTCCCTAAGCCTGTCGCCAAGCCCATTCTGCTTGAGCGGCGCGGCAATGATGCCGGCGATGGTGCGACGCGGGTTGAGCGACGACATCGGGTCCTGGAAGATCATCTGCAGGTCGCGGCGCAGAGGTCGCAGCTCCGCATCCGGCAGATGGGCGATATCGCGGCCCTCGAAATGGATGCTGCCGACGCTCGGCTCCAGAAGTCTGACAAGCGTGCGGCCGAGCGTCGATTTTCCGGACCCGGATTCACCGACGATGCCGGTCACCGAACCTCTCGGCAGATCGAAGTCCAGGCCTTTCAAAATCTCGGCCAGCGGCGCGCGGCCGATCAGCGGCTTGCGGGTCATGTCGGGCAGCGCCACCTTCAGCCCGCGCACGGAAAACAGCGGCTCAACCATGCGGCCGCCTCCACGCCTGGTCTGCCGCGCCGATCTCGGCGGCAAGCCCGGCCAGCACGGTCTCGTCCACCGGCTTCAGCGAGGCCAAGGGATGGGTGTAGCGTGGCGTGGCGGCTATCAATGCCCGCGTATAGGGATGCTCAGGCGCGGCGAAGAGAGCGGCTGCATCAGCCTCTTCCACCACCTTGCCGGCGTAGAGCACAGACACTTGCTGGCTGATCTTTGCAACGACGCCGAGATCGTGGGTGACGAACAGGATCGCGGTGCCATGCTCGCGTTGCAACTCGGCGATCAGGCGCAGGATCTGCTTTTGCACGGTCACGTCGAGCGCGGTTGTTGGCTCGTCGGCCACGATCAGCCGTGGCTCGGCGGCGAAGGCGGCGGCGATCAGCACGCGCTGGCGCATGCCGCCGGACAGCTCGTGCGGATAGCATTTCAGCACCCGGTCGGGATCGCGGATCTGCACTTCATCCAACAATTGCCGGATACGCTTGTCCGCCTTGTCACCGCTCCAGCCGAGAATGCGCACCAGCCGGTCAGTCATCTGCGGACCGATGCGGCGCGACGGGTTGAGCGCAGTCAACGGATCCTGCGGGATCAGCGCCGTGCGGGCGCCGATCAGCGTACGCCTTGCCTTGGGCTGCAGCCTGCCGAGGTCTTGGCCTTCGAGCTGCATGGCGCCTTCGACGATGCGCACGCTTGACGGCAGCACACCGAGCACCGCCTTGCCGATCATCGTCTTGCCGGCGCCGCTCTCGCCGACAAGAGCACGCACCTCACCCCGCTGCACGGAAAGCGACACCGACCGCAGCACGCGCTGGCCGTTCGGCAGCACGGCGCTCAGGTTGGCAATATCCAGGCAAGCGCTCATCGCAGCACCGGATCGAAGCGTGTCTTCAGCGCCTCACCGAACTGGCTGAACGACAGCACGGTGAGGATCAGCGTTACAAGCGGAAACACCAGCACCCACCAGGCCTGATGGATCGACAGCCGGCCCTCGGCGATGATGCCGCCCCAGGTCGGATCGTCGGTCGAGATCGACAGATTGACGAAGGACAGGATGGCCTCGACGATGACGGCGATGCCCATCTCCAGCGACAGCAGTGCCACGATCGACGGCACCACATTGGGCAGCACCTCGCGCAGCATGATGCCGATGCGGCCATAGCCGGCGATGCGGGCGTTCTCGACATAGTCCATGCGCGACTGGCCCATCGCTTCGGCGCGGATCACCCGGCAAAAGCGCGTCCAGTCGATGATGGCGATGGCGAGGATGACGGAGCTGAGACCAGTGCCGAGCACCGCGACCAGCAGGATGGCGAACAGCACCGGAGGAAATGCCATCCAGACATCGACGATGCGTGAAATGATGCGGTCGGCCCAGCCGCCGAAATAGCCGGCGACCAATCCGAGCGTCGAGCCGACAAGGCAGGCGGCAATCGCCGCAGCGAAGGCGACGATGAAGGCGATTTGGCCGCCGAAGATAAGCCGCGACAAGAGGTCGCGGCCGAGGCTGTCGGTGCCCAGCCAATAGCCGGGCTCGGCGCCATCGAGCCAGAAGGGCGGCAGCCGCTCCAGCATCAGATCCTGCGCCAGCGGGTCCTGCGGCGCCACCAGCGGCGCGAACATCGCCGCAAGAAGTACCAGCAGCAGCCAGCCGCCGGCCAGCCACAGCCTCAGGCCCAATCCGCGCCGGGCCATGCGTGCCTCACCCATGGCGCAGCCTCGGATTGAGCAGCGCATACATCATGTCGACTGCAAGATTGATCAGCACGAACAGCAGCGCGAACACCAGCACGATGCCTTGGATCAGCGGCAGGTCGCGGTTGATGACGGCATCGATCGCCATGTTGCCGAGCCCTTCGTAGGAAAACAGCCGCTCGACGATGACCGTGCCGCCGACAAGGAAGGTGAACTGGACGCCGACGAGAGTCAGTGTCGGCAAGGCAGCGTTCTTCAGCGCCTCGCGCAGGATAACCTGCGTTTCCGAAAACCCCTTCACCCGCGCCAGCACGACATAGTCGAGGTCAAGCACTTCCTTCAGCGACTGTTTCAGCAACTGCGCGATGATTGCCGCCAGCGGCAATGCCAAGGCTACTGCCGGCATCAGCATGTGTTTCAGCAGATCCCAGGTCAGGTCGAAGCGCAGCCGAAGCAAGCTCTCGAAGAAATAGAACTGGGTGACGAAGGGCAGATCGAGCTGCGGCGACACGCGGCCGGAGATATCGAAGATCGGCACCAGCACGCCAAACAAAAGGATCAGCACGAGGCCCCACAGGAAATCGGGAATGGAAAGGGCGGCGCCGCTGGCGATATCGATGCCGGCTTCGACCGCCGTGCCGCGCTCGCGGGCTCCGAGGATCGCCGTCGTGCCGCCGAGCCCAACCGCCATGACGAGCGCGATGATGGCAAGTTCCAGCGTTGCCGGCAAACGATTGAAGACAAGGCTGAGCACATCTTGCCTGAGCGAAATCGAGGTGCCGAAATCGCCCCTGACGACGCCGGACAGCCAGATGAAGAATTGCTGCACGATGGTCTTGTCGAGCCCGTAGAGTGCACGCAGCCGGTCGATGTCGGCATCTGTCGCACCGGGGGGCAGCATCATGGCGATCGGGTCACCAGGCGCGACGCGGATCACGACGAAGACGACGACAGCCACGCCGAACAGCGTGATCAGCATCGTCAGCAGACGGATCAGGAATCGTTGCAGGAGCATTCTGGTGTTGGCCCAGTGCGTTTCTAACGAAGAGCCCCCTCATTCGTCCGCTTCGCGGCCACCTTCTCCCCGAGGGGAGAAGAGGTCACGGACAGCTGAGCTGGTCTCTTCTCCCCAGCGGGGAGAAGGTGGCCCGAAGGGCCGGATGAGGGGGCCGCTCAGCGAAGGGTGGCGCCCACAAGCCGATATCAGGCAGGGGTCATCAGCGCCGGCAGCAGCGCGCCGGACACATGCTGCACCACGTTGACGCCCTTGGCATGCACGATAGGTTGCGCATACTGAATCAGCGGCAGCACATAGGCCTGCTCGGCGATATACTTGTCGACAGCCTTCCAGCCGGCGATGCGCTTGGCCTCGTCCTTCTCGCCCCAGAGCGGATTGATCATGTCGATCAGGTCCTGGCTGTCCCACACCGAATGCGGGCTCGGCCCATACATGGCAAAACCAGTCGACGTTGTCGGATCGCCGATGGCATTGCCCCAATTGTAGAAGGCGGCCGGCGCCAGCTTGTCGGCGGCGCGCAGCTCATAGTGCTTGGCGATCTCGTAGACCTCGATCGTCGCCTCGATGCCGACCTTGCGCCACATGCCGACGATTGCCTGGATCATCTCATAATCCTTGGGCTTGAAGCCCTTGGTCGTCTGGATGGTGAACTTGACCGGTTTTTCCGGCGAATAGCCGGAAGCCGCGAGCAGCTCCTTGGCCTTTTCAGGATTGTGCTCGACCTTGATCGAGGCATCGAAGGCCGTGTACTCCGGGGTCTCCAGCGTAGCGATCGGCTGGCCATAGCCGCGCAGCAGCCGTTTGACCAGAAGCTCCTTGTCCACAGCCATGACAGCGGCCTGGCGGACGTTCTTGTCCAGCATCGCTTCAATGTCATTGAAGAAGATCATGCCGATGTCGGAAACAGGCTTGCACGAGCCGGCAAGCCCGTCCTTGGCGATCAGCCGGTCATACTCTTCATAGGGGACCTCCAGCGTCACCTGCGAGGAACCGGATTCGATCTCGGCAACGCGGCTCGCCGCGTCGGTGACGAACTTGATCGTCACATTCTCGAAGGCCGGCTTGTCGCCCCAATAGTGCGGGTTGGCCTTCAGTCGGAGGAAAGCATTTCGCTCGAATTTTTCCACCATGTACGGGCCGGTGCCGATCGGCGCCTTCTCGAAACCTTCCGCGCCAACCTTCTCGTAGTAGGCCTTCGGCAGGATGTAGCCGGTCAGGAACGACATCCATTTGAAATAGACCGGATCGAACTGCACGACGTCGCCGGTGATCTTGTTGCCGTCGATCTTGAAATTGTTGACGTTCTTCCAGACGAACTGGATCGGATTGCCGGTCTTTTCGTCGCCCGCCCGCTGCAGCGACCAGACCACGTCCTCGGGCGTGAAGGGCGAGCCGTCATGCCAGGTCACGCCTTCGCGCACCGTCATCGTCACCTTGGTGCGATCCTCGTTCCAGCCCCATTCGGTGAGCAGGCCAGGCGCAAAGGACAGGTCCGGCTTTTGCGGAATGAACTGGTCGAACACTGACTGGTAGAGGCCCTGGATCGTCGGGTTGACGGCCGAGGGTCCGGTGGTCGGATCCCAGGACGGCAGGTTGACGTTATAGGCGATGGTCAGCTCGCCCGCTGCCGCCTTGGCGATCTCAGGCAGGCCGATCGCCGCCACCCCAAGTGCCGCGGCACTGTATCCCAGCAATTCTCGTCTGTTGATTGTCATGGTCGTTCCCCTTGTTGGTTTTGTTGTCTTTGCGCGGCACTATCAGTTTATCGATCCGGGCTTCGTGGGCAGCAGCGCCTTGCCTCTCGTCGCCTTCATGAAATCTTGCGAGCTACCTCCCGCCAAGCTGTTGCGCGAGCATGAAGCCGGAGGCCGCGCCGGTGCCGGCGCCGGGCCATGTCGCGGCGCCTATGAGATGCAGATTGCCGACCGGCGTGTTCCAGCCGGCATAACCGCGCGCCGGGCGGAACAGGAAATTCTGTGCCAGATGGTGGCTGCCGCAGACCTGGTCGCCACCGACGAGATTGGGGTTCTCACGCTCGAGGTCGATTGGCGAGAACACTGCACGGCCGAGGATTTTCGGGCGCAGTCCGGGTGCGTATATCTCGATGATGTCGAGCACGCGCTCGGCGTAGGCATCCTTGACCTGATCCCAATGCGCGGGCGCGATCCTGCCTGCCGCATCGCCCAGGATTTCGGCAGGCAGCATGCGCACCTGCACCCACAGCACATGCTTGCCCTGAGGCGCGCGCGACGGATCGATCGCGGTCGGCTGGCCGACGACCAGCACCGGTTCGTCCGGCAGCATGCCCGCCATCGCCTGCTGATAGGTGCGCGACATCGCGTCGAGCGACGGCGACAGATGCACATAAGCGAACTGCCGAAGCTCCGCGCCGGCGCGCCAATCGGGCAGGTCGTCGAGCGCCAGATGGATCATCATCGTGCCCGGCGCGTGCCGGAATTTCTGCATCGCCGTGTCGAAGCCGGCGTCGCCGGAACCGTTGGGCAGCAACTTGCCGGTCAGCGCCCTGGGCGCGACGCCGGCAATCACTGCCTTGGTGGCCGTATGTGTCTCACCTGAAGCGAGTCGCACGCCCGATGCCTTGCCGCCGGCAACGGTGATCTCGGCAACTTCCGCCCCGGTGACGATCGTGCCGCCCGCCGAGGTGACCATACCTGCCAGCGCCCGGATGATCGTGTCGGCGCCGCCCTTGCCTAGCACCATGCCAAAGCTCTGGTTTGCGATCGATTCCAGATAGGGGAACACGGCGCCGCCGGCGATGTCGGGTGCGAAATCGAGATGCATGCCCCAGGTGGCAAGCGTTGCCCGCACATAAGGCGACTCGAAGGTCTCCTCCAGCCAGGCGCGAGGTGACGACAGCAAAAGCCGGCCGGTATCGAGCGCGCCTGACATGCCCTTCTTGCGCCACAGGTTCCAGGCGGTGCCGGCAAGCGCGCGGGCACTCATCGGCGATCCCAGCAGCCGGAACAGATGCTCGGCCTCAGCAGGAAGGGCGGCAACGAGCTTGCGCCACGTCGCGGCATCGGCGGCGGAGAACGCGGCCAGCCGCGTGGCAGTCCTTTCCAAGTCATTGCTGACGCCGAACCAGCGTCCGTCCGGAAAGGCGCTGGCGAAACAGTCGGCGACCGGCGCGAACTCAAGACCCTGCGCTTTCAATTCATTTGCATATTTCCGGTGGAAGGCGGAGCCGGCAAACAGGCTCAGATTCATTGCACCGAAATCGTGCCGGAACCCTGGGAGGGTGTATTCGTGGGTCTGGACGGCACCGCCGATTGCTGCGCTGCGCTCGAAAATCCCGGTTTTCCAGCCTTTCAGCGCCAGATGCGCGGCGCATGCCAGACTGTTGTGGCCCGCCCCGACAAAGATGGCGTCGAACTCGCTCACGCCCCGTTCCCATTTCCTTTATGCTTAAAGATAATTGCAGATGCATATGTTTTCGTCTAGTAGGATATTAAGGGCCGAGACGAGCCTTGATCTTCACCAGAAAGAGGGAACTTCAGACCATGGACACGCAAAAACTCCTCGGCGAAGTCGCCGGCCAGCTGCTTTCAGGCGCCATCAGGGTGGTCGACCTCTCTGCGCAACTCGGACCCGACACGCCTCTTATCAAGCTGCCGCCGGAGCTTGCCGTCGACACGCCAAAGGTCGAGATCCATAACATCTCCCGTTATGACAAGAACGGCCCGTGGTGGGCATGGAACTGGCTGAAGCTTGGGGAGCATTCGGGCACGCATTTCGATGCGCCGCAGCATTGGATCAGCGGCAAGGACTATCCGGACGGCGCCACCGACACCATTCCGGCGCAGAATTTCATTGGTCCGGTCAATGTCATCGACTGCTCGAAGGAAGCCGCCGCTGACCACGACTTCCTGCTCACCGTCGACCACATCAAGGCGTGGGAAGCCAAGCATGGCGCCATCAACGCCGGGGAGTGGGTGGTGATGCGCACCGACTGGTATAAGCGCAATGGCTCGGAAGCCGAATTCCTCAACGCCAACGAAACCGGCCCACATACGCCAGGTCCGACAGCCGAAGCCATCCAGTTCCTGATCAGCAAGGATATCAAGGGCTGGGGCTCAGAGACGATCGGCACCGATGCCGGCAAGGCAGGCGGGATGGAGCCGCCATTTCCAGCCCACACGCTGATGCACAAGGCGAACCGCTATGGCCTCGCCAGCCTCTGCAACCTCGACCAGTTGCCTCCAAAGGGCGCCATCCTGATCGCCGCACCGCTCAAGATCGAGCATGGCACCGGCAGCCCTATCCGCGCGCTGGCGCTTGTATCCTACGGCTAGGTGAAAGCACGCCAAGGTGAGCCAGCCGGATCACATCATCGTTGGCAGCGGCATCAACGCGCTGGTCTGCGCGGCGATGCTCGGCGGCAAAGGGGCGCGTGTGCTCGTCCTCGAGCGCAATGACCGCATCGGCGGCTGCGTGCGTACCGAGGAGATCACCGCTCCCGGCTTTATCCATGACGTGATGGCAACCACCTTCGTGCTGTTCATCACCTCGCCGGCTTTTGCGGCGTTGGGCGGCGATCTCGCCAGGCACGGGCTGGAATTCTGCCACACCGGCACGCCAACTGGCGTGCTGCGGCCGGACGGCAGTCATGCAGTGCTCACCACCAACCGCGCCGCCAATGTCGCGGCAATCAATGCGATTGCCGCCGACGATGGCGACCGGCATGCGGACGATGTCAGCGGCATCGAGCGCAATGCCGGCCTGTTGTTCGGCCTGCTCGGCGGCAGCCTGTGGTCCTATCCGACGGCGAAACTGCTGGCCGGCGATGCCTGGCGGCGCAGCCCACGCGGCCTTGCCGCCTTTCTCGGCGAAGCACTGGTGCCGGCGCGCAGCTGGCTGGAAAGCACCTATCGGTCCGAGACAATCCGCGCGCTGTGGGCGCCCTGGGTGCTGCACGCCGGGCTCGGACCGGAAGACGCCTTCTCAGGGCAGATCGCCAAGGTCATTGCCTTCGCGCTGGAAGCGGCCGGGGCGCCGATCGTCAAGGGTGGAGCGAAGACCCTGCTCACCGCCTTCGAAGCTCTGATAAGGGAACGTGGTGGCGACATCCGTACCGTCGCCGATGTCGCCTCGATCGTCCAGAGCGGTGGCCGCGCGACCGGCGTACGGCTCGCCTCGGGCGAAACGATTACAGCAAACAAGAGCGTCATCTGTTCGGTCACGCCGACGCAGCTTTACCACCGGTTGCTCGGCAGCGAGGCTCCCAAGGCCGATGTCGAAGCGACACAGAAATATCGCTACGGCAAAGGCAATTTCCAGATTCACTATGCGCTGAACAAGCCGCCGGCATGGCGCGGTGCTGGCCTGGACCAGGTGGCATTGTTGCACCTGACGCCGGGGCTCGATGGCGTCTCGAAAGCCTGCAACGAGGCGGCGCGCGGCATGCTGCCGGACGTGCCGACCATCTGCGTCGGCCAGCCGCATGCGCTCGATCCGTCGCGCTGCCCGGAGGGCAAGGCGATCCTGTGGCTGCAACTGCCCGAGGCGCCCAGGCACATCAAGGGCGACGCCGCAGGCACGCTGCATGCACCGGCTGACGGACAATGGACCGAGGCGCTGCGTGAAGCCTACGCCGACCGCGTCGAAACCATTCTCGCCAGCCACATCGATGGCTTCAAGGGCAGCGTGATTGCGCGCCGCGCCTATTCACCGGCCGATCTCGAAGCGATGAACATCAATCTGGTCGGCGGCGACCCGTATGGCGGGTCGTCCACCATCGACCAGTCGTTCCTGTGGCGGCCGTTCAAGACCAGCCGCAACCATCAGACCGGCATCAAAAACCTCTATCACATCGGCGCCTCCACCCATCCGGGTGCAGGGCTCGGCGGCGGCTCCGGCTTTCTTCTGGCGGGCAGGCTGTGATGGAGCAGAAGGTCGCAGAAAAACGCCAGCGCATTTCGACGCTTGGCCAGATCGGCCTGCAGCAATTCGCGCCCTATCTGATGAACCGCATCATGGGGCGCTACAACGCCACCTTGCGCGACGATTTCCGCAAGCAGGGCCTGACCATTCCGCAGGTCCGCACGCTCGCCGTGCTGTCGGTCACCGACGGTGTCACCGTCAACGACCTCTCGGTCTACACCGTCATCGAGCAGTCGACCTTGAGCCGCACGCTCGACACGCTGGAAGGGCAAGGCTTCGTGCGGCGCGAGCAAGGCGTCACAGACAGCCGCATCCGCCATGTCTTCCTGACCGATGACGGCCGCGCCGAGTTCGCGCGCGCCTGGCCGGCAATGCATGACGCGTTCGAGGCGATGTTCGACGATGTCGACGACGCCGAATACGCGGCGCTGATCGCCACATTGCAGAAGATGCTGAAGAACATTCGCAAGCACGACATCTAGACGTTAGGCGCCGGCCGCACCGCCGGCAACGGAAGGTTGGAAAAATGGCCGAACGGTCTTTTGCCAAGGAAGTCGAAAAACTCAGGCTCGGCGCTGGCGAGGAATTTGCCGGCGAAGGCATTCTCGCCATCACCAAGGCGCTGCTGCAATGCGGCGTCGGCTATGTCGGCGGATACCAGGGCGCGCCGATCAGCCATCTGATGGACGTGCTGGCCGACGCACAGGACATTCTGGGCGAACTCGGGGTGCATTTCGAGGCGAGCGCCTCGGAAGCCACCGCCACCGCCATGCTCGCTGCCTCGGTCCATTATCCGATCCGTGGCGCGGCGACCTTCAAGTCGACTGTCGGCACCAATGTCGCGTCCGACGCGCTCGCCAACCTTGCCTCCGGTGGCGTTACCGGCGGCGCGCTGATCATCGTCGGCGAGGATTATGGCGAGGGTTCCTCGATCATGCAGGAGCGCAGCCATGCCTTCGCCATGAAAAGCCAGGTCTGGCTGCTCGACCCGCGCCCGAACCTGCCTTCGATCGTCAAGGCGGTCGAGGATGGCTTCGAGCTATCCGAGGCGTCCAATACGCCGGTGATGCTGCAGGTGCGCATCCGCTGCTGCCACGTCCACGGCCATTTCATCGCCAAGGACAACAAGCGCCCGCCGATGACGGTGGCCGATGCGCTCGACGCGCCGCGCCGCGACACCGGCCGCATCGTGCTGCCACCCGCCTCCTTCCTGCACGAGAAGGAGAAGGTGCAAAAACGCTGGCCGGCGGCTGTCGATTTCATCGCGAGGAACAAGATCAACGAATTCTTCGGCTCGGATCACGGTTCGGTCGGCATCGTCATGCAGGGCGGCATGTACAATTCGGTCATCCGCGCCTTGCAGCGTCTCGGCCTTGCCGACACCTACGGCGAGACGGATGTGCCGCTCTATGTGCTCAACGCCGTCTATCCCCTGATAGACGATGAGTTCCTGTCTTTCTGCGAAGGCAAGCAGGCGGTGCTCGTGGTCGAGGAGGGCCAGCCCAACTACATCGAGCAAGCCTTTGCCGCCATGCTGCACAAGGCCGGGCGCGGTACCAGGCTGGTCGGCAAGGAGTATCTGCCGATGGCCGGCGAATACACCGGCCAGGTCATGCTCGACGGCATCGGCGCCTTCCTGCGCGCCGAGGCCTCGCATCTCTTGCCGGGCGAGGTGCGCGCGCCCAACAAGGTCGGCGACGGCGTCGACACCGCCGACCTGATCAATGTCGTGCCGGGCCGTCCGCCGGGCTTCTGCATCGGTTGCCCGGAGCGGCCGATCTTTGCCGCGACAAAGCTGGTCGAGCAGGAACTCGGCAAGCACCACATCGCCTCCGACATCGGCTGTCATTTGTTCTCGATCATGCCGCCTTTCGAGCTTGGCGCCACCACCATGGGCTACGGGCTCGGGCCGGCCTCGGCTTCGGCCTTCAATTCGCCCGACGCCAAACGGAGGTCGATCTCCTTCGTCGGCGATGGCGGCTTCTGGCACAACGGCCTGACCTCCTCGATCGGCAACGCGGTGTTCAACAAGAATGACGGCGTCATCGTCATCGTCGACAATTTTTACTCCGCCGCCACCGGTGGGCAGGACATCCTGTCGTCGCGCGCGGGCAACAAGACCAAGTCGACCAAGCATCCGATCACCGAGGCGGTGAAAGGCATGGGCGTCAAATGGCTGCGCCACATCGACCGCACCTACGATGTCGGCAAGATGCAGGACACGCTGCGCGAGGCGCTGACGACGGAGGAAAAGGGACCGAAGGTCATCGTCGCCTCGTCCGAATGCATGCTCAACCTCCAGCGTCGCGAAAAGCCGCTGGTCGACAAGGCGATCAAGGGCGGAACCCGTGTCGTCAAGCCGAAATTCGGCGTCGACGAGGACATCTGCACCGGCGACCACGCCTGCATGCGGCTGTCCGGCTGCCCGTCGCTGTCGGTGAAATCGCTCGACGATCCCTTGCGTGACGATCCGGTGGCATCGATCGACCAGAGCTGCGTTGGCTGCGGCAATTGCGGCGAGGTGGCGGACGCCGCCGTGCTGTGCCCATCCTTCTACCGCGCCGATGTCGTGCACAATCCGGGCCGCTGGGACCGTTTCCTGGAAAGCGCTCGCCGCGCCGTGATCGGCCTGATGCAGCGCCGCCGCGAGAGCCGAAGGTTGACGTTCGCCGATGCTTGACCAGGCTTCGCCCTTGCGCCCGAAATCCGGTGCCGCCGATACCGAGCCGGTGATCAAACTCGCTTTGCTCGCGGTCGGTGGCCAGGGCGGCGGTGTGCTCGCCGACTGGATCACCGATGTCGCCGAGCGCAATTCCTATGTCGCGCAATCGACCTCCGTCGCTGGCGTCGCCCAGCGCACCGGCGCTACGATCTATTACGTCGAGATGGCCCGCGACACCGGCCGGCTGCCGGTCTTTGCCCTGTCGCCTTCGCAAGGCGATGTCGACATATTGATCGCCGCCGAGCTGATGGAAGCCGGCCGCGCCATCATCAGGGGCTTCGTCACGCCCGATCGCACCACGCTGATCACCTCCTCGCACCGTATCGCCGCGGTGTCGGAAAAGATCGAGCCGGGTGACGGCCGGGCCTCGTCTTCCAAGGTACGCGCGACGGCGGAAGCTGCATCGAAACGCTTCATCGCCTTCGACATGGAAAAGATCGCCGCGGACAATGGCTCAATGATCTCGGCCAGCCTCCTTGGCGCGCTGGCAGGCTCCGACGCATTGCCGTTCAGGCGTGAAAGCTATGAGCAAGCGATCGGCGCCGGCGGCCGGGGCGCGAAAGCCAGCCTCGCTGCCTTCGCGGTCGCCTACGACCGCGCGCGCGGTACGACGGCCCCCGCGCCAGAGCCGGCAGAACCGGCCACGGTCGACCCCGCTCCGGGCGCAGGGCGCGTGAGCGGTCCGCAGAACCTGCTGCAGGGTTGGCAGGCGCTGGCCGCCCGCATCGACCTGATGCCCGCGGCGGTGCGCGACATGGCGCTCCGGGGCCTGAGAAAGGTCGTCGACTACCAGGACATCGCCTATGGCCGCGACTATCTCGACCGGTTGGACAAGGCCGTTGCGCTCGACGATCCCGGCCATGCCTATGGATTGTCCATCGCTGCCGCCAAGCATCTGGCCAACGCGCTGTGCTACGACGACATGATCCGCGTCGCCGATCTCAAGACACGTTCGACGCGTGACCGGCGGGTGCGCAAGGAGGTGGGCGTCAAGAACGGCTCCATCCTGCAGGTGACCGAGTATTTCCATCCGCGCATCGAGGAGTTCTGCGGCACTTTGCCGGTGGGGTTGGGCAGCTACATCGAGAACCGACCGAAACTTGCCGGCTTTCTCGACCGGCGCATCAATCACGGCCGGCGCATCCGAACCGACAGCTTTGCCGGCTTTGCGGTCCTCTGGTTCATCGGCGGCCTGCGCCGCTGGCGCCGCCGCCTGTTGCGCCACAAGGTCGAGACGGCGCATCTGGAGCGCTGGTATGCGCTGGCGCTTGGATATGTGCCCCAGGATTACGCGCTCGCCGTCGAAATCCTGAACTGCCGTCGGCTGATCAAGGGCTACAGCGACACCCACGTCCGCGCCCAGTCCAAATTCGATCGCGTCCTGTCAGCGCTCGATCTGGTCAAGGGCCGCGATGACGCTGCCGACTGGATCAGGCGGTTGCGCGAAGCTGCGCTGAAAGACGAGAAAGGCGACATGCTCGATGGCGCGGTGAAGACGGTGGCATCGTTGTCTGATCATGGTGTGGGAGGAGGTCGAGCTTAGGCTGGTACCTCTACGCTACTGCCGCCGTTTCCCTACTCCCACTGGATTGCGGATTGAACACGCCGCTTCAAGCGATCGCAGCTCGGCTTCCACCCGGATTGCGGGAAGCGTTGCCGGCCGACCTGCCGGGCGTCAGTCGCGCGATATGGACAGCCCCGCGAGAAGCGGAGCGTACGCGGCGAGCCTGCGGGATACGAACTCCGTGAAGAGCCGCACCCGCTTCGTCTTGCGTGTCTCGCCTTGCGTGAGAAGCCACAGTGTCCCATGCATGGGCACGTCGATCCCCGGCACCCTCACCAGCAGGGGGTCGGCATCTCCAACGAAGCACGGCAGTTTCGTTATCCCAATCCCTTGGTGCGCCGCGATGATCTGCGTCTCGGCGTCAGGTGTCCTGAACGGTACTCCCGTCACGTGAACTTCTCCCTCGCGCGCCCAGTCCGGAATTCCATGATTGTCTATGCCTATCCACCGGATGGGATCAGGCGTGCCCGCACGCCACGCGGCTAGTCGATCGCGAGACATGTAGACGCCGCTGAACAGCTCCGGTCCCTTCAGGCCGTGAAGATTGAGCGGCAGGGTCTTGCGGTCGGCGACAATGCGGATCGCGACGTCGGCCTCTCGGTTGGTCAGATTGGCCAGCTCGCCGGACGACAGGATTTCCATCTCGATGTCGCGATGTAGACGCGCGAAGTCGGCGAGATCCGGCATGAGCAGGTGTGTGGCGAGGAACGGTGGAAGCGTCACCCGCAAAAGCCCGCGCGCGCTCTGGTCACGACCGAAGACTCGCGTCTCCAACTGGTGCGACGACGCTTCCATCTGTGTCGCGAGATCGAGGACCTCTTCGCCCGCAGCCGTCAGGCGGTAGCCGGAAGGCAGCTTTTCGAACATCTGCGCCCCGAGGCGTTCCTCGAGCTGAGCGATGCGTCGCAGCACGGTCGAGTGGTTCACACCGAGGTGCGCGGCGGCAGCACGCACCGAGCCGCCGCGCGCGGCGGCAAGAAAGTAGCGGACGTCATCCCAGTCGATCATGGTGCATTCCTGCGCAGCGAAGTGCGGTTTGCAAAGCCCATACTAACACGATCAGCCGTAGTTCGTGCGGTCGCCGCGGCGTTCAATCATCTAGCTGGATCGTTTTCGCACCAGCGATGTGCGCGATTGCGCACTCACCGCCCGACTTCGGCGAACCCATCTTGAGGCTCTCGCGGGACTTTCCCGTGCAGCCAAAGATACGAGACGGCGAAACGAAGGATGCATGACATGAACAGACTGAATGGAAAGACCGCTGTGATAACCGGCGGCGCTACGGGCATCGGCCGCGCCGCAGCCAAGCGCTTTATCGAGGAGGGCGCCTTCGTCTTCATCTTCGGCCGCCGGCAGGAAGCGCTCAACGCCGCCGTGGCTGACCTTGGGCCTAGTGCCCGCGCGGTTAAGGGCTCGGTCTCGGATGAGGCCGACCTCGACCGACTCTACACTGCGGTGAAGGCCGAGCGCGGAAGCCTCGATATCGTCTTCGCCAATGCCGGGGCGGGAAGTCCGCTTCCGCTCGGGCAGATCACCGCCAGGCACATTGACGAAACCTTCGACACTAATGTGAAGGGTACGATCTTCACGGTCCAGAAGGCGCTGCCGCTGATGAGCCAGGGCGGTTCGATCATCCTGACCGGCTCGAGCGCCGGCACCACGGGCGCTCCGGGGTTCACTGCCTATAGCGCGAGCAAGGCGGCAGTGCGCAACCTGGCGCGGACCTGGGCGGAGGACCTGAAGGGCACCGGCATCCGGGTAAACGTGTTGTCGCCCGGGGCGACGGCGACCGAACTCGCGAAGGAGGCGTTGGGCGAGGAAGGCCAGAAGGCCTACGGCGCGATGACTCCGCTCCAGCGCATGGCCGATCCGGCGGAGATCGGGGCCGTGGCCGCCTTTCTCGCGTCGCCGGACAGCAGCTTCATGACTGCCAGCGAGGTCGCCGTCGACGGCGGCCTGGCTCAACTCTGACCCCCAGCGCGGTCCGTACCTGGCCCGTGCGCAACGAAAGACAAAGAATTATGAAAAAACTCGAAGGCAAGATCGCAGTCATCACGGGCGGAAGCAGCGGGATCGGATTGGCCACAGCCAAGCGCTTCGTAGAAGAAGGAGCGCACGTCGTGATTACCGGGCGAAGAGAGAAGGAGCTGAAGGAGGCCGCAGCCTTCATCATGAAAAACGTTACGACGGTCGTGGGTGACGTGTCGCTCCTGGAAGATCTGGATCGCCTCTATGCCGTCGTGAAGGAGAAATATGGTCATATCGACATTCTCTTCGCCAACGCCGGCGCGGGGACGATCGCACCGCTCGCCGTCGCTATCGAGGCACATTTTTGATCAGACCTTCGATGTGAACGTGAAGGGTCTGTTCTTTACGGTGCAGAAGGCCCTTCCCCTGTTCAAAGACGGCGGTTCGATCATCCTGAATTCTTCAGTGTCGAACGTGTTAGGGCTTCCAGGGTTTAGTACCTACGCCGCGAGCAAGGCGGCTGTACGCAACTTCGCGCGCGCTTGGACACTGGAACTCAAAGACCGCAAAATCCGCGTCAATGCAATGAGTCCGGGACCAATCGAGACGCCGGCCTTGGAGACAACGACTGGCCTTACCCCTGAGCAAGCCGAGCAAGCGGCCGCCCAGTTTGCGTCACAGATCCCAATGGGTCGCAGGGGCAAACCAGAGGAAATCGCTGCTGCCGTAACGTTCCTCGCCTCCGATGAAAGTTCTTTCGTCACCGGCGTGGATCTCGCCGTCGATGGAGGCATGGCGCAAGTCTGAGCCCCGCATTAGCACCAGATCGGAGAAGTACTATGAACTATGCAATCGTAGGATTCGGCAATATCGGACAGGCCCTTGCCAAGGCGTTTGCCCGAAACGGCATCGAAGTTTCCGTTGCAACCACACGCGACCCGGAAAGCTTTGCCGCCGATGCGGCCGCGATCGGACCCACGATCATCCCCAAAAAACCTGGCGGAAGCCATCAAGGCGGACATCATCTTTTGGCTGTCCGCTTCGAGGCGCACCCGGATGTCGCGAAGGCGCTCCCCACCTGGCAGGGGAAGACGATCATCGATGTGACCAATGCCTATGGCGTGCCCCCGGAGGAACTGGGAGGACAACCTTCTTCCAAGTTCATCGCGCAGGCCTTCTCTGGCGCAAAACTGGTCAAGGGCTTCAACCATTTGGTCGCCCCGGTGCTTGATCATGATCCGGCCGTACATGGTGGCCGGAGGGTCGTGTTCCTGGCAAGCGACGATGACGCTGCCGCAATACAGATTGGGGAGCTTGCGGAAAATCTCGGTTTCGCGCCGACCAAGCTTGGCGGGGTGTCGGAAGGTGGCCTGCTGTTCCAGGCGCGCGGAGACAGCTGGGGTCGTCTCATCTTTAAGGACTTGGTCAAGTTCGGCTGACGAGCACGACGTCCACACCGGCAAAGAGACAACGCAGGCGATCGGAACTCGGATCGGATCAAGCCCGATCCGATCCGAGCAAATGGAGAAATCATTATGAGCACCGAGAAGAATATCCACTCCTAAGGAGATTTCGATGTACGACCAATCCAAGGTGTCCGAATTAATCCGGTTCGCACGAATCGAGGCGGGCTCCACCGTGATCGACGTCTACCCTGGCGACGGAGACTGGACGCGCCTCTTCTCCGACATCGTCGGATCAGAGGGGCGGGTCTACAGCTTCGTGCCGGCCGAAGTCGCCCACTTCAAGAACGATCCGGTCGGCCTCATGCGGACGCTCGCGAAGGAGCCGGGCCGAGAGAACGTCGAAGCCGCCTCGGCGGATCTCGTCGCGATGCCGGAGGTCACGCCGCCAGCGGATGTCCTATGGCTGCACCTGTTTTACCACGATCTTCACACCGCCCTGGTCCAGAAGAAGGGTGCGACGGCCGCCGACTTCAATCGAGCTGTCTACAAGCGGCTGAAACCCGGTGGGTCCTACGTCATCGTCGACCACGCCGCCGCCGCTGGGTCAGGCACGAGCGACACACGGTCGCTGCATCGGATCGACCCTGCATCCGTCCGCGAGGAGGTGGAGGCGGCCGGCTTCGTGCTGGACGCGGAAAGCACCGTGCTCTTGAACAGGGATGACCCGCACTCGATCAAGGTGTTCGATCCCGCGATCAAGGGCGAGACCGATCGCTTCGCGTTTCGGTTCGTGAAGCCCTGATAGCTCCCGGCGCCGACTTCATGTCCAGTTCCCCAATGGGCCAATCAACTCGGGTTCGCACCCGCCAAGCTGGGAAAGGTCAACGAGGATAGCGCGCTGTGCACGCACGCGATGCGGCAGCGCCTTGAAGGCGTCCGAGGTGATGATGGCACAAGGTTCTGGAGCACACCTGCCGCAGGTTCCTGATCTGAACTTGATGAAATGACGGAAGTCGCCGCGCCGTTGAGGGAGCCGGCGCATCCCTCAGGGGATGCGCCGGCTCAACGGTTCAAGAATGGTGGATTTCCGTTCCCAGCACCTTCAGGCATTCACGGATGAACGCCGCAAGCGCGGTCCAGCCTTTGGCTGAAACCATGGTCCCATCGACATAGGCGTCGGTGGGAGACAGATCGATGTAGGTGCCGCCGGCAAGCGTCACCTCCGGCTCGCAGGCGGCGAGCGCCGCCACCTTCTTGCCGCGCACGACGCCGTCGACCGCGATCAGAATCTGGACGCCATGGCAGATCGTGAAGATCGGCTTCTTGGCCTCGTGAAAATGGCGCACCATTGCCTGTATCCGCTTGTCGGTGCGGATGTATTCGGGGCCACGACCGCCGGCGCAATAGACAGCGTCGTACTGGCTCAGCTGCTTCTCGGCGTCGGCGAAGGTCTTGTTGATCAGCGCGTTATGGCCGGGCTTTTCGGTGTAGGTCTGATCGCCCTCGAAATCGTGCAGCGATGTCTTGATCATGTCTCCGGCGCTTTTGTCGGGGCACACGACATGGACGGTGTGTCCCACCGCTTCCATCGCCTGCTGATAGACGAAGATTTCATACTCCTCGGTGAAATCACCGGTCAGCATCAGGATTTTTTTGGCTGGCATGTCTTTTCCTCTCGGCTTGTTTCAGGGGCGAGGTGCACTGCGCGCCTCGCTTCCCGGGATCGAAATCGGCTCAGAACGGGGAATAGAATTCGTAGGCGGCAGGCTGGGCGGACAGCGGCGCGCCGCGCTTGAGGGTGCCTCTGACAAGCAACATCGCCAGGCTACTCGAACGCAGGCAGGAGCCTGTCCCGCGAATTTTCGATGTGCGCGCGCATGGCTTTTTCGGCGGCGTCCGGATCGCCCGCGGCAAAGGCAGCGAGAATAGCCTCGTGCTCGTCGAGCGCCTCTTCGGTCACCCTGGAGTGATACATCAGGCGGAAGATATGGAAGTGGGTATGCTGGTGATTCAGTGTCTCGCGAATGAGTTCGTTTTGGGCAAACTCGACGATCTTGTCGTGGAAGATCGCATCCTGACGGGCGAAGTTCGAATAGCGCAGGCGTTCGTCTTTCCCCACCCGTCGGGCCATGACGCCGGCCGCCTCCTGCAGCGCGGCAAGGCGCTCGCCGTCCATTGTTGCGGTGGCTTTGGCCGCGGCGGCAGGTTCAAGCAATAGACGCAGCTCGTAAAGCTCGTCGAAGCGCCGGCGGGTGATTTGTGGGGCGGCGCGATAGCCGATCAGGTGGGTTTTCAGAACCAGCCCTTCCCCCTCCAGCCTGCCAAGCGCTTCACGAATGGGGGTATGTGAGACGTTGAATTCCTTGACGAGATTGTCGACGGTGATGCGCGATCCCGGAGCAATCCTCAAGGACATGAGCTGCGCGAAGATTGCTTCGTAAACGTCGCCGGCCAGACTGTTGGCGCGCTGGATACGACCCCTGGCACGGGCTTCATTGTCAACCGTCAGGTCCGTGTTCTGCATCGTTTGCCTCTTGACAGAACCACCCACTAACACGATGCTCCGCGAAACTCAATCCTATATCCTATACGATTTTATTAGAGGGCATCGCATGATCATGACCTGCAGCGCCGAGGTCGGCCTCTGGCACGAAGCCAAGCCTGTCGGCTTCCAACCCGTCCTCGCAGGATCTTGTGCATGAGCTTGTTTGCAGCGGCGCGCCTGCCGAGCGAGATTCTGTTCGGCAAAGGCCAGCGCCATGTCCTGCCTGCCATCGCCGCCAAATATGGGCGCCGCGCGTTCGTCTGTACCGATGAGCGCTTCGCGGCGACGTCGCAGTTCGCCGAGATTCTCGCTGGCTTGCACAACGCGGCGATCGAGACGTTGGTCTTCGACCGAACGCTGCCGGATGTGCCGCGCGACAGCGTCGCCGCCTGCATTGCGCAAGCGAAAGATTTCAAGCCGGACATGGTGATCGGCATCGGGGGCGGCAGCTGCCTCGATATGGCCAAATGCGCTGCACTTCTGCTCAGCCACGGCGGCAAGCTCGAGGACTACTATGGCGAGTTCAAGGTACCCGGCCCTACCCTTCCGGTGATCGCAGTGCCGACGACGGCTGGAACAGGCTCCGAGGTGACCCCCGTCGCCGTGATCTCCGACCCGGATCGGACGCTGAAAGTGGGTATCGCCAGTCCGCATCTCATCGCAGCAGTGGCGCTTTGCGATCCGGATCTGACGGTGACCTGTCCACCATCCTTGACGGCGATCGCCGGCGCCGACGCGCTGACGCACGCAATCGAGGCCTTCACAGCGGCCAAACGCGGCGCCGACCCTCATTTGCCGCAACAGCACGTGTTCATCGGCAAGAGCGCTCTGACCGATCATTTCGCGCTTTTGGCCATCAGGCTGCTCGGCCGCAGTCTGGAAAAGGCATATCGCGACGGATCGGACGAGGATGCGCGCGCCGACGTGATGATGGGAGCGCTGGCCGCCGGTTGCGCTTTCGGCACGGCGGGAACGGCCGCCGCCCATGCGGTGCAGTATCCCGTCGGTGCGCTTACCCACACCCCGCATGGCCTGGGAGTGGCCACCATGCTGCCCTATGTGATGACCTACAACCTGGCCGCCGCAGCCGCGGAGATTGCCGAAGTCGGCGCTGCTCTTGGCCTTTCCCATCAGGGCGGCGGCGACGCCGATGCCTTGGCGCACGCCACCATCCGTGAGGTGAGCCGGCTGTTTGGCGCCATCGGCATCACACCGACATTGGCCGAATTGGGTCTTCCCGAAGACAAGATCGACTGGACTGCTGAGCAGGCGCTGGGCATCGACCGGTTGATCAAGAACAATCCCCGCCCGTTCGACCGCGCCGCGATGCGACAGCTGGTCAGGGCTGCCTATGACGGCGACATGTCCGCCACCACGATGTGATCGACAGGAGTTCATCCAATGAACATTGCCGCAGCCATATCCGACGAGGATCAAGATATGTTCGACTACGCCACGGTCTCGCACGGTCTCTACATTGGCGGACGCTGGCGGCCCTCATCGGAGGGCCGCGTGATCGAAGTGGTCGATCCCTCGACTGAAGCCGTGATCGCTGCGGTTCCCGATGCAACGCTCACTGATGCCGCCGCCGCCGTCGACGCTGCCGCGAAGGCGGCGGCCGGCTGGCGCGAGACCCCGCCACGCAGGCGATCGGAAATCCTGCGGCGCTGCTTCGAACTGATGACCGAACGGGCGGAGACGTTGGCCGCGCTGATCTCGCTGGAGAACGGCAAGGCGCTGCGCGATGCGCACGGCGAAGTCGCCTATGCGGCGGAATTCTTTCGCTGGAACGCCGAGGAAGCGGTCCGCATCAACGGCGAGTTCGGCCTTGCGCCCTCGGGCGCGAACCGGATCATTGTCGACTACCAGCCCATCGGCATTTGCGTGCTCATCACGCCATGGAATTTCCCGGCTGCGATGGCGACACGCAAAATCGCTCCGGCGCTCGCGGCCGGCTGCACGGTGATCCTGAAGCCCGCCAGCGAGACGCCGCTGACGGCCTATGCGCTTGCGGCGCTCTACGAGGAGGCCGGCGTGCCGCCCGGCGTCGTCAACGTGCTGACGACCTCGACCCCCGGGCCGGTGACGGCGGCCATGCTGGCCGATCCGCGCGTGCGAAAGCTGTCCTTCACCGGCTCGACCGGCGTCGGCCGCGTGCTGCTGGCCGAAGCCGCAAAGCACGTCATTTCCTGTTCCATGGAGCTTGGCGGCAACGCTCCCTTCATCGTCTTCGACGACGCCGACCTGGAAGCAGCCCTCGACGGTGCGATGGTTGCCAAGATGCGCAACGCCGGCGAAGCCTGCACGGCCGCCAACCGGCTTTACGTCCAGGCCGGCATCCATGATGCTTTCGCGGAAGGCTTGAGCAAACGCATGGCGGCACTCAACCTGGGCCCGGGCACAGACTCAGACACAGAATGCGGGCCGATGATCACCAGGAAGGCTGTGCACAAGATCGACCGGCTTGTGCAGGACGCCGTTGCCCGCGGCGCCAAAATCCTGTGTGGCGGCGGCGTATCTGAAGGCAGAGGCTTTTTCTATCCGCCAACGGTGCTCAAGGACGTGCCGGCCGACGTTGCCATGGCTCACGAGGAGATCTTCGGTCCCGTGGCGCCGATCAGTCGCTTCGAAAGCGAGGCGGATGTCATCTCCAAAGCCAATGACACCGAATACGGTCTCGCTGCCTACATCTATACGCGCGACCTGGGCCGGGGGATGCGCGTGGCATCGAAGATCGAGTCCGGCATGATCGCGCTCAACCGCGGCCTGATGTCGGATCCGGCGGCGCCTTTCGGAGGTGTCAAGCAGAGCGGGCTAGGCCGCGAAGGCGGTCAGAAGCACGGCGTTGCCGAGTTCATGGAGGCCAAGTACATCGCCGTGACCCTGTGAGCGGACATCACGCCAAAGATCCGTTTCGCATTCGCGATCATGTGGTCGAGTTCGATGACATCGTCGCCGAGATCGTTCGCAGAAGCGAGGAGACCAGGGCGAATGTTCCCATGGTCGCCGATGTCGCCTACGGGGCTGACGCCACCGAAACCGTGGATCTGTTCTTTCCCGAGGGCAAACGGGACCGCCTGCCGGTGCACATGTTCATCCACGGGGGCTATTGGCGCATGTTCTCCAAGCGCGACTATTCCTACGTCGCCGAGACCGTTACGAACGCAGGTGCGATCGCGGTCATTGTCGACTACGCGCTGATGCCGACCGTCAGGATGGCCAGGATCGTCGACCAGGTGCGCCGCGCCAAGCGATGGGTATTTGACAATGTCGCACACCATGGCGGCAATCCCGGCCTGCTGACCGTTAGCGGTCATTCCGCCGGTGCGCATCTGGCAACAATGCTTTTCGACGGTGACGAGCGGCCTTCCGGCATCAAAGCTGCGCTGCTGCTTGGCGGCCTTTACGACCTGAAGCCATTGCAGATGTCGTTCCTTGCCGCGGAGATCGCGATCACCGACGAGGAGGCCCGCCGATTCTCGCCGATCGACCACAGTTTCGATCCATCCGTGGGCGTAGATATCTCGGTCGGCGCCGATGAAACGCCGCCGTTCCACAGCCAGGCCGCACTCTTCACGGACCACCTTGACACACAGGGACTGACTGTTTCGCGCACCACCCTTGGTGGGGCCAATCACATGAGCAGCGTCCGTGACCTTGGCTTGGCTGGTACCGAGGCCGCGTCACTGCTGGCGCGCGTCGTGGCCGCCTGAGACTTCCGCCAGAAGCGCTGCTGGGCGCGACCGTTCTGCAAAGTAGCGTCGCAGCATCGAGGTGCCGACAGCGGTGGCAAATCTTCCGCCACCGGTCGCCATACCGTAAGCCCGCCGGCGATGTCGACGTCGACGTGGTTCATGCTTTCCAGCGTGATTGAGCTTGATAACCGATGTCGGCGATCGCCGTCATGCCGGCAGCGCAGTTGAGTTCTCAAAGCCAACCGGCCAAAGATGCCCCTCAGGGGAGAGCGGGCCGGCGTTCCGTAACCTCGCCTTGAGAATATGATAGCCTGCGGCACCCGGAGAAGGGAATCTGCGCTCTCAAACCAGCATCGACTGCTGGGCGGAGATCCCAGCCGTCGCGCCGTGCGATATTGCCAGGGTGACCGATGGCGGCGTGAGGGGGTTGGCGAGGTCGCCCGCGGCGTAGATGCCGGGCATGCTGGTTTCGCGGCGCTCGTCGACCTTGAGGATTACGCCGAGGGGCGTATCGACCGTGGCGAGGCCCAGTGATTCGTGCAGGCTTGCGGACGGCTTGTTGCGCGGATGCGCGAACAGGATGTCGACCGCGACATTGGGGCCGGTATCGAGCTTGACGGTGGCGTTATGCCCCCCGTGATGGGCGATCTCGCTGATCCGGCCGTCGACGACAGGTATGTTGCGGCGCGCCAGACCGGCCCGGATGTCGGGAGGAATGTCGTGACTATCGGCAAACACCGTCAACCTGTCGGTCCAATCGTGGTACAGCCTGACATAATTGTGCGACGGCGGGCCGGACCAGACGAGGCCCCAATGCTGGCCGGCGACTTCAAAGCCGTCGCAATAGGGGCAGGGCACGATGGACGTGCCCCAACCTTTGGCAAAGCCCGGAACATCAGGCATCTGGTCGGCGACGCCATAGCTCAGGATCAGGCGGCGCGCGCCGAGGCTTCCGCCATCGCCAGTGAGGACGGAGAAATCGTCGATGGCCCCGGAGAGGCTGTCGGCCCGGGCATTGACCAGCTTGATCGTGGGATAGCGCGCCAGCTGCCGCCGCGCCTCGGCCAGGATGTCCAGCGGTGGCTTGTGATCGTGGCCGAGCAGGCCATGCGAGTGGCCGGCGAAGCGGTTGCGCGGCAGGCCGGTATCGAGAACGGTGACCTTACGGCGGGCACGGCCGAGTTGCAGGGCACCGGCGAGACCGGCAAAGCTGCCGCCGATGATGATGACGTCATCCATGATGGGCTCCGTGTTGTGGATGAGGGGCTGGTTGGACCAAACCTACCCATCGGCTTGCGCATTTCAGAAACTACATGGTATCGTAATCCAAGAATTAGGATACTGTCAAGGACTGGAATTGTCGTGACCGAAAATAGCCAGGGCCGGCGCGGCCGGCCCGCCAACGAGGCGCTTGGCCAAACGATACTCGACGCTGCGTCCGAACTCTTTGTGGAATTGGGTTTTCAAGCGACCACATTGGACAAGGTCGCCCAGCGGGCGAAGATATCCAAACTCAGCATCTATCGGCACTTCGAGAACAAGGAGGCGCTGTTCAGCGCGGCCATCGCGTCCGGCTGCCATCAGTTGTTTACACCACAGGCCCTTCTTGAATGCGTCGGCGGTTCGGTCGAGGATCAGCTCATGGCGGTGGGATCATCCCTACTTCGCACGCTTTTGAGATCAGATGTCCGCAGTGTCGAAGCCATGGTCATGGCCGACCAGACGAATCCAAAGTCCTTAAGCAAGCTCCATTACGAAGCCGGCCCCGCCAATGTCATCGCCCAAATCGAGGCCCTGTTGCGTCAGTTGCACGCGAAGGCGGTTCTGAACGTGCCCGATCCTCTCCGGTCCGCCCGCTTGTTTGCCGCGCTTTTCAAAGGATCCGATCTCCTGATTATCGCACGCTTCGATGAGGCGAGAGCAGCGGACGACAACGAAGTCGAATCCTATTGCCGGTCGGCCGTCGCCATGTTCATGGCTGCGCACGGCTAGCAGTCTGCCCTGCCGCTAATCATTGTATTTCTGCGAAATACTCCGCTAGAGCCGCCGTCGCGATGGCGCCCATCCACCTCGTGTCGATCGCGTCGGGGTGGGGCTGCGCGCCCGCCGGTGAGCGGCATCTCCTACCTGCTCCGGTCACAGCGCTGCTTCGGCCGACCCTGTGCGGGCGAGGAAGAGAATGCCGGTTACGGACGCCAGAACCGAGCAGATGACGTGTCAGCCGCCGCGAAGGACACCTGCGGACGGAACGTTTTTTGGTACACTTGAGTACGTCCATTCGTGGGTCGGACTCCAGCGGCTCGTGCCCGACGCGCCCCGGGGAAGGCCGCTGGTGCCCGCGACAGATCCTTCCAAGGTGCGGGTCTGGAATGGCCCAAAAATTCTCTCGAGCTCCCGGAACATCGGTCCGCCCCTGTGGTTCGACAAGCAGCGGCACAGTCGATCCAACCAGGCATCGGCCCGCTTAGGACAGGCGCGAGGTCCCTACCCACAGATCTTGCGAAAATAGGAGCAAGCTATGCGAGCGTTGGTCTGGCACGGCAAGGAAGACATACGCTGCGATCAGGTTTCGGACCCGGAAATTGAGGATGAACGTGACGCGATCATCAAGGTGACGAGTTGTGCCATATGCGGCTCCGACCTTCACCTCTACCACAACTATGTGCCAGCCATGCTGCCCGGCGACATCATGGGCCACGAGATGATGGGAGAGGTCGTTGAGGTCGGCAAGGGCGTCAACGGCGCTCTGAAGAAGGGAGACCGCATCGTCGTGCCGTTCACCATAATCTGCGGTGAGTGCGACCAGTGCAAGCGACAGAACTTTTCGGTTTGCGAACGCACAAACCGCAAGAAGAATCTCGGTGACAAGGTGTTCGGGCACACCACCGCGGGTCTGTTCGGCTACACTCATTTGACCGGCGGCTATCCTGGGGGACAGGCGGAATACATGCGTGTGCCGTTCGCCGATGCCACGCACGTAAAGGTGCCTGACAGCCTTACCGACGAGCAGGTTCTCTTCCTCGGCGATATTTTTCCTACCGGATGGCAGGCGGCGGCACAGTGCGACATTGAGCCCACCGATACGGTTGCGGTGTGGGGCTGTGGCCCAGTCGGGCAGATGGCCATACGCAGCGCCCTGCTGCTCGGCGCGAAACAGGTGGTGGCGATCGATTGCCTGCCGGAGCGGCTTTCCATGGCCGCGGCCGGCGGCGCCATCGCCATCAATTTCGCCGAGGAAAGTGTCGTCGAACGACTGCGGGAACTCACCGGCGGAAAGGGCCCGGAGAAGTGCATCGATTGCGTCGGCATGGAAAGCCACGTCTCGCTGGCCCAGCCCGATACCGTCTACGATCGCGCAAAGCAGTTGATGCTGATGGAAAATGATCGACCGCACGTTTTGCGTGAGATGATCTATGTCTGCCGGCCGGCCGGCGTGATCTCGATCCCCGGCGTCTACAGCGGGCTGGTCGACAAGATTCCGATGGGACAGGCAATGAACAAGGGGCTCACCTTCCGAATGGGGCAGACCCATGTCAACCGTTGGACCGAGGATCTGTTGCGCCGCATCGAAGATGGCCAGATCGACCCATCCTTCGTCATCACACATACCGTGGGGCTCGAGCAGGGACCCGAGATGTACAAGGTGTTTCGCGACAAGCAGGACAGCTGCATCAAGGTTGTGCTGAAACCGTAGGGAAATCGTCATGAACGTGATTGCCAAACTTACCAACATCACCCGATCGCCTGGCGATCCCAAAGTGCTGAAGACTGGGCAGAGTGCGGTCGCGGCCTCCGATGGCCTTGCCCGCAAGCTCGGCTGGTTCAGCATCGCGCTTGGCGTCGCCGAACTGGTTGGCGCCGAGCGGATTGCCGGCGCGCTCGGCATGCGCGGCAAGGAAGATCTGATCCGCGCTTATGGGGCGCGGGAAATAAGCAGCGGCATACTCTCGCTTTCAGTGGACAAGCAAGCGGGGCTGTGGAGCCGGGTGGCCGGCGACGGCCTGGATATCGCGACATTGCTGACAGCGTATCGGCATGGCAACCCAAAGCGCGATAATGTGGGCCTTGCGCTTGCGATGGTCGCCGGCATCACATTGCTCGACATCATCGGTGCGAAAAGCGTGACCGCGCGCCACTCTCGGAGGGGGACCAAGCCACGCGACTACAGCGATCGAAGCGGCTTTCCCGGAGGCACTGCCGCAGCCCGCGACCGTGCCCGCTCGCAGCGCAGCCAGGAGGCCGGCGCAGCCTGATAGAGATTTCCGAACCCTGGCGCCATGCGACCTGGACAGGTGGCATCTCGTCAGGCCCTAACGCCAGAGGTGGTTGCTCTCGGCGAGCCGACTTTGCTGGAACAGAGTGGACCGTCGCGCGGCCGTTCTCGCCGTCTCCTGGGTCACCGCCGCGCATGGGTTGTGTGGCCGGTGCGTTAAAGGCACGAAGCAAGCAGCGATCCGACCGGTGTCGAGCCTTCCATGTCTCTTGCCTTGGCAAGGTTCCGGCGATCCTCAGGCCGAGCCGCGTTCGGGAAGCTCGGTCTCTTCCGCCACCCCTTTCCGCAGGTCTCGGCGCAAGCGTTCCGCTTCGTCGGAATTATTATCGTCGTCTGTCCGCTCGAGTTCGCGATCGATTGTCTCGCGCGACCCCTCTGCCGGATCCTGTTGCGGAGATGTGTTCGGGCCGGTTTCGATCTTGCCGTCGCCGGGAACGGTGCGGTCGCGAGACTTCGTCATCTTCAGCTTCCCTTTCATCTGTCATCTGCCTCGGCATCTCCGATGGCATGAATTTTGGCCGCTTCCCTGCCGAACCGGATCGTCGAGGCTTTGTTCCGGGAAAGCCCCCGCAGGTTCGTGCTGGTCGGCCCCGGGGCATTGGTCGATGCCCTTGCCGGGAAGCATCCTATGCCAACGAGGTCGGCGGCAGCCTCATCGATGTCGTTATCAACATGTGGGCTGTGAAGGCGTTTTCGGCCCGGACACGCGAGCACGCCAGGCTCGCGGCGAGTTTTCGAACCGAAGCAGATGCGCAGCGTAACAGCTGGATGTATACGGAAAAGGCTGCCTCATCCACGACATCGCTTTCGGGAGGGCCGGCGGCATGCTCGCCTGGGCGGTCCGGCAGCTGGTAGCGAACTGGTCATAGGCCTTTGCAAAGCCGCGTCGATGAAGCGGGTGCGGTAGCGCTGGTCGGTGTAGCATCGACGCGTCCGTCAATCGGAGACAAGTGCGACCACTTTTGTGACCTCACTGTTTTTTCCACCGGACTCGACATCTCACTATCATAGTTGATTGTGGCTGCCGGTAACCGTGCGTAATGGATCCATTCCAACTCTCCAACAGGAAAACGGTATGTTGTATCCGGGTCGGTTTTTGGGGCCAAGCGACATTGAGATGCTCGCCCAGGTTTGTCACACGGTCTGCAAAGAGCGCGCCCTACCTCTTGCTTCGCAGAACGGAGAGCGCATAGCTGCGCATATACTCAGGCTGTTTATGAACGGCTTGATTGAGCAGAATGAACTGCTCGATGCTGAGAGGAACTGGGCTCTTCGGCCTGACCGTTCGGTCCAGCAGACGATGTCAACTACGCGCACATGAGAGGCCGCGGGACCCAGTCTTGGTTCTTACAGCCGAACACCCGCCGCTATCTGAGATATGTTGCGGGGTTTTCTTCGCCGCGGAGTGATCCGATACAGTGGGCGGAAATCATGGCAATCCTGTTCGCAGTGATTCTATTGATACGCGTAATCGCAGTCGCATTCTTGGTCGTCGGAAAGCCGCTATGGCCGGTTGGGAACAAACCTGACATTTAAGCGTTTGTAGAGCCCTTTCACCGGGCAACTCACCGAAATGCTTCTTGCCGTGAATGATGCGATGTCGACGGCCGTTTTGGCGGGCAGGAGCGCCAATGCGGAAGTATTCGGTGTGGTCGACCTCACCAACAAAGCTGAGGTCGACATCGGCATCACCAGCTTGGGAAGAGCCATCCAGTTCGTGGCCAACGCCTCGGTGCTTGGATATGACATTCGCGGCGCCATGGTCTTCTATGGCGCGCCCGGTACCCCGAGCCTAAGGGCGAGAGAGTGCGAGCGCTTGTGGGCGCAGTTTGGCGGCGCGCTTCTACAGCCGTAGCTCTATCAGGACGTTCGCCCCGCCCGTTCATGGTATGAACGCGTACGGAGCTGAGCGCTACCCAGCCGCTGCGGAATGGCTCAGTGGTAGCTCTAGCTGGCGACCGCACTGAGCAGCTTTTCGGTGATGGGCTTTGAGCGGCTGAGCCAGCGTGGGAACGTCCGGCCGCATACCTGCCGCTGCCTGCTTTCATGTGACTGGGCGGGGCTATTGGGGAGCCGGGTTGACCACTGGGCCCTTAGCCGAGGGAAGCACAGTACGGCAACCTCGCTCTTTGCTGGCTAACATCCTTCCGCTCTCAGGGACCGGACCATGCGCACAACAACAGGGTCATACGGTTTCTTTTCGGATTTCCGATAATTCATTGTGAAAAGCGCGGCACGCTGGTTGCAGACCATAATTGCACGGACGTAGCGAATCTCGCCATTCTTGACCCCGGAGTAGCTGGCCCATTTCGGGGCTAGGCGCCGATAGGTCAGTCGCCAACCGGCCTTTTCGTCCTCGATCATGCGATGTTCAATCTCGGCGCGAAAACTTGCTTTGCCCAGTCGCGCGCCCCAAACGACCAGAAACGCGTCTCTTGGGCCCTGAAAAGCCGCGCCCTGCTCCGAATTCTGAGTCAGGACGAAATTCGGAGGAATATCGAAACTAAAGCCAAGCTGTCGGACGCCGAAGGGCTGCCACGCCTCGGCCTGAAGCAACGTGGTCCAAAAGAGAAAAACTGTAAGTCCCAGCAGGAGGCGTCGCATTGCTCTGATTTAGCGCTGGCTAACATGGTGTCCAGACGGACAGAGGTCTATGACATAAAAAATATGCTTCATGGCCGCGCAGCATATGGACGCGGGATTCGCGATTGACGGCGTGCGGTCGAAACGGCTTCCGTCCCACGAAAGGGAGGACGCAGAGGGAATTGATGCGTCGGTATGATCGATTGGCAGAAAATTGGCGAGGCCGAATGTCCAACGTTCATTGCCCGCAAAAATGGGCGCCGGCTTCCTCTTGTGCCTAGGGAAGAAGAGCCGAATTATTCCCTGGCGAAGACCCTGATCTACCTCAGACGGGGCATGCCTCAGTAACTTCGCCGTGACCTGATCCCTTCGGGGAACAATCACATCGAGCTCCAGTTTGGCCTTCAAGCGAAAGCACTGATGGAGCATGCCATGAGATTTCCACACAGCAAGACGGCCGCGGCCGCCGTTTTCATTGCCCTGACCTCCCCCGCACTCGCCCAGACAAGCGGAACACCATCACCCTCGACACCTGCACCCGCTCCGGCAACCGAACCGCCGACCGCCGGACAGTTGCCGGATGCGACCGGACAAGCGGATGCACCAACACGCGAAATGATCCGCCAGATGGTTGAGCAAGCTGTCCGGGAGAGAATGCAGCAGGATCGCGGTTCCGAAGAAGGTTTCCGCGAGGAAGATAGTCGCAACTATCAAGGCGATCGCAACGAGGGTGCTGACCGCCACGATGAAGATGGCGGCCGTTGGCAGAACCACGGTGGCCGCGATCGTGGACACAGAATGGCTGGACGCTGGCATCATCAGCTGATGCGCGGTGCCGGCATGCGACTGATGTTCGGGCTGTTGGACACCGATGGCGACGGATCGGTTTCCGAGGACGAGGTTCAACGCGCGGTGGGCAGGATGTTCACTAGCATTGACGAGAATGGTGACGGCAAGATCGATGCGGACGAGATCCAGCCCTTCATGCATGGCTCCAGCATGCATGGCACTGATAGCGAGGACACGCCGTAGCTGCCTTCAAAATGAATGCCCTCCCTCGGACAAAGCGGGCGAGCGCCTGGCGGTCGAATTCGAAGCGGTGTCTCTTGGCTGTTAGGCGCGGCGGCCCTAACAGCACCCTCCAGCCTTGCGCTATTCCCGCGGTCCCCGGAGACGCCAGCCGTGACAAAAAAAGGCTGCGCAGTGCTGATCGAGGAACGATCGAAGCCGACCAACGCAGGGTCACTCGGGCGCCCGGTCCTCCAGCAGAACGAAGGATGCGGCGATCAAGTCGTCGCCATTGATACGTCCTTGGCTGTCCTCCAACATAGTTGCAACCTTGTGGAAGGCCATCATTTCACCCGCGTCAATCTGCGCTTCACGCATCTTGGCTGTGAGATCAGCCACGCGATTTCCTAACGAATGTGATTTTGCAGTCTCGCAATTCGACATGATTAGTCATCCTTTGCCTTGGGGTTTCAGGCTGCCGAACGCAATGCTTCAGCGGATGTTCCGAATTTGGCCATCAGTCTTATGGGATAGGACTTGCGTCTGATTGCGGTTGGAAGAAGCCCGAACGGCGGAACACGCAGCCGGACGCCGAATTGGAAACCCACCGTCGATCGAAGTCCCTTGTCGCCGGTTGAGATCCCGCCATCTTCACTGTCGAGAGGGTGGCGGGATCGCCTTCCGAGGAGCGAGCGCATATGAGGTAATAGATATTTGGCAGATGTACTCACGGCCATCCTGCTCGCTTCTTTTGTCTGCGCATGTTCATTCTTTTCGGGAAACCCCATCTCTCCAACAACACGCAACAACCGCGTTGCTACCCACGATTGATGCGATGACAACTGCAGCAACAAAGCAAAGCCTCTTTGCCTAAGGTGCGATTGCCGCGGGCTTTTTCGACTTGAAGGTCGTCCAACGCGCCCGGTGGTCAGGCCATGGCGTTCAGCGGGAGCCAGGTAGACTCATCGCGAAAATCCCGCAGCGAGGCATGTCGCAAGTCCTCCTCGCCGCGTGCGGATACTGGAATCCGCCTGGCTCGTTGTGACAGGCATGCGAAGATGAGTGTCGGCGCATGGACGCGGAAAAACCCGCCAGCTTGAGCCAGCGGGCCTTGTGATGGGATGGCCCGCGCGTGCGGTCAAGGCTGCGCGGGCCGACCATGATGAATGAGGGGACATCTTGGTCACCGGCACGACCGATGAAGAACGAGCCGGGTGTGACAGAACACCCTTGGAGCGAGGATGTTCCCGTCCGCGCAAAAAAAACCGCCGGCGTGAGCCGGCGGGCAGCCGCTATTTTGCCGTCAAGAGGACAGACCGCTTGCGGCCCACCCACTGCAGCATTTTTCCACTTTGAGCCGAAATCATTCTCAACTATGGTTCGCCAGGCTTAAGGCATGGGGGATTGCCGATGGTTTTATCACGCAGGGGTGTCGTGCTCGGCGGTCTGGCGCTGGTCGCGGTCGGTGGAACCGGCAATATTGTTCAAGCCGCGGCGGCAAAATCCTTTTTCGCCGGTACCGCAAGCGATAACGATTTCGTCTATCGCAAGACCAACTTCGCCAAGATCGACAAGAGATGGCATCGCCAGATCGTCAAGTATTTCAGCAGCGAGCCGGTCGGCACCGTCGTGGTCGATACCCGCCACCACTTCCTCTACCTCATCATGGAAAACAAGACTGCCATCCGCTACGGCGTCGGCGTCGGCAAGGAAGGCTTCAAATGGTACGGCCGCGCGACGATCGATCGCCGCGCGCTGTGGCCGCAATGGGTCCCGCCCCCCGAAATGCGTGAGCGCAAACCGGACTTACCGCCCATGATCGCGGGCGGCGCGTCCAACAATCCGCTCGGGCCGCGAGCGCTCTATCTGTACCGCGACGGCGCCGACATCGGCTACCGCCTGCATGGCACGCTGGAGCCATGGAGCATCGGCACCGACGCTTCCAGCGGCTGCATCCGCATGTTCCCCGAAGATATCATCGACCTCTACCAGCGGTGCCCGATCGGCACCGCGGTGGAGGTCCTGCCGCACATCGCCGACCAGGCGCCCGCTTCCACCACTGTCGAATGATTGGCGCATCATGAACCGCATGATTGAAAACACGCGCCGGCTGCTCGCCGCCGGCCTGCTGGTTCTGGCCGCATCCTGCTCGACCAGCAACACGCTGGCCCCGTCGACGCCTGACGTCACCAACGCCGAGATTGCCGGCTTCCAGAACGTGCAGCCGGGCAGCGAGGAGGATTTTATCCTCAATGTCGGCCGCCGCACCTACTTCACGAAAGGTTCGGCCGCGCTCGATTCTGTCGCCAAGGCCACCCTCGACACCCAGATCGCCTGGTTGACAAAGCATCCGCGCTGGCTGCTCAAGCTGCAGGGTTTCGCCGACGATCCCGGCGCAAGTGAAACGGCGCTGTCACAGCAGCGCGCCGATGCGGTGATGGACTACCTCGCCGCCGGCGGCATAGACCGGAACCGCATGTGGGCCAAGGGCTACGGCAAGGACAGGCTCGTCCGCGACTGCCCCGACTCCGCCTGCAGGTCGCAGAACCGCCGCGTTGTGTCTAATTTGCGCGATGAGAGGGACGAGTCGTAGAGGCTGCTGTTTTGCTGGTCGCCAAATCAGTCTCACAACGCGACGGCGGCATGGCTGCAATGCGCCTATCGGGGACATTCACCCAGCGTTTGCCCCTCCCCGAAAGCTGACGCTCCGGTGAACCCGGAATGAAGTCAGCCTCGCGTCTACCAACCTCCGGTTCAGGGTCTGGTGGGTGGCTTCGGCATGCGCCTCGACCAGTTTGCGGACGTGGCGGTTGTCCGCGATCCTGATCGCGCATGAGCCTCGCCAGATGTCAGTGTGCTACCGGGAGTGGGCGCCGTGGAGCTGGCAGGTACGCTCGCTCAAAGCATCGGCCGTCCACCGGTGACCTCGTAGAGTGCGCCGGTGGTGTAGCTCGATCCTTCCGAGGCAAGCAGCACATAGGTCGCTGCAAGCTCTGCCGGTTGCCCGGGACGCTTGAGCGGTGTGTTCTTCCCGAACTCCTTGACCTTCTCAGAGGGCATTGTCGACGGGATCAGCGGCGTCCAAATCGGCCCGGGAGCGACCGCGTTTACCCGAATGCCGCGTTCAGCTACCAGTCCTGCAAGTCCGGCGGTGAAGTTGGCGATCGCTCCTTTGGTAGTGGCGTAGGCAAGCAGTGCCGGCGAGGGACTGGTCGCGTTGATCGAGGATGTGTTGATGATGGTCGAGCCGGGTTCCATGTGCTTCACTGCTTCCTGGGACAGATAGAACATCGCATAGACATTGGTGCGAAAGGTGAGATCCCATTCCTCCGCGCTGATGTCCTCCAGCTTCTCGAACGACGCCTGGTGGGCTGCATTGTTGACGAGGATGTCCAGGCGCCCGCATTCATCGATAGCTCGCTGCACAAGCGACCGCGCGAAGATTTCGTCCGAGATGTCGCCGGGTGCGAGCACCGCCTTGCGCCCAGCTTCCTCGACCAAGCGCGCCGTCTCCTGCGCATCTTCGTCCTCTTCAAGATAGGAGATCATGACGTCGGCGCCTTCGCGTGCAAACGCGATAGCCACCGCCCGGCCGATGCCCGAGTCCGCGCCGGTGATCAGCGCGACGCGGTCCGTCAGCTTACCGCTGCCGCGATAGCTCTCCTCTCCGTGGTCGGGCCGTGGATCCATCTCGTCGGTGTAGCCGGGCATGTCCTGCTGCTGTTCGGGAAGCGGCGGCCGAGGATATTTCTGCTGGGCATCCTGCATGTCAGCTCCTTTTTTGGCTGGAGTTGCGGTTGTGTCGATCCGGTTCCGTGATCGGTCCCTTGGCGGCTTTCGAGCCACCGCCCCATTCCTCGGACTCGCACGCTTGGTCGCCGCCCATGAGGTCCGGCGAACCGCGATTTGCGGTGCCGCTGTCGGTCTTGTTCAACTCGAGCTCCTTCTTGCGTGTCGTCAGTCTTTCTCGCCGGCGGTAATCATCGACCTCAGCGGCTCTTGCGCCACATTCGCCTCGATTTCCACGCGTCCGGGGGTATCCGGTAGCGCCTTGCGGAAATTTCTCGCATAATCCGGTGGCATCTTCGGTGGCATCATCGGTTCGAACGGATCGACCACGGCCTCGATGACCACCGGACCCTCAGCAGCTAGGGCAGCGTCGAGAACACCTTCCACCTCCTCGGCGCGAGAGACGCTGTAGCCGATGCCGCCCATGGCTTCGGCGGCCATGGCGAAGTCGATGGGCTGGAGTTCGCAGGCGAATTGCGGGTTGCCGAGAAACATCATCTGCTCCCAGGCGATCTGATTGAGCATGCCGTTCTTGAGCACGAGCACCTTGAGTGGGACCCGGTACCGAACTGCCGTCGAGAACTCTCCGAGCTGCATCGCGAGACCGCCGTCGCCGACGACCGCGAAGACCGGCCGGCCGGGAAAGGCCAGGCCCGCGGCGATCGCGTAGGGCAGTCCGCATGCCATCGAGGCCAGCGCGCCCGAGACGCCGAAGGCCTGCCCGTCACGCAGTTCGATATGGCGGGCCGCCATCTCGGTGTTCTGGCCGGAATCGGCAACCAGGATCGCCTCATCGGGCAATCGTTTCCCAAATGCGCGTGTGACCACCTGGGGCTTGAGCGAAGTGGCGGCCTTTTGCTCCGACTGCGCCATTATCTCGCGCCAGCGTCGCATGCCCGCCTGCGCCTTCTCGAGGAAGCTGCGATCATCCTTGCGCTTCAGGCGCTTGTTCAGCAATCGCAGCGTCACGGCGGCATCGCCGGCAAGGCCGGCCTCAACGGGATAGCGCAGGCCGATGCGCTGCGGGTCGCGCTCGATCTGCACCCCGCGCGCCTGTCCCGGCTTCGGGTAGTATTCGATGTAGGGAAAGGTCGAGCCGACGACGAGCAGCGCGTCACATTCCTCCATGATTTCCTGCGACGGCAGCGTGCCGAGAATTCCGATGCCGCCAGTCGTCAGCGGGTGATCGTCGGGCAAGGCAGCCTTACCGAGCAAGGCCTTTGCGACGGGGGCACCAAGCAGCTCCGCCGTCTCTTCCAACTCGTGCCTGGCACCAAGCGCGCCCCGACCGGCGAGGATCGCGACCTTTGTCGCCCCGTTCAGGATCTCGGCGGCTTTCGCAAGTTGTTCTTCGTCGGGAAGCCTGCTTCCTTCGAACCAACGATCCGGCGTATGCGACGGTTTGTTGCGCTTCGAGCGCTTGGCTTGGTCGAGCGTGTGCTCCTGCACATCGCTGGCGATCGACAGATGCGCAACGCCGCGACGTGCCAGCGCCGACCTGCAGGCGAGACCGGCCAGGCTTTCCATATGCGCCGCGTCGGAGACCTGCGCGTTGAAGACGGCGACATCGCTGAAGACGCGCGTCAAGTCGACATCCTGCTGGGTGAAGGTCTCGATAAGGTCGTGGAACTGCATGCCGGTAATGGCGAGCACCGGCGCTTGGTCGAGCTTGGCATCGTAGAGTCCCGTCAGGAGGTGTGTGCCGCCAGGGCCGGAAGTTGCGAGGCAGACACCGAGCTTGCCTGTCCATTTTGAGTAGGCGCACGCCATGAACGCCGCGGATTCCTCGTGCCGCACCTGAATGAAGCGGATGCGGTCCTGCCGCCCGCGCAGCGCCTCCATGATGCCATTGATGCCGTCGCCCGGCAGGCCAAAGATGATATCGACGTTCCAGTCGATCAGCGTCTCGATGAGGATGTCCGCGGCGGTCGGCATGTCTCAGTCCTTACCGCGATGCGGATCCCGCCGCCTGGCTGCTCTTGTTCGCGGTCTTGTCAGTCTTACGCTGGTCTTTGTTGCCGCCGCGATTGCCGCCATGCAACTGGTCGGAAGATTGAGCGGTCTTGCCGTCTTCCAAATTAGTGGCCATGCGCAAAGCTCCCTTCATCCGGCCTGCCTAACCAGAAAGTCGGTGAGATGTTCCGTGCCCGAAGGCAATGCCGCCTACTCAGGTGCCCAAGGCAAAGGTCTCAGTACCACCCGATGAGGCGCTGTTCGGCAGTCAGCGGCTGAACAGGCGAGGTGCGATCGAACAGACGAAGGCATCGAACTGCTGCGAGGCCGAGGATTGCATGTAGTGGCCGAGGCTGTCTGATCGCCAAAGCTCTCGCGGCAGAGCTGGCCGATGTTCAGGTCGCGTCTTCGCAGGTCCCTATAGCCAGAGCGCAACGCCGCCCGGACCGTCCCCATAGGCGAACTCCTCGCACCCCTCGTCGACGATTTCTCGCGCGGGATTCCGCCTCAGTGGCGAAAGGACTCGTTCGTCGCGCACACCGCGGCGGGCGATGTGCGCCTCGACCATGCGGTGCCTGGCGTGCCGGTAGTCTGGCATGGCTCCTCGATAGCCTTAAAGACGACAGGCTTAGTCGTCCTGCCTGCGCTTGTGGTGCTCGCTCTCCTGGTTTTCGCCGCGGATCATCTGGCGATCATCCTTGTCGGTCAATTCCACGCCCTCGTCGCGCAGATTGGCGCCGCCTTGCCGCGCCTCGCGCTCCTGCTTGGTTCTCTTCAGCTCATCCTCGGCATTGAAATCGTCGCCGGCATTGCTGGTGTTCTCGCGCTTTTCGATGATGCGCAGCTGCTGCTCGTGGGTCTTCCGGCCGGCCATGGCAAGGTGCCTCCTACTTGTTCGTGCGTCCGGTCTGGTCAGGGTTGATGCCGCCCTGAGGCGTCACATCGTTCTGGACATCGCCTTCGAACGTATTGTCCCCATCGAGAGCATCGTTCTCGTCGAGCATATCGCCGCCCTTGACCGCGCCCTTCGAGGTGCCGATTCCCGGGTTGTCTCGCAGATCCTTGTCCGTGGGCTGTTTAGTCTTGGGGTGTTGGTTGGTCATGGAATTTCTCAGCGCTGGTTGAGCTTGGACGAACGACGGTCCTGGCGCTGTCCAACTTCAACGTGGAGAAAATGTTCCGGAACATATTCGCTTGTCAGGTGCGCGTAAGCGGCCAGGCGGCCGCCGTCTCGGCTAGCGAAACTCCAAGCATGCCACATTACATCCCATTCCGAGGCGAATTGGCAGGCTGAAGTGAAAATCGAGACGGTCGAAAGCTTGCAAGGAGTGGGTGCTCTGTTCCGGTGGCGATCTCGGTTGCAAGCAGTTCGCCGGCAATCAAGCCAAGTGTTGCGCCGCTGTGGCTGAAGGCAACGTAATACCCCTCGATCTCCCGCAACTGGCCGAAGACCGGCTCGCCGTCTCCGGGGATCGGCTTGGGCCCGACACCGTAGCTCTCCAATTCCAATTTCGGATGACCGTCGAGAACATTCGACGCTTCGTCGAGAAGCCCCTGGATGGTCGATGCTTTTACGCGATAAGTCCCGTCCGGATTGACTACCACCTCTTTTTCCGACCAGGCAGAATCGAGCGCGAGGGCGCCATCAGGCGTCGGCCGGATGGCGACGCGCGGCGTGTTGAGCACGGCGCGTAGAGGCAAGTCGACTGGCTTGGTCCTGACCAGCAGCGCGATTGGTGTCCCATCGGCAATACGCTGACCGGCCACGGCAACCATTCGCGGCACATCCGCACCGGTCGCCAGAAGCACCGCGTTGGCGGCGAAGCTGATCCCGCTGGTGGTGGTGACGCCGGTGGCGCGGCCGTTGGCGACGGTGACGGTAGCGCTTCCGGCCTCGGTGACCACCTGGCCGCCCCGCTCCACGAATTCCGCGATCAATATTTCGATCAGCGACGGCAGGTCGACCCAGCCCTCACCCGCGTTGAAGATCGCGCCTTGAGGCGTGACAGCGCTTGCGCAGACACCCGGCGTGACCAACCTTATGGCGTCCGCGGACAGATGCTGCGCATCATAGCCGAGACGTTTTTCGTGAGCGAAGACATCGGCGATCTCGTTTGAGGCATCGTCCGCATCCCACGTCAGGCCACCGTCGAAACGCAGCCAGGCGGCATCCGGGCATCGCGCCGACAAACTGCGGTAGCGGTCGATACCGATCATGCGCAGGCGATGATATTCAGCCGAGCGCCTGCGCGCCGAATTGATCCAGGCGAGCGAGCGGCCGGAAGCTCCCTTGGCGAGCGGTCCATCATTGACCAGCACGGTCTCGATGCCGAGCCTTGCAAGATGAACGGCCGAGGAGACGCCAAAAATGCCGCCGCCGACAACAACGACCTTGGAAACCTGATGTGATGCAGCCATGAGATATCTTTCACTGGTGGAGGTTGGTTTGGGCGGCCGTCTTGAAGGGCTCATGCGTGATCAAAGCACTTCGGCAAGGAAGTGCTTCAGACGCGGGCTTTTCGGCGTGTCGAAAATCGCGGCAGGCGTGCCGGCCTCGATGATGCGGCCTTCATCCATGAAGACGACCTGATCGGCGACCTTGCGGGCGAAGCCCATTTCATGCGTCACCACGACCATTGTCATGCCGCGCCGGCCGAGATCCGCCATGAGGTTGAGCACACCCTTCACCAGTTCTGGATCGAGTGCGCTCGTTACCTCATCGAACAAGATGACCTCCGGGTCCATCGCCAATGCACGAGCGATTGCCACACGCTGCTGCTGGCCACCGGAAAGGCTCCCTGGACGATGGTGTTTGCGGGTCGCAAGCCCGACGTCGGCAAGGCGCGCCTCGGCGATGCGCTCAGCTTCCTGTACAGGGAGCCCCTTTACCTTGGTCAGCGACAGCATGACGTTTTCGAGCGCGGTGTGGTCGGGAAACAGATTGAACTGCTGGAAAACCATGCCGACACGCCGGCGCAGTTTTTCAGGCTTCATCGCCAGGATGCTCGCACCATCGAGCAACACCTCACCGCCCTTGGGCTCGACCAGGCGGTTGAGGCAGCGCAGCAGGGTCGACTTGCCCGAACCTGATGGGCCGATCACGCATGTGACCGTGCCAGGCTTGACTGCCAGGCTGACGCCTTTGAGAACATCGAGGTCGCCATAGGCCATGTCGAGATCGGTGATGGCGAGACTGCCGCCCTTGAAGCGGGGCAGCGCTGAGCCGGCATCAGAGCCGGCCTCCGAAGGTGCACTGCCGGTGGCGCCCTCCAGTTCGCTCACTTCGGCCAGGCCGCTGATGACGAGGCCGGCCTTTTTCTTTCCGACCCGCAGCGAGTTGTCGATGTAGTTGACCACATGGGTCAACGGCACGGTGATGACGAGATAGAACACGCCGGCCAGAAGCAATGGCGAGAGGTTTCCGGTGACCACTGCCTGGTCCTGACCGACACGGAAGATCTCGCGCTCCGAGGCGAGCAGACCGAGGAAGTAGACAAGGCTTGAATCCTTGACGTTGCCGATGAACTGGTTGACGAGGGCCGGCAAGACGCGGCGGATGCCTTGCGGGATCACGATCAGGCGCATGCCTTGGCCGTAGCTCATGCTGAGCGCCCTGCAGGCCTCCATCTGCCCGCGCTCGACGCTCTGGATGCCCGAGCGGAATATTTCGCCGATATAGGCGCCGGCGATCAGGCTCAGCGCAAGAATGCCGAGCGGAAAGGGCGAAGGGCCGAAGATTTCACGGCCGATGCGGGCAAAGCCCTGGCCTATCAGCAGGATGGTGACGATCGCCGGCAGCCCACGGAATATATCCGTGTAGACCCGCGCCGGAATGCGCAGCCAGCGCGATTGCGAGATGCCCATGACCGCCAGGATCATGCCGAGGATGACACCCAGTACTGTCGACGCGGCGGCGAGGATCAAGGTGTTCTTCAATCCGATGGTGATCATGCTGGGCAGCACGTCCGCCATTGCGTGCCAGTCGAGGAAACTGCGCCGCAGGTTTTCGAGCCAGTTCATTCGCCCCCCTTTTGGTTGCGCTATTTACATCGTCCGCATCAAGGACGGAGGCGTAATCCGGCCGCCGGCATGAAAGCCAGCGGCCGGGTACGGTCTACTTCTTGGGAAGATACTGGTCGGGCATCGGCGAGCCGGGGAACCACTTTTCATAAAGCGTCTTCCAGGTGCCGTCCTGCATGGCCGCGTGAAGGGCGGTGTTCAGCGCATTGCGGAGCTTGTCGTTGCCCTTGCGCAGGACAAAGCCGGCCGGCGCGTCAAAGGAAGGAATATTGACCGCGATCTTCAGGTTCGGGTAGCGAAGGCCATAGTCCTTGGCGGCCTCGTAATCGAGGAAGTGGGCATCCACGGTTCCGTTGTTAAGCGCCGAAACGGCGGAGTTGTTGTCGGGGAATTTGACGAGATCGGTTCCGACAAAATTCTTCGCCGCGTAGATTTCCTGGAGCGTGCCTTGTACGACGCCGAGACGTTTGCCCTTGAGCCCGTCCGCCGCCGTGATTGCCTTGTCGGCGGTAAGCACGGAGAGATAGCCTGCGATATACCCGTCGGAAAAGTCGACGGTCTTTTTGCGTGCTTCCGTCGTGCCGATTGCCGCGACCGCGACATCGAAGCGCTCGTTTGCAACGGAAGGCATCAGCGCCGAGAATTCCTGGCCGGTGAAGATCACCTGGTCGGGCTTGAATCCAAGGCGGCTCGCGACGTTGCGGAACAATTCGATGTCGAAGCCGGTGAACGACCCATCGGCCTGGGTGAAAGCGTAGGGTTTGGCATCGCCCATGGTTCCGACGCTGATGACCTTCGCATCAATGAGGCCATAGGGATTGTCATCCGCGGCGGCCGCTCCTGAAACCAGCCCAGCGCCGACGCACATCGCCATAAGAGCCATTGCGCCGGTTCTGACCGGGCACATCAACGACTTGAGAATTTCTTTCCTGCTCATGTCTTTCTCACTCTGAAGGTCTGTTCTTCTTGGTATTTGCGTCGAGCCGCCATCTGGCGCCCCGACATGCCCTTGACGAGATTACGGTCCGTCACGCCTCTCGGCTCCACTCCTTCTAAAGAGACCGGTATCATATTGTATGAGACCGGTCTCTTTGATAATCGTTATCGCCTCATTGACCTCCCGTCAACAACTCTTGTAGTCGTCATCCAATGAAAAGAACCGCCCCCAAGACCCCGTCGATAACGGTCAGCGACGTCGCCCGTGCGGCCAATGTTTCGAAAGCGACAGCCGCGCGCGTGCTCGGCGGATACGGCGTCGTCAGCGACATGATCCGCGCGGAAGTCATGGCCGCGGCCAAGGCCTTGGACTATCGTGCGAACGAGCTCGCCCGCAGCATGACGACCGGCCGCTCCGGCATCATCGGCGTGGTTGTCGGCGACATCGAGAACCCGTTCTTCAGCCTCGCGGTACGCGGCATCAGCGACGCGGCAAAGGCAGCCGGGTTCAACGTCATCCTGGCCAATTCCGGCGAGAAGATCGAGGCGGAAAAGGCGGCCGTGAAACTGCTCATCGGCAAGCGCGTCGACGGGCTGATCGTCACGCCGTCGGAATCGCGCGACATCGCGCACCTGCGCGATATCCACCGCTCGGGCCGACCGCTTGCCCTGCTGGATAGGGCGCTGGCAGATCTGGACGTCGATACGGTCACGACCGACGATCGCGGCATCGCCATGCTGGCGACCCGCTTTCTAGCGGATGCCGGCCACCGCAACATTGCCTACGTAACCGCGGTCGACGCCGAAGGGCACGAGTACCGCGATCTCGGGCAGATCTACACCTCGTCGGTCCGTGAGCGCATCGACGGTTTCCTCACCGTGTGCCGAGAGGCCGGACTTGATCGGCCAGAACGCTATGTCCGCCTTGGCGCCACAAGCCCCACCGAAACGCGCAGGGTTGCCGGCGAGATGCTGTCGGCGCCGGATCGGCCGACGGCGATCCTCGCCTCCGACAGCGTCATTGCGCTAGAGATCTTCAAGGTGACCCGCGAGCGCGGCCTGCGGGTTCCCGACGACATTTCGCTCATCACTTTCCATGATGCGGACTGGACGAGCGTCACCACGCCGCCCATCACCGTTATCGACCAGCCCGTCTACGCGCTTGGCAAGAGCGTCGCGGAATTGCTCATCCGGCGATTGAAGGGAGATTCCCGCCCGGCGGAAAGGCTCGTTTTGCCGACCGCCATCATTGCACGCGGATCCGTTGGCCCGCCCTCGGATGGAAAGCCGCAAGTGCGCCAAGCATAGGCCTGACGGCGGTACGGCCCACATGAATACGTTAGAACAAGGTCGACGCACTCCGCTTTAAGAATGTACGTCGATCAACCCAGCAAGCACCCTGATCGCAATGCCGCGTCCACCGTCATCGGGACGGCACGTGCCGGCTCATGGTTTGAAGAGCGTGACGATGAGCGAGATGCCCGGCTACTTCTTGCGCCTGCCTGGCTTCAGGGCCGCCAGAAGACTGGTGATCCTGCCGGCGTTTCGGTTGCGGATCTCGGCCTCGTTCTTGCGGCGCACCGCGGCGCGGACAAGCCTGGCGCCGAGATAACGCAACGGCTCGGGCGGCAGCGACATGCGCCGCTCGATGCCGACCAGACCGCTTTCGCTCCAGCGATCCTTTCGCTCGAGCACCAGGCTCGCCAGAATGCGTCCGGCTATCGGCGTCTGCGCGATGCCGGTGCCGTTAAATCCCATGCCGTAGAAGATATTGGGATGATCGCGCAGGTGGTCGAAGACAGGAACGTGTTCAGGCACGCAGTCGATCGGCCCCGACCAGTCATATTCGATCGCCACACCGCGCAGCGAGGGGTAGACCCGATGCAGCTCTCGCATATTGTCGCGGCCGTGCTCCGGGCTGCGGTTGAAGCTGGCGCCGAAATTTCCACTGAAGGCGACGTTGCCGCTGCCACGACCGAAGACCACCCTGCCCCCGATGGTGCGCTGGTAGTAGAGCACCTGGGCCTGGGAATCGCATATCGAGGCACCGTCGCGCCAGCCGATGCTGTCGAGCAGTTCGGGGACGGCGGCAGTGGCAATCACCTCGCTGCCGACAACATAAAGATGCCGTCGCAGTTCCGGCAGCGCCGAAAGCCAGGCGTTGGCGGCAAGCACGATTTTGTCAGCCCGTACCGCGCCATGCGCCGTGCGCACCGTGCATGTCATGCCGGGTTCGATGGCGAGGACCGGGCTGCGCTCATGGATGATGACGCCGCGTGCCAGTGCCAGCTTGCGCAATCCGATGGCAAGTTTGGCGGGATGGACCGTGCCGGCAGTGGTCTCGACGACGCCGACATAGGAGGCCGATGAACCGGTGCGGCGTTGAATGTCCTCGGCCGTCAGCGGCCTGAAACGGTTTTCTCCAACAGCTGCCGTCAAGGCCACGGCGGTCTCCCAGGCGCCTTCCTGCGCAATGGAGCTTGCGGTCCACAGCCATCCATCCAGCCTCAGGTCCATGTCTATGGTGCCGTTTTGCTGCAGCGTCTTCAGCTCCGCGATCGATGCCACCGTGTCGGCGCACAGCAGGCGCGCTTCCTCGAGACCGACGACCGCACTGATCTGGTCGATTTCGGCGAACCATGAATGGACCTGACCGCCGTTGCGCCCCGAGGCCCCCGATCCGCACAGATCGGCTTCAAGGATCACCACCCGCGTTTGCGGCGCCAGTTCAAGGATCCGCAGCGCCGTCCACAGACCGGTATAGCCGCCACCGACGATCACCACGTCGGCGCGCTCGTCGCCTCGCAATGGCTCGGTCGCAGGGGCGGCGGCAATGTCCTGCAGCCAAAACGACCGGTCAGATGCAAGCGCGACCGCAGGCTGCCGCAAACGAATTGTAGTCACGCTTGGGCTCCCTGCGCATCGACAATGAAGCTGGCATATTTGGCTGGCAGCCAATCGGGCATCGGACGCGGTCTCTGGGGAAACCCGCCAAGATGGGTGCAGGTCTGCGCCGCCGCGATCGACGCCCTGTGCAATGCCTCCAGGGCGCCGAGGCCGCCGAAATGGAAGCCGGCGAGGAAAGTGGCAATGAAACTGTCGCCGGCGCCACACGTATCCACGACATCGACAAGCGTCGCCGGCGCATGCACGACATTCGTGCCATCGTCGAAGTAGGAGCCGCGTCGACCACAGGTCAAAACCACCTGCCTTGCGCCGGCCGCCCTGAGCGCGCCCAGCGATGGCTCGATGGGAACATCGACATCGTCCGGTCCGGACGCAAACAAAAGCGGGACACCGTCGAGCGGCAGCGCCATATGGGCGGTCGATAGATCGATGCTGAACGGCACATGGTCCGCCACCAATCGTTGAACAAGGTGCTTGTTGGCGTTGGTGCCGAGATGCACCCAGTCGGCCGCGGCGATGACCGCATAATGCGCGGGCGCCGGCATGTAGTTTTCGCCCACACCGAAGGATTCGTGCAGGAACTTCCGGTCGCCGGATTCATCGCGCAGCAAGGTGACGGCCGTATCGCCGGGACGCCGTTCGACGTCGTCCGGAGATAGGCCGGCACCTTGCAGTTCGGCAAGCACCACGTCGCCTTCGGGATCGTTCCCGACGGCGCCGAAATAGCGCGCGGACCAGCCGTTGCGCCGCCATTGCGCCGCGACATTCAAGGCATTGCCGCCCACCGTCATCAAGTTGTTGGTCAAATAGGCATCAAGGCAATTGTCCCCGACCGCGATAAGCTTCTTCGACCTCATGCCGGCACCGTTGCGCGATCGATATACGGCGCGATGGCGCCAAGGCAGCGTGTCCAGGCTTTTACCGGATCGAGCGCGTAGGAGCCGTTGCCGAACGGCTCGAAGGTGAACTTACCGGCATAGCCGAGGCGCGCGAGTTCGCTGACATAGTGGTCGAGCGGCAGCGTGCCCTCCCCCCACACCAGATGCCCGCCTGGCGTGCCGTCGACCAGATGAACATGCGCCAGCCGCGAGCCGAACAGGTCGACATAGCCGGCCACGGTGTCGCCGGCCGTGGCCATGGCGACAGTGTCGAGCACGACATCGACGTTGCCGGCGCCCACCTCATCCAGCATTTGGCGCAGGCCTGCCGCATTATTGACGAGGTTGCTCTCGAACCGCTGCAACGGCTCGAGCAGGCAGCGCACCCCGTTTGCGGCGGCGCGCCGGGCGATCTCGCCGATCGAACCGACCGCGCGGTCCCATGCCGGTTGCCGGGGTTCGCTCTCGTAGCCCCGGCCGGGCGTCAGGAAGAGATAGCGGGCGCCAAGCGCCGCGCAGATGTCGGCTGCACGGCAAAACCGCTCGATGCTGTCCTGGCGCAGTGCGGCGTCGCCTGAGGCGATGTTGATTGGATACAACACCTGCTCAGGCGTAAAGCACCAAGCCGACAGCTCGTTGTCGGCGAGTACCCGGCGAACGGATTCGACACGTGCGTCCGTGGCGTGGAACAGGTCCAGATGCTGGGCAATCCCCCACAGCTCGATCTCGAGCAGGCCAAAGCCTCGGATCGTCCTGGCGACCTCATCGAAGGGGAAGTGCTGGAAGCTGAAATTGGCTCCGATCAGCTGATGAGCAGCGAGCTGCGGCATGAAGGCTCCTTTCGGGAATTGTTATTTGCCGATGCCTTCGGCCAAGCCACGGATGAAGTAGCGTTGTGCGGCAAAGAACACGATCACGATAGGCAGCGCCGAGATCGTCATGGCCGCGAACACCACGGCATAGTTGGTCCCGTGGGTTGCCATGATCGACGTCAGTCCGACCGGCAGCGTCTGCACATCCGAGCCGCTCGTGAAGATCATGGCGAAGAGATATTCGTTCCAGGCGAACAGGACGTGCAGGATGACGCAGGAAATGATGATCGGCCGGCACAGCGGCAAGGTGATGCGCCAGAAGATCTGACCCTTGCTGGCGCCATCCATCGTCGCCGCCTCGTCGATGTCTTCAGGCAGATCCAGCATGTAGGCGCGGATGAGGAAGGTGGTGAACGGCACACGGAACGCCGTGTAGAGAATGATCAGCGCCCAGTAGGTGTTGTAGAGACCGAGCGCCTGCAACATCTTCACCAGTGGAATGATCGCCACGGTGGGGCTCAGCATCAAGCCGCCCAGAACGATGGCAATAACCAGCGGCTTTGCCGACATCTTGGTGCGGGTCAGGCCGAAGGCCGTCCAGGCGCTGATCAGGACGGTGCATATGGCCGAAGCGACGGTCACCAGCACCGAGACTGTCACGTAGCCACGCACGCCCTGGTTCCATGCCTGCATGTAATTGTTCCACGACCAATGGGTGGGCAGGGCGAAGGGATCGCCGAAGATCTGCGCATTGTCCTTGAAGCCGCTCAGCGCCATCCAGATCAGCGGATAGATGACGACGACACCAAGGCAGACCAGGAACGAATAGAGCAATGTCCTGGCGATGACCGACCACACATTCACGTTCCGGCTGCGACCGGCTGCGACCATCGCACTCATAGCTGCACCCGGCGGCGCTTGGTGTACCAGAGCTGTGCCGCACCTGTGAGCATGGTCAACATGAAGATGACGGCGGCGATCGCCGCGCCATAGCCGAAATTGTCCTCGATGAAGGCCTTCTGGTAGAGCCACGTGCCCAGCACCTGGCTGCTGTTGTTAGGCCCGCCTGCGGTCATCACCATAACCTCGTTGAACACCTGGAACGCGCCCGTGATGGTGACGATGATCATCAACCCCGTCATTTCCCGGGTGAGCGGAAAGGTGATGCTCCACAGGCGGCGAAGCGGACCCGCGCCGTCGATCGTTGCCGCATCGTAGAGGTCGCGCGGGATCTTCTGGATGGCAATGGCGAACAGCAGCGTCGAATAGCCAAAACCCTGCCATTGGCTCATGGCGATGATGGCATAGATGGCGGTGTGCTCATTGCCGAGCCAAGGCATGACGAGCTGGCTCAGTCCAACACGGCTGAGCGCGGCATCCAGCAAGCCGATCTGCGGCTGGTAGATGAAATAAAACAGCAGGCCGGTCACCGTGATCGAGATTGCCGACGGCACGAAATAGACGGCGCGCCACAGCCGGCGCCAGCTTTCGCTTTTCAGGTCCTCGATAATGGCCGCCAGCAGGAACGCGCCGAAGACCTGGAAGATGACGGAGATGAGAGCGTAGAGGCAGTTGTTCCACAGCGCCAGCAGCACGACCGGGTCATGCAGCAGCCGGTCGTAGTTGGCGAGGCCGACATTGGTGACCTCGCCGGTGTAGATGTCCTGGTCGGTGGTGCTGACGATGAAATTGTCGACGATCGGATAATACACGAACCAGCCGATGAGGATGAGCGCGATCGCCGCCCATCGCAATGACAACAGGTTGGCGAAGCGCGCCCGCCGGCTCTTTGGCCGTTGCGGCTTGGCGACGCCGATGTCGGCGCCGCTGTCCACTGTGTCCGAGGCCCTTGCCATTGGTATGCCTTATTTGGCCGCGGATGCGGCATTGCGCACCTCGTCCATCACTTGCTCGGGCGTCATCGAGCCGCCCGCCAGCGCCTGCAGGCTGGACAGCCAGACGGCGGCGACGCGCGGTGGGTTGGCCGTATCCAGCCAGGGCATGAGGTATGAGGCGGCGTTGATATCCTTGAGGCCATCGACCACAGCCGCGCTCATGTTCGATTCCGAGGCGCCGCCGATGGTGGCGCTCGGCTGGCCATAAGGTGGCGCAGACAAGACCTGCGCATTTTCCTTCGAGGTCACGAACTTCATGAAATCGATCGCCAGCGGGATGTTCTTCGATGCCGCATTGATCATGTAGCCCTCCGGCGCGCCCTCGATCGACCTGGCGTCACCCTTGGCGCCGGCGGGCACCGGCAGCCGGAAGAATCCGAAATCGGCGGGCTTTAACGCCGACTCCGGCGTGGCGGCCTGATCGAACTCGATGATCTCCTGGTAGTACATGGCCGACTGCGCGTTGGTGAAGGCCTGGAGAGCCGAGGCATAGGATGTGCCGTTGACGCCGGCGCCATCGGTGCAGCGCTCGACAAGCTGGCTGAACTGCTTGAGTGCTGCGATATAGCCTGGGTCGGTGTATTGGGCGGTGGCCGGATCGAAGTCGCGTTCCAGCGTTCCCTGCGGCACGTTGTAGGCGAGCAGCTGGCCTGCAAAGTGGATTGCCGGCCAGGCCTCCTTGTTGCCGAAGGAGATCGGTGTCACGCCGGATTTGCGGATGGCGTCGCAGCTGGTCAGCAATTCCTCGAAAGTGCCGGGTGCCTTGAGGCTGAGCTTGGCGAAGATCTGCTTGTTGTAACCCATGAACTTGGCATCCTGGTAAAGCGGAATGCCATAGAACTTGCCGTTGTATTGGAACGCCTTGACGGCGGCTGGAGACAGCGACTTGCCCCACTCGGTATCGGCAGCAATGACGGGCGTGAGATCAACGGCGCGATTGCCGCGCACGAAATTGCCACCCCAGCTGCCTGTCCAGGAGAAATAGATATCGGGCAGCGAGTTGGAAGCGACCAGCGTCTTGGTCTTGCCCTTCACGCTGTCGTCGCTCTCCTGGATAAGTTCGACCTTCACATCCGGATGGAGGTTCTCATAGGCCTGTGCCAGGTTGACGAAATAGGGCGACAGCTGTTGCAGCCCGAACTTCGTCAGGACCGAAAGCGTGCCGGTGTATTCCACCTTGGCGTTTGGGTCGGCCGTGACAGCCGGCGAAGCGGCGGAACTGCCGCTTATCGACAACCCCAATGATGATACCGCGGCCACCGTGACCGCCACGATTTGCAGCGAACGTTTCATGGATAGCTCCTTCAGAGGTGAGAGGGGATCAATATTCCACGCGTTTGTAGTAGCGACGGGTGGTCAGCGGGTGGTTGCGCAGCACCTCGAGATGGGCGCTCAGCCGCTCGAGCAAGGTGGCGAGCAGAACCGGCGAGATCATGCCGCGGACCTTTGCGGAGATGCCCGGCAACTTGACCGAGGCCGCGTCCAGCGTGCGAACGCGGTCCGTGTAGCGCTTGGCGAAGTTCTCGACCCGGTCGGCCAGGGGCCGAAGGGCATCTTCGCCCTTGAACACGAAAACGCTGACGCCCGGCTCGACCAACTCGAGCGTACCGTGGAAGAAGTCGGCGGCGTGCACCGGGCGGGTGCGAATCCACTGCATCTCTTCGAGGATGCACATGCCGTAATAGTGTGCCTCCGGCCACACCGAGCCGGCGCCGGTGAAGATGTGATAGGTATCGTCCTTGATTGTCTGGGCCAGTTCGGCCGCCCTGTCCTCAAAGGCAGCCTTGGCGTCGGCAAGCAGATCCGGCAGCAGTTTGAGTTCGGCGACAGTGCCATCAAAATCATCATATTCGCCGCGCTCTTCCAGCAGGGCAAGGACGATCAGCAGCGTCTGCAGGTAGAAGGATTCCGACGAGGTGTCGTCTTCGGCGAAGTTCGTGAAATTGTGGTCAGCCTCCCGTGCGATTGGCGTATCCGAATGGCCGGTGAGCGAAATCGTGCGCACACCACGTTTTTTCAGAAAGACCATGAGCTCGACGCCTTCCTTGGTCGTGCCCGACAAGGACGGGATGACCACCACGGCCTTGCTGTCGAGACCGGCGGGCGGATCGATCACGACCTGCGCCGGATAGGCACCGCTCACCGGGAAGGTGGAACAGCGCTGCGCCAACTCGATCGCGGGCAAGGTTAGAAGCTGCACGCCGCCGGTGCCCATGAAAAACAGCCGCTCGACGCCATCTGCCAGCAGTGTGCGCATCAGTGAGCGAACCTCACCTGCGACGGCGACGGCCCCGCTTTGGATCTTCACGAAGCGGTCCCTATCGAAGTTCAGCATGACGTTTTCCTTGTATTTCGCATGTTACAGGCCTCTAGCCCGCCTTAGGCGTCGGTGGGCCGTCTAGCTCGTTTTCCCGATGTGAGATCGATCTCACAAGCAATAATGGGCACGCAATTTCGCCAATGGCAAGTCCTTTAGACGAAGTTCTCCGAAATCGGGGGGTTTGCTCTTTAGCGCACAGCGCGCCGGGCAACCGATCCGCGTACGATCAAGCGGGTCTGAAATCGGGTACGGCGCGGTGCAACCTTTTTGCCGGCAAGCCGCTCCAGCAGGTATCTGGCGGCGAGCGGTCCGATCTCGGAGATGGGTTGCGCCACGACCGTTATCTGCGGATCGGTGAACGTGGCGAGGTTGAAGTCATCGAAGCCAACCACCGACACATCATGCGGAATCGAGAGCCCCATTGAACGCAGGCCAAGAAGCGCGCCTTGCGTCATGAGGCTGTCCACCGTGAACAGTGCGGTCGGGCGATTGCGCCGGCTGAACAGGCGGATCGTGGCTTCGATGGCGTGCTCGACGGTCGAGCGCGATACGCCGATGAGCGCTTCATCGATTGCGATCCCATGCGAGTGGAGCGAGTTTTGGTAGCCAGCCAAGCGTTCCTGTGCCGTAAAGATGCGTGACTCGTCGCGCAAAAGACCGATCCGGTGGTGACCGTTGCCAACCAGATAGTCCACTGCCTCGCGTGCCCCGCCCTCGTTGTCGACGACGACGCTGTCGCATTGCAGGTCCTTTACCACGCGGTCGATGAGCACGATCGGCGCGCCTTCGCGGGCCAGTTGCACAATATGCTGGCTGTCGGTTGCAGACGTTGGGGCAAGGATGAAGCCGCGAATGCTGAGCGAGCGAAGGCTCTCAAGCAGTTCTTTTTCCTGTTCTACATTCTCCTCGCTGCTGGCAATCAGAAGATTGTGGCGGTGCTTGCGCAGCTCCACCTCTATGTCGTGCGCGATTCGGGCGAAGAACGGATTCTGGATGTCGCCGGGCACGAAGCCTATAATCGGCAACTGTCCGCTGCGCAGCGCCTGCGCGACGAGGTTGGCCCGATAGCCCAGCCTTTCGGCTGCCGCAACCACGCGGAGCGCCGTCTCGTCGCCAACGTAACCGTAGCTGTTGAGCGCACGGGCGGCCGTGGCGCGCGACACCTTAGCCGCTGCGGCAACGTCCTTTAGTGTGATTCCTTTCTGGGTCACAGGTAACCGTCCTTCTTGGATCTGAACATTGCGTCAGATCATCCTCGGCTCGTCTTGCCGGCATCGTTGTGGGGCATATCGGACGATTCTCAAACTGCGAACATAGCTTTCGCAACTCCTTGCCACCTAATCGAGACACGCGCGCTGTTTGGCTATCTGGAAATTTGATCCACGAATGCACTTACATCTTGTGCAGTCAGTTAATTGCCTCGCACTGCCAGCATACGGCAATGAGTTCACGCTATGGTCTAGGCGCCCTCCCTGGTATCGGTCATAACACTGATGGAGACGACTAGCCTTGCGGCCAAACTCGTCCAGCGATTGCAGGTTGTGTGCGTCAAGTTCTGCAAAATGGGGCAGCCATGATGCTGGTCATGCGGCTTGGCGCAGAGCGAGCTTCTTGTGCTCGCGCAGGTCGTCCATGTTGA